>PKZO01000065.1:21872-92598 GCA_003133125.1 Acidimicrobiaceae bacterium | reverse complement strand
ACGTCGCCATCATCGGTGACGTGCGCGGAAGAGGTGCCATGATCGCGATCGAACTCGTCCAGCCCGGCACGAAGAACGCCAACGCCGCAGCCGCGAAGTCTGTCGTGAGCTACTGCAACCAGCACGGCGTCATCGCGCTCGCCTGCGGCACGTACGGCAACGTCATCCGACTATTGCCGCCACTGGTGATCACCGACGAGCAGCTCGAAGACGGACTCGAAGTCCTCGCGGCGGCCGTACGCGCCGCCGGCTAGGGCAGACAACCAGACGTTGAAACGTCGTGCGTTCCTGCGCGCGCGAGGTCGGCCACTACGATCGAGTCGGGTATGGCGTAGGCGGTGCTCGCTTCGCTCAGCGACTTTGATTCAACGACACCCGCCACGTCACCCCCGACCAGTACGGGGCTACCGGAGTTACCTGGGTTCACGTTCACTTCGAGGACTTCGTAGGTCCTCGTGAGGAGTCGCTGGTCGTAGATGTCTCGACCCTGCGCGGTGACGTTTCCTTCGATGTAGCCCGGGGCCGCGGTTCGAGTCGCGTTGAGCGGAAATCCAACGACCACCGCACGAGTTCCCGCCGCCGCCACCCTTGGTAGAAAGATCAACGGCGACTCGTGTACCGAACCCACTCGCAGTATCGCAATGTCATAACTGGGGTCGAAGAGCACCACTGAAGCGGGTATGCCATTGACCGCGAAAATCTTCTCACCCGCCACGACGTGGGCGTTGGTCACTGCGTCATGGCTTGAAACGAAGAACGCGGTGCCCTCTTGAACTCTCGAGCAACCCCCGCTCGCCAGTACCTTCACCACGTCACTGGGTGAACCCAGGGAGGTGACGAGCGGACCAAGTTTCCTTGGTGCCACGGTTACTGGCAGCGTTGGCGCCACGATTGAGGCGAAAATGCTCGGAAAGTCCGCGTTTCGAAAGAGGGACTGCACTTTGGCCTCGATGGACGGCACTGGGGGCATCACCTTATTAATACCGTCCAGAACCTTGGAGTTCTGGATCTCGCTCGCGAGCGAACCCCAAGCGGTCGAAGCAAGAAGTCCAGCGATCAACCAACAACCGACCAGGGTACCCACTACCCCCACCACCACGCCGCCGGCACTGTCAACGACGCCGAAGTGAAGCGCGTGCATAGAACCCGCCGCTACGCCGCCGACAATTCGACCCAAGGTGCCGCCGAGCACGGTGGCGACGAACACGAGCGCGAGCGCGATCAGCGGTCGCCACGCCGCGTGGGTAATGGCCGTCGAGATCGGCGGAGCGATGAGCGTGCCGAGGACAAATCCCGCCCCGAGGCCCACGTAGCCAGCGACTTGTCGAACCGCGCCCGCCCGCCAGCCGTTGAGACCTGCGAGCAGGACCAGGACGAGGATGACGAAGTCGACCCAGTTCATAGACCCAAGGGTACGCGTCGGCTTGAGCCGGGAACGACGAGTACCTCGCTAGCATCGTCTAGAACTCTCACACGAAAGCACGCACATCACTATGAGCCGACTGCAATTGAAGGTGCCTCGGGCCTGGCGACTTTGCGTTTTGCTCATCGTGAGCGCTCTCGCGCTCGCCAGCTGTGCCCAACAGCCATCTCCACACGTGACGGGGCTCCCCTCACTGGGGATTTCTGTACCGCTGCACACGAGCGCCTGCACGTTGTCGGGTTCGTGTATCGCACTGGGCACGACCGGCTCGAACCTTCCGCCGACGAGCGTGGGTGAATATCGTGAATCCAACGGCACCTGGTCCTCACTCGTGGTTCCCAGCGCGTCGTCTTCACTCATTACCTCCGCGTCATGTCTGGCGACCGAGTGTCTCATCGGCGGCATTCAGCCGACTGGTGACCTGCTGTGGAACTACAACGCCTCGTCCCAATCAGTAGTAGCGCTGTCGTCGCTTCGGGGCGGCCAGGGGATTCGAACGCTCAGCTGCTACGGTGCGTCATCGTGCGCCGCGGTGATCACCGACGGCGTGAACACCGTCTCAAAGATCACCTACTCCTCAGACGACGGCGCCAGCTGGTCAACGCAGTTACCCCTAGCGTGGTCTTCGAGCGACACCGTCACCAATATGGTCTGCACAAACTCGCTCACGTGCATGGTGAGCGCGACGAGTGACGCGAATTCGGTAGTGCTTGAAGTCACGCTCGACGGCGGAATCACGTGGAACCTACGTCCCACGCGCTCCTCGTGGACGAGCTTGACCTCGTTGACTTGCTCGAGGCGCGACTGCGCAGGTCTGGCTACCACCGCCTCGAAGTCCTACGTCGTCAGCAGCGGATCTTTCGGTCGTCGTTGGACCGCCAAGGCGTTGCCCGCGGCGGCGAACGCCATGGCCTGCACGTCAATCGCGCGATGCGTCGTGGTTGGTGACGTAGGTCCGGGCAAACCATGGTTCGCCACTGTTTACGACCACCGGATCGAAACCGCGAACTTGAAGTACGTTCCGTCACCCCTCATCAGCGCGGCGTGCTCGACCAAGGTGTGCACCGCAATCGGTGTCAGTACCGTCCTGACGTTTCGTCCCTAAGCGCGCAGGGCCGCCACGAGCAGCCCGGGCATCTTGAGCCAGGAAGGCTTGACCTCAAAGGCGAGGAGCTTGCGCATAACGACTGCGGAGTTCTTGCTCGTCGCGAACCACGCGGGCGCGGGCGTCGCCACAAAAGGGCCACGCACGACCGACTTCTGGGGCTTGGCGAAAAGGAACCCATTGCCGACGAAACCGGTACCGGACTGAATATCGGTGATTGGATGGCCCGGGTACGCTCCCCACACGGTCGCGGCGAAGGCAAAACTCAACGCGTGCCAGAGGTTCACCCCGATCGAACCGTAACGCAAGTCCGCGATCGCTTGTTCGATGGCGGCCCCGGTTTCGGGATCCTTCATAGTCCGAGGGTCCGCGAGCAGAGTCATCGAGAGCGTCCCCCAGACGACGTCGTTACAGAAATCGGTAGCTCGCCTCACGAAATCAGCCGGAGAATCCGCGGCGAGCGCCGTCTCGGCGCAGAGCGCACAGAAGGCTTCAACGTTCAAGCAGATGTCGCTGGTCGCTGAAGCGTCGACGTTGCGAACAATCGTCCAGGGCACCGTCTCATCGTGGATCTCACCGATCTCGTGCGCATCGGGATGCTCCGCGAGGAAGGCGTCGCGGCGCGACCCGGCACCGGGATAGTACGCGCGTCTGGTGGGTATCGAAGCGAAGACACGCTCGAGCGCGTCAAAGAACTCGTCACGCTGAGCCCAACCATCGTGCGTGATGATGATCCGCGGCGTCAGACAATTGAACCCGGCGTTGTTGGCGATCATCGTCGCCACGTGCCTCGCTTGGAAATTGATCTCCTTCTTGGTCCAGACACCGGGAACAATCACCACGGGCGAAACGTTGCCCAGTTCACAACTCACCGGCTTGGTGATCAGCGGATCGTTGTTCGCCTTGCGGCGCTGCCCTTCGGGTCCGACGCCAAAGACGATGGCGTCGTGAGTCTTATCCGATCCGGTCACGTGGATATCGCTTACGCTTTCGTGATTCGTCAGGTACGCACCTACCTGAGCGCCTCCACTCACGATTCGCAAGAAGCCGCCTTCGATTAGCACTGCCATAGCTCGCTCCCAGTAGGGCACGAGATAGTCGTTAACCGGATTGGCTTTTAAGACCACCACCTTGCCTTCGCCAAAGAGTTTTGTCAGCACGTCGCGCGGTCCGAGTGAGGCGACGTTGCCCGCACCGAGGACGAGTGACACGCCCGCGTGACTGGTCGGCGACTGGTAGACCTCGGCCTGGGTTGCCTTTACCTGGACTTCGTCGACGCCTGGCTCCATCCACACTTCGCCAGTGATGCCGGCGTAGAGGACCTTGTCGAAGGGGGACCCCGGAACTACCTGAATGGCAATGCGGTCGCCGGGCTTGTGACGAACTGGCCCGGGGTACTGCGGACGACCCGTGGCGGCAATGTCGAGCATCGAACGACGGAAGCTTTGGGCCATGCGCACGAACGTGCCCACGCCACTGAAGAGCTCTTCACCGCCCTCGGGACTCTGGGGATCGTAGCCCTTGGCCGCACAGCCGGCGGCGGTCCACTCTTCGGCGACGGCGAAGGTATCGTCGACGATTCGCTCGAGCATTCGCGCGCGATCGCGCGCCGAAGTTCCCGCCCACACCAGTGCTCGCTCTTTAACGTCGGCGATCGCCTGATTGAGCGCCGCCTCGTTGATTGCTTGAGAGTCTTGCGCTCCCGAAGTCGGCGCCACCGCGCCACGTACCTGACTCATCGGAATCCCCTCCCGTGTAAATGGCAGACTAGCGCCGTGAGTATCTCGTCGACCAACTCGCCACCACCTGGTTGGTATCCAGATCCCAGTGGTGAACGCCAGTGGCGCGTCTGGACCGGCACCACGTGGTCCGAACTGACCCGTCCCTACGGCGAGGTGGTCTCGGCTCCTTCTTTCGTTGACTCGCTGCCATTGATCAACGCGCTCAACCTACTCGTGCGCTTTGGCATCGTGTCCTTCTATTCGGGCCTGGGCCTCGTCGTGAGCACTCTCGCCCACTGGCCAGGCACTCACCAGCCCACGCCCTTGTGGTTCGCCGAAGCCGCGAGCGACTTCGGCGTCGGTCTACTCGTCGTGGGATCGGTTGTCTTCGCCCTCGCACTCCACGAACTCGAAGGACGATGGACGCCCTTGGCGTTTATCCCGGGTGTCAACATCCTCGCCGTGGACGCACTAGTCACTGTTCGACTGAGCGCAAAGTCCGCGACACGACGCGTTCTCGCCGACCTCGTACTCCTCGGGCTCTTCGTCATCGAAGCCCACAGCCAACCGTGGCTCGCGGTCGCGCTGGTGGTGGTTGCGTTCGGTCAACTTCAGTGGACCGCCGCGCTGGTAGACGAGCTCTGTCCGCCGGGTGAACCAGTACGCGCCACGTCCTAGGATTGCCCTGGCAAACAGCGTGTCCCTGGTGTCGAGGAGAAGTCGGTAATGATCTACGAGGAGTGGGGGCCCCTGGGCGGGTTGGTGGGCACGTGGGAATCCGATTGGACCGGACTGGACGTGGCGTTCCACAACGACAAGGGCAAGATCGCCGAGACGCCTTACCGCGAGAAGACGACCTTCAAGCCCTTTGGCCCGGTCGCCAATGGCGATCAGAGCCTCTACGGACTCGACTACCGCACGGCCGCGTATAAACACGGCGAAGACAACCCTTTCCACACCGAGGTCGGCTACTGGATGTGGGACTCGCGTCACCACCAAGTCATGCGTTGCTTCATGATTCCCCGCGCTTCTACGCTCATCGCGGGTGGCACCGTCGAACCTGACGCCACGACCTTCAAACTCGAAGCAGTCCTCGGCTCGAACACCTACGGCATCCTCGCCAACAAGTATCTCGACGAGATCGCCAAGACCACCCGATTCGACGTCACCGTCACCATCGAGGGTGACACCTTCTCCTACGACGAGACGACGGTCGTCGAACACCAAAGGCATCCGGCCATTGTCCTGCACACCGATCGAAATACCTTGAAACGCACGAGTTGGGAGGCGTAAGAACATGTACGACTGGACAGAAGAACAACAAGCGATCATCGCGGTCGTCCGGCGATTCGTCGACGAGGAGATCCGCCCACACATTGACGACTTCGAACACAACGGCGTGCCCCCGTACGAAGTCCTGCGAAAGATGTACGCGACCTTCGGACTGAAGGAGATGGCGCACGAGAACTTCAAGCGTCAACTCGAGCGCAAGATCTCGGGGGAAGAGCCAGTCCGTGCACGCCAAGGTTCGGACCCCTCAGCCCAGCTGATAACGACGATCGAACTCTGCCGGGTGAGCCCAGGACTCGTAACGTCACTTGGTGTTTCGACGGGCCTCGCCGCGGGCACGATCAACAAACTAGGCACGCCCGCGCAGATGGAGCGATGGGCCCTGGACCTGATGACCCTTGACAAGGTGGGCGCGTGGGCGATCACCGAACCCGACTCGGGTTCTGACGCGCTCGGCGGCATGCGCACCACGGCAAAACGTGACGGTGAGGATTACGTACTCAACGGTCAAAAGACGTGGATTACGAATGGACCCTATGCCGACACCATCGTGCTCTACGCCAAACTCGACGACGGCGCGAGCGACGATGTGAGGAACCGCAAGGTCTTGACCTTCGTGTTGGACAAGGGGATGTCCGGTCTGGTTCAGTCGTCGCCGATGCGAAAGATGGGACAGCACGCTTCACCCACCGGCGACGTTTTCTTGAGCAAAGTACGAGTGGGGCGCGATCGGCTATTGGGCGAGACCGAAGAGCCCAAGGGCGGCGGTCGCCAGAGTGCGAAGGACAATTTCGTCACTGAGCGTGCGGGCGTCGCGGCGATGTCGCTTGGCATCATCGAAGAGTGCGAAAGGATATCGATTGACTACGCCAAGAATCGAAAGCTCTGGGGCACTCCAATCGCGGACTTTCAACTCGTCCAATTGAAACTCGCTCAAATGGAAGTCGCACGCGTCAACGTGCGAAATCTCGTCTTCTCGCACATCGAACGATCTTTGCACGGCGCGATCCCGACGCTTGCCGAAGCTTCGGCGATGAAACTGTACTCGGCTCAAGCGGCGTGCCAGGTAGCCGATGACGCCATCCAGATACTTGGCGGCAACGGCTACGTCGCGGAGTACCGTGTCGAACAACTTCTACGCGATGCGCGCGTGCTGCGAATCTACGCCGGTACCGACGAAATGCAAGTGGTCGCCATCGCCAAGGACCTTTCCCGCTCCTGACTTCACGCGAGGGCGGCGCGCAGTTGTTGCGCAACGCCCACCCAACCCTTGTACGCCTTGGTCGCCACCGGTGCCGAATCCAGCGCGAGGAGAAGGTTTTCGACGAAGTCAGCACTCTCGTTCATCATCTGTTCCAGCGATGCCACGTAGGTGCGAATGGAGAATACGGCGGCCCTCGTTTCGGGCAATTTGCGCACCGTCTGTCGTTCGATCCTAAAAAACCACTGATCCGGGTCACTCTCGAGGCCCTCGCGGCGGCCACTGGGTTGATGCAAGTCCGCGTCATCCAAAAGGGTCCAATTGAGCCGCCAGAACGAGCGCTCTGGCTTCAATCGGTCAAAGAAAGCGTTCGTTGGTCGCGACAACTCCTGGTCATAACCCGGTACGGGCGCGTGTATGTCGTCGAGCGTCGCGCCAAGTTTGCTCAGAAGGTTCCATCGCGAGGGAAAACACACGCACGCCGCTTCCAGGCGCCACTTCTCATCGTGCACGAGAACGCAGAGGTCCTCTTGGACGAGGAGGCTCGCTTGAACGATTGGATGCTCTCCCTCAACGATGTCAAGAGGGACCCCGGGATGGTACGTCGCTAGATTCTCGACGACGAGGCCAAGCAACTCCGCACTCGGTGCTGCTCCCGTCTCTCGAATCGCAACCACGACATCACGTTCCTCGTTCACGAGCTTCTTCTTCAACACGAGTTCCGAGTCACGCCGCGCGTCGACCTCGAACCACTTGGATTCATCAAGCGGTCGAAGGCCCATGGCGAGATGCCACCCACGCCGGTCGAGGGGAACGTAGGGCAGCGACGACATCGACTACTTCTTTAATCCCTTAACGCGAAGGTAGATCAAAGTCAAGAGAATGATCGGCACGGCAAGGACGATGACGCGCGCGGCGGGAAACGGTGCCCCCTTATGTGGATCGAAGGTCGTCGTTGACGAAGCGAGAACGAGCACGTGCGAAGCGAGGGTCATGCCATTACTTTCGTAGTTCGAGACTCGTACATGATTCACGACGAACGAGTTCGAAAGTTAAGTTAATTAGTGACGGATGTTCTTAATACAATAGTAAGTCGAGTTACACTTTCGCGTGGATTCGCCCAAAAAAACACGAAGTACAAAAGCAATCGCCAATGACGCGTCGATTCGAGATGCGGGAATTCACGAAATACTACGAGTAGGGGTGGATCACGTCTCGTTGCGTGAGGTGAGCGCTCGCGCCGGACTCACTCACGGCGCGACGTACGCTCGCTACGAGGACGCCGAGGAGATGCTGGTCGATTTGTGGATCGCCGAACTCGCCGAGCGCGCCATCGCCCTATTCGAACTTTGTCTCAACGCCGCCGAGAATTCCAACTCGGCGAGCATGCACGACGCCTTCACTTTCGCGCGCAACGCCACCGAAGCCGACGTCGCCATGGTCCACCTTTTGCTCACGGCACGGCGCATACCGGTACTCGCCGAGGTGGTCAGCGATTTCGTTGAGAACTACCTGATGAGAGAGGACCCTCGGCTCCAGGAGGTCAGCGCAACCTTCACCCGAGCCTTATGTCTCTTTAGCCTGATGACGGTCCAGATCATCTTCTCTCATCACGTGCAACGACCGGACCGCTCTTTCGACCGGCAAGAGGAATGGATGACGTCTACCTTTCAAACTCCACCCGAATCCGTGCCCTTCTTCGACCTCGCCGAGCCCAGCGGTCCCTATACGTTCGTGGCGACCGAGAATCTTGAATCCGTGCTTGCGTCAGCGACATTTCAGGTGGTGGGAAGAAGCGGCTACTCGAAGGCAACCATTGCGAGAATCGCACGCCGAGCGAGTTGCTCACCGGGATCGATCTACAGCTTGTACGAATCCAAAGAAGAACTTGTGATTGCTGCGTACCGCAAGACACTCTCTGACCGCTGGTCGCGCATTTCATACTTCATGCAACACCTCGACGAGGGAATCCTCGCTCAGCGGCTTTACCTCTACGCGCATCCGGTCAACGAAACGTGGCGAAACTTCCTACTCGAATTCAGCCTCGCGTCAGCGAACAATCCGCATCTTTACCAAGCACACGAAGCGCAAGATCGGAGACTCGAAGTGATGGCACCGCTCATTCCTGATGCCACGACAGAAGAACTTGACTTGCTCGAACAGATCAGTTCCATCCTCGGATTACTGACGCACGGTATTGCGTTCCTTGCGACCACGACTGGTTCGATGGCGTTCACCAACTACGCCCAGTTCTGCGAACCCCTTCGACGCTCAGTGTTGGACTCCGCGGGTCCTACCTGGCTCGAATTCTGCACGAAGGTCAATCGGTTCATCGACGAAGAGAAAAAGTGATCGTTACACGCTGGCGGCCGCGGTACCGCCCGTCAACTTTTCGAGACGTTCGACGATGCTGCTGATCGCCTCGTCCTGAGCGAGCAGATGCTTTTGAATCTCCTCTGCTTCCTTTAGTACCGCCTCGGCGTCCTTGTAGGTTTCCTCTGCACGTTTGTCGGCGGCCTTTGCTTGAATGTTCTGTCCCACGATGATGATGGGCAGCAACACCAACTGCAAGAAACTGCTCGAAAGCCACACCACGACGAAATACGTACCCTGCTTGATCGCCGACGGCAACGCGAAGAGGGCGATAATCGTGAAGACGTACGCGCACCACATGGTGCCGACCACGAGAGTGATCTTGAGGCCGAACCGAGCGTTCAGGCGAACGAACGGGTTCTGATGATTGATGTTTCGCAGGTCAGCTGACTTGACGGGATGTTGAGCTTTCAGTTCGTCCGAGCGGGGATGACGAACGTACTCGTAGATCTTTGACATGTGCGAAGTCTCACACGCGAACGCGCAAAAACTGTGGAATTACAGGACTCGAGCTGGCTCGAATCCGTCAAACTACTGGGGCTTGACCAGGTCTGGCGACGTCTCCATACCTTGGCGCCACACCGAGCGCGCGATGATCTTGGTGGTGTCAGCGCGATGGCGGTACTTGACCGCGATGTCGCGTGATTCCTCGAGAAGACCCTCGCTCAGTTTCGTCGGATTCAGGCCCAACTCCAAGAAGTGATCTCGGCTCACGTTGAGCTCATTCTCGGCGGCCTCGCGACGGGGATTCGGCAGGTTTGCGATCTCAGCGCCGGTGATCTTGGCAATCAACTCCGCCAGGTCACGGACCCGGAAAGTCTCGGTTACCTGATTGAAGACTTTGGGCTTCTCACCACGCGCGGGCGGGTTCTCGAGAGCGATCTGGATGCAGCGAACCGTGTCACGAATATGGATGAAAGCGCGAGTCTGGCCGCCCGTGCCGTGCACCGTGAGAGGGTGGCCAATGGCCGCCTGCATCAAGAATCGGTTAAGGACGGTGCCGTAGTCACCGTCGTAGTCAAAACGATTGATGAGCCGCTCGTCGAGCGCGGTCTGTGGGGTCTGCGTACCCCAGACGATGCCCTGGTGCAGATCCGTGACGCGTACTTGGTCGTTCGCGCAGTAGAACGCGAACATCAACTGGTCGAGCGTCTTGGTGAGGTGGTAAACCGAGCCGGGATTCGCCGGGTGCAGGATTTCGCGCTCGATGTCGCCGTCAGGCGTGGGGACCTTCACCGTGAGATAGCCCTCGGGGATTGGTGCCGAACCGGACCATCCGTAGCCGTAGACACCCATGGTGCCCAAGTGCACGAGAGCGATGTCAAGCCCGCTCTCAACGATTGCACAAAGTACGTTATGCGTGCCACGAACGTTGTTGTCGATGGTGTAACGCTTCGCGGTTTCGTTGCGCATCGAATAAGGCGCCGCCCGCTGCTCACCGAAATGAACGATGGCGTCAGGGCGAGTTTCGATCAGCAACGCCGCCAACCGGTCGTACTCGTTGGCGAGGTCGAGGCGAACGTAGCCAATCTCACTTCCCGTGAGTTCCTTCCAGACTCGAATTCGCTCACCGATGGGTTGGATGGGAGTGAGCGATTCGACTTCGAGCTCGATGTCGATGGCCCGACGGCTGAGATTGTCCACAATGGTCACGTCGTGACCTATATCCGAGAGGTGTAGCGACGTGGGCCATCCGCAAAATCCGTCTCCACCAAGAACGAGAACCTTCATTGCAACTCCAATCGATGCCACCGAGGGGACTTTAAGAACCAAAGAAGCCAGAATTTGGGGCTTCGTGACCCTAAAACCCTACCAGTCCCGTAATGGACCCTCTAAACCCGACGACCCTGGGGTTTGACGTGTCCAGATGAAATCAACGCAAATACCGCCAGGCCAGTGCGACACCAGACCGAGACAGGCTTTGATTTGGCGAATACTGCTTCAATCTTGGCATTCGATCCTTCGAAGCCATCACACGCTCATAGTCCGGTCACCGGTTGCGTCGACTTGTTCTGAACCCAATCGCCAACGATGCACCGCGTGCAACCCGGTCCCGCGTCAGTGTCGCTAGGCCCGGTTCTCGAGATACCTCAACGCGACCCCGGGTTGAGGCAACCAACGATCAAACATCGGGGTGCTGGTTCATTCATCATGGGCCGCATTAGTTCAAAGACTTAGGGCGTGATCTGGGCGTGGTCGCTTGGCCACGTAAACACTACGCACTGAACGAGGCGACGACGTGCGCGACGGGCTCGACGTGAAGGATTTCCACGCCCAACTCGCGCGCTGCTTGGACGGTACGATCATTCGGCGACGCGTTCGTCACCAACAGATCGATGTCACTGAGCGGCGTCAAGTTTACGAAGGCGACCTGACCCATTTTGGACGCGTCCGCCAGGACTATGACACGTCGGCCGGAACGAATTGCCGCAAGTTTGATCTCGGTGTCCTCCAAGTTGTACTCGGTCAGACCCTTCTCTTCGCTGACTCCCGCCGCTCCGATAAAGACCGAGTCGCAGTTCAAATCAATGAAGGACGCTTTGGCGCGCGATCCGACCAGACTCATCTCACCGTGACGGAGCTTGCCCCCGGTCACCAGGGTGCGGATCTCAGGTTTCGTATCAAGCTCAGTTGCAACGAGCAATGAGTTAGTGATGACGGTGAGCGCAATTCCTGGATTGATGGCCCTCGCCATCTGCAGTGTCGTCGTGCCCCCGTCAATGATGGTGGTCTCGCCCGGCGACAAGAGTTCTGCCGCGGCCTCGCCGATTTTTTGCTTCGCCAGGGCCTCGTGAACCGAACGCTGCAATATCGGCGGCTGATAGGAACGGCTTTGGGTCGAAATCGCGCCGCCTCGAATACGTCGAGCCAGGCCCTCAATTTCCAAAAGCTCCAAGTCGCGCCGAATCGTCATCTCAGAAGTGCCAAATATTTGTGCCAATTCAGCGATGGACGCTTCACCGGAATTCAACAGACGATTAGCGATAGTTGCTCGTCTCAGCTTTGAACTCATGGTACAAGGCTAAGTGGGAAGTTCACAGAAGTCAACCGGTATTTCACATTTCGAAGCCCAAAAGTGTTAACTCGTCGACCGCTTTCCTCGCCACAGAAATCACGCCTTCTGCGGTCTTTAGTGTTCTGACTGTTGTCGTACTATCGATCGCCCGCTTCAAAAACATTTATCCACCAGCACCCGGAGAATTTGGCGCCGAATCCGATTGTTTCGAACCGAATCATGCCGACGCAACGTAAGTCAACAAGTAGTTACTTGACCGAGGACGTAGTCACTCAATTACAGTCACACTGATTTCAACCTGGTCGTCGCGGTCAGGCGCTCCGGACTTTGATCACTGGACTGAGCTTGTCTTCGAACCTTGAATTCTGAGTTAGGTGGGTGACGTCTCCGCATTTACGACGCCGCGTGAACTCCCGTGCGGTCCAACAAACGTATTGCGAACCACACTTCTATTTCAACGCTGTCTTTGTCGATTCCACTGATCGAAACTTTGCGTCAAACGCACTACCGCATCAGCCTTCAGCTCGAGTAAATGTCACCGAGTTGGAAGCAATGTTGAATGAGCAAACTGATACCGTTCGTGAGAGGAGGTGTCGTATGCATAATTTTTTCCGACTACTAAGTGCCGGGCCCATGTTTTTCGTGAGTGCTTGGCTCTTGATGCTCTTCGCCGGCATCGAGCATGCTCACGTGGGGATTCATCCATTCGGTTATTTGACCTCGATGGTCCTGACCATAGGACTGTGGCTTGTGGTCTCGCCTGCAATAGCAGCGGTCGCTCGAGGGCGCCGTCAACACCCTCACCCTTAATCGAGACTGGCGCCGTCGAGACGATCGAACTGCGACCTCACTGTAGGTAGACCTCTCGATAACGAACTTGGCACGCGAGTTCGGCGAAAAACCTCCGTGGTCCTTGTGAGAGCCGAATATCTCAGGACCCACGTAGTTCCGAGATGTCGAAAACTTCGGACGTACTATGGGACTTAACCCGACGCCGGTTCTAGCTTGTGGGCGTCCGAGCCAGGTAAGGGCGTGCCACGTGGTGACCAGCAGCTTCGGCGGATTCTTTATGGTGATAGCCGAATCAGCGGCCACACTGATTGGACTGCTGTTCGTCGCGGTGACGGTGACGAAGGGACGCAACAACAGTGGCTCGGTCGAGATTGGCGAGTTCCGTGCAGCGGCCTCGCTCATCGCATTCACCAATGCTCTGGTCGTGTCACTCTTTGGGTTAGTGCCCGGAACCAACATTGGTTACCCTGCTCTGACCATGGGGGTAATCGGCGTTTTCTTCATCGGCGCCGGAGTGAAGACGACGCTCGCCCAGCCACCGTCCCAGCAACGTCGCCGACATCAGTTTGCTTTGATTTTGGGTCTGGTGGCAGTTTTCGGTTTCCAGGTCGTCTACGGTCTGCGGCTCTTGGATCATCCTCGCGGAAACGGCGAACTGAGTGTTATCGGGTACGTCCTGATCACGTCACTCCTCATCGGAATCGGTCGGGCGTGGGAACAAGTTGGCAACTGGGACACCGGGATTGTCTCTTCTATCAGCCGTATGTTCCGGCGAGCGAATCCACACGTCGACCAATAGGCGCGAGTTCGCGAATTACCGCGAAGAGTTGTTGGGCAAAGGTCCGCCCCTCTCTTTCATGTGGCGCAGAGGCGTCTCGAATTTTCTTAATTCGATCAAGAGGATGCGCCCGCAGGCGTTCTTGGCGCCTTACCCAAGCCAAAGCGGTGCGGCTGGAGGAACTCGAACCCCCGACCTTCAGTTCCGTAGACCGACGTTCTAGTGCGCTGAGCACCGGCTGAACTCGCAGGCACGTCGCAATGACGAACATTCTTCGTTGACGCGACCAGCGAGTCAACGAAGCCTCTCGGATCATGGAGAAGTAACGTCGACCCAGTGGAAGGTTCTGTAACGGTGAAGACCATCGATGACTTTTACGACGACGTCTATTTCCGACGAACGGGTCGTACCGAGAACATCTTGTGCGGAATGAAAATCGCTGGCTTACGAGCTCAGGGGGAGGCCACCTTTCTTCGATGTCGCCAATTCGCAACCGGGAACTTCTGGGTGAAATCAACGACCGGCGCCATTCGCGAATGAGGTTGACCGCGTTACTGGGCGCGACGGTGGTTCGACCGCCGTGTAAAGGACACGCAACTCAAACCAGAGAACACGGGGCCTTTGTGGTACAGGACCAAACATCGAACGCTTTCCTGTTTGCACGTTGTCAAATTTTCTTAGACAGACTTCAGTGAACCTCCCGCTTGAGAGAACGCCGCGCTACGCATGGCTCGACCTCCTGCGAGCCATGGCGGTTCTCGTCGTTATGTGGGATCACTTCGTAGGGGAATACCTCGGCAATACAGACCAGACCTGGCTACCGAATCGAATCGTGAACGATGCTATCTTTCAGCCGCTCCACATCACGCAGTTCGGCGGATTCTTCGGCGTCTGTCTCTTCTTCTTGATTAGCGGCTACATCATCACCCGCGTTTCAACGAGAGAGACCGCCGCGAAGTTCGCAATTCGCCGCGTACTTCGAATCTTCCCACCTTTGGTCGCAGTGGTGGCCCTTGTCATCGTGTGCGGCAAAATGGGGTTCTCACTCTACGCCGTGGCCGCCGGCGCCACGTGGAAAGAGGCACTCACCAACGTGACGCTGGCGAACTATGTCATGACTCCCCAGGTAATATTTGTTGGCGTGGGCTGGACGCTGGTGATTGAGGTGACCTTCTACATCGAGTCGCTTCTCCTTATTCCGCTCATCCATCGTCAACGGCTCATCCGATATTTCCCGCTTTGCGTGATCGTGCTTAGTCTGATCTTCATCTGGAGCTCACGTGACTGGACGAGTGGCTACTTCTTGTTCACTGTGTCCTCTCTTTACGTGCCAATCCTGGCGATTGGTAGTTCATTCTTTCTTCTCGAGAAGCGGATCATCACTCCGTGGATGTTTCTAGGGCTTCTAGCGATCGGCTGCGGCGTCTTTCTTTACGGAACTCACAACTTCTATCCCCAGTTCATGGGCGCCGCCAACTCCTACCCGATCTCGACGGCTCTTGCGATTGTGATTTTCGCCGGCGCATGGCTCGCGCGCGGCGTGATCCCAACCTTCCGAGTCGTGAAGGCCCTAGCCCTCACTAGCTACTCCATTTACCTGTTCCACGACGTCGTAGGTGTACCACTCATTGAGTACTTTGATCACTCAATGGGCTACGCGCTGTCGCTCGCGATTGGACTACTAGCCACCGCGTTAGCGGTAATGGCCAGCTACTTCATGATCGAACGTCCGAGCCAAAGACTCGCACGCCGACTTACGGGTCGAGAGAAGTCCCTTGAGGTGACGTCGAGACTCCAGACCTAATGCCACCAGTCCAAAGCCAGAGTGACACCGTCAGGAATCGAACAAGCGCCAATGGCGTTAGCGGACAACCGTCCGTTGAAAAGCACCATCAATCCGGGCCCTGACGACGATTTGCGCGCGTCTCTCTTGGTGCGGCTGGAGGGATTCGAACCCCCGACCCTCGGTTCCGTAGACCGATGCTCTAATCCGCTGAGCTACAGCCGCATTGTTACTGGAGAAACATCCTAGCGGACTCACTCTCTAGGACCCCGACGCCCTCTGTACCATGCACTCATGGCGCGAAGCTTCCATGACGAACTGCCTGGCCTTCTTCAAGGGGCGAACGACACGATGGTGGACATTCGCCACGACCTGCACGCCCACCCCGAACTCGCCTTCGAAGAACACCGCACCACCAAAGTCGTACGCGATCGACTGAAGGAACTGGGATGGGAGCTCACGCGGTGCCCAACCGAGACCGGCGCCGTCGCAGTCTTGCGCGGAGGGCGGCCCGGAAGACGTGTGATGGTGCGAGCGGACATCGACGGGCTTCCCGTGCTCGAAGAAAGCCCTCTCTCGTACGTATCGCAGTACAAAGGGAAAATGCACGCGTGTGGCCACGACGTGCACACCGCAGCCTTGCTTGGGGTAGCGGACGTCTTGAGTCAACGTCGCGCTGATCTCCCGGGCGAGTACACCTTGCTTTTCCAGCCGGCCGAAGAAGGCGGAGGTGGTGCGCGCGCCATGATCGAAGGCGGCGTCTTGACCGATCATCCCGTTGACTTCGTTCTTGGAGCCCACGTCACCTCCCTCGCTCCGGTCGGTTTCGTCGGCACTCGTCCTGGGATCCTCATGAGCGACGCGAAGTCCCTCGCGATCGAGATTCGCGGAAAGGGCGGTCACGGCGCGATGGCGAGCTCTGAGGGCAACGTGGTCCTCGCGGTGAGCGACCTCGCGCCCCGCCTGAGCGAAGTGGTAGTCGGTCTCAGTTTCGAAGGAACGAACTGCGCGTGTTCGGCAGGCGTGATACGCGCGGGCACCGCGAACAACGTGGTTCCGCGCAGCGCTGAGTTGAAGGGAACCTTGCGTACCTTTAGCCCCGAGCAGAGAACCGAGGCCTTCGAGCGGCTCGACAAGGTACTGAGGGAGATCGAATTGAGATTCGCCGTCACGTGCACGCTTGAGATAACCGAGAGCACCCCAGCGGTAAATAACGATCCGACGGTTACCCAAAGGGTCATCGAAAGTGCATCACACCACGTCGGAGCGTCCAACGTGGTGACCTTTCCACCCGCTTCACCCAGCGACGACGTGTCCGAATTCCTGAACCGGATCCCCGGTTGCTACATGTTCGTCGGCGGCGCAATGGCTGACGGTTCGAGCGGCATGCACCACAGCCCCGACTTCAGCGTGGACGACGCTTCGTGCCGAGTCGTCGCCGGGGTCTTGGCTGAATGCGCGTTTGACCTCGCTCAGCCATAGAAGAGTTTGGCCGCCCCGCGAAGAGGTGCTTGATTGCCGTTGATGACTATTCGATACGGCAAATCGGGGAACTGGTCGGGTTCGACTCGACGCGCGTTCCCCCCCGCCAGGTGCACCGTCGTCGCGCCGAATTCTCCACCAAACTTCTGGATTGTGTCGTGCAAACACGCGTACCACGCGGTCTCGTCTGACGCGCGCGAGCGCTCACCCAGCAATTGATCAAAAGTCAGTCCGTCGCGAAAGACTTCCGCACCGACGTCGCGGACCTTGCGCACCGTCCCGTCGACGCTGAGCGCCAGACCGAGTCCCGTCCCGAGTGTCAAGACAACTTCGACACCGTCGCCGAGGACACAACCGAGGGCCGCAAGGCTTGCGTCGTTCACCACGCGCACGTCACAGTTCGTCACCTCACACAGCGCGTCTTGAAGGGGGAACCCGATCCACAGAGCTTCGAGTGTGGGATCCACGTCGGTCGTGACACCGCCGGGGCGCGAGAGGTTGCCGGGCCGTACCACGTGACCGTCATTAAACTCTCCGGGAAACCCGACGCCGACCTTCGTCAGTTCGCCGTGGTCAATCCGATCGCTCAGTAACTCGACGAGTCGATCGGGTGAGCACGGGTACGGCGTGGGCTTTCGACGAACGGTTTCGAGGAGTTCTCCGTTCGAGTCGACGCGACAGAACTTGATATTGGTCGCACCAATATCAATCGCGAGGATTTCCTCGAGCGGAACGATCGTCGACGCCATTCATAAATGGTACTTAGTTGGACTTTCCACGACTGCGCAATCGGCGTTGACGCCACCAAGGTTTCAAGCGGACCACGAAAACGGGAGCTCCTCCGGCCACCACTTGCGCTGTTCCCTTCATTCGTCGACGTATGACGAGAGCGGGCCTGTCCTTCACTCGCTCTACCAACTCGGGCAAATATCGAGTTACTGACGAGTCGGAAAGACCAGCAAGCACGATTCGGGTCGAATGATTGTTCACGATTGTCGCTGCCCGGGGTCCCCAGCGCGCGTCCAACTGCGAGAAGTCCTGGACGACCGTGACGAGCGTCACGTCGAGTCCACTGACGGTCGCGGCCATTTGGTCGAGTTCGTCAAGGGATCCGACCGTGGCCGCCTCGTCGAGCACCATGAGCAGCGGCGTTTGATGGCCCTCATCGACCAATCTCTGCTGCTCTTCGAGCACCATGCGCAGCGCTCCACGAAAGAGTGAGTCGTAGTGCGTCTGCTCCCCGCGAGGACTGCAGAGATAGAGGGTGTTCGATCCGCTCAGCACACCACGTACCGACGCCAACGGCTGGCGAAAACGCCACGGCAGCATCATGGTCTCCGCCGTGATCAGCACACCATCGACCGTGCGCGAATCGTGTTCGAGGAAAGCGCGCACGACTTCGCTGGCCTCGCTTCGTAACCGCTTCTGGAGCCATTGATCGAACGTTCTCCTTTCCACGGCCAAGGCCACGTCGAATATGTCAGAAGAGTTCTCCAAGGCAAGGATCATGAAGGCTGCGACCAACTTCGTCGCCAACGAATTCCAGAAGTCCGCATCGCTTCGAGATGCTCCTGTCGTCATGTCGCGTGCCACACGAAGGGCGTGACGAAAGGTACGCACGCCCTCTAGGGGGTTCCACGTGAGTCCGTCCTCCTTGCCGGGTTCGAGCAGTTCGACGTTGCCGATTGATGACCGCCACTGCCTGGTCGAGACGACCACGTCACTCTTCACGCTCGTCACCACCACGGCGCCGGACCAATTGAGGATCGCCGGCACGACCAGTGACGAGGTCTTGCCGGACTGCGTCGGACCCACGATCAAGAGTGAATTGCGCCTCGCCAGTCGAACTGTTGGTCCATAGGGTACGGAGTACCATACGCGTCGCCCGAGAGGAGGGCGGTCATTCACGTCGTGGCCCTCATCGCCGCATCGGTATCGATGAACGCGAAGTCTCGAGCATCCGGCATGACTCGCACCACTGATCGATGCGCCCCGTAACGCACGAGGGCAACTCCTTTTGGCAAAGCGACCAAGTAGTGCGCTTCGCGCGACGAAAGGCCCAGCGCGACGGCCATCTCATTGGCTTCGTCGACGGGTTGACGAAACAACCACGCAGTCTCACATTCACGAAGTAGCCCTTGCGCACGCTCTCGCTCCGCACTTCCTTCGTTACCCACCGCCGCCACGTCGCTCCAGCGATGCAGCACGAGGACGTGACTGAGTCCCCTCGACCGGGCAAGTTTCCACGAGCCCTGCAACCATCGCAGAGCGTGCGAATCCGACAGCAGCGCCCACGCTTCGTCGAGCACCAGGTAACCGGGAGACCCGTCACGCACGATTACTTGCTGAGCCGCTCCCACCGCGCTCAACGCCGCGACCGACAGTGACTCAGAAGACCACTGCGCCGAAAGGTCAAGTACGACCAGGTCTCCCTCGAAGACCAATGGCTCGCCCACTCCATCGAAGAGGCCAGCGAGGTCGCCGTAGACGAACCGGTAGAGGGTCAGGGCCACGTGACGTTGCACGCTTGCCCCTTCGGAACCAATCGCACCTCGGAGGTCGTCGTAGAGAGCGCGCAGCAGACGCAATGGCCGTGGCGTGGCGAGCCGCACGAACGCCTCATCAATTTCGTAGTGCTGCTCCGCGTCGAGAGGCGTCCCCTGCGCGGTGGCGACCAGAACGCGCACGAACTCCTTGCACTCTCGTTCCTCGGCGGGAAACGGATTGCACCAGCCGTCTCTGCCTAGAACCATGGACCGCACCCCATAGATGCGAGCGAGGTCGCCGTACTCTCCTTTGGGGTCAATGACGACGACGCGACGACCCCGGCAAAGAGCTCTGTCGATCAACATCTTCACGACGGTGCTCTTGCCGGCCCCAATGGAGCCGGCGACGATCATGTTGGGATTCGAAACCAGTCCCGCCTGGTAGCCGTCGAAGGGATCAAAGACGAAGTCGTAGCCGCGCAGCGATTGACCGAGCGAGCGACCGCTCAGTCCAGTCCCGGCGTCATGAGCCGGCAGGCGAAGGGCCACCAGGTCCCGAGAAGTGACCCAGTGGGTCCATGGACGTCTCACCAGCCAGGACCACCCGGTAGCTGAAAGCAGTACCACGGCGCCTGGCGCCCCGCGCCACGCTCGAGGCGAAGTCCCGACTCTTCGGCGCTTCGAAGCAGTTCCTTACCTCGCGCGCGAAGTTCGCCCAGCGAGACGGCGTGAACAGTAACGAACACCGCCATACGCAAAAGGGCCTCACCGCTCGCGACGAATTCTTCCCTTTGAACGAGCCGGTGAAGGGACCGCTTCGAACGGGCACTTCGACGGAAGCCCGCAGCCATCGAAGCAGCGTCGTCACTTCCCATTCGGTGCACGGCGCGCGAAGAAAGTCGGTGCGCCCTCGCGCTCGTCAACACGTCAAAGTGAAGCGAGATCCCAGGATGGCTCACGCTCTGTTGGAGCTTTTCGAGCAGCGCTCTCGTCTCGCGAGCGCCATTGAAGTCACGGATGCGATAGGTCCGGATCACCTCGTCCAACGAACGCACGTAACTCCATCGTTCCAGCAAGCCCGAACACGCCTCACCGGGACGCAATCCAAGGGTGTCTCGAAGGAGTTCTGAGTTCTCGGACCAACCCTCGGGCCCCAACGCGCCATGTCGCAACGTCAGAAGCGTGTTGGCCGACGTCGGCGTGGACCGGACGTGCACCGACGCGTGTTCGGTCTCGCTGCGCGCGGCGAGGCTCTTTACGAGGTCGACCAACCTTTCGGACAGTTCGAGGTCCGAGCCCGAAAGATCGAGTCGCCCTCGGTGGTGCAATTCGAAACCAGTCGCGGTCGTGGCGCCGCGCGCACGCAGAGCGAGCGACGAACCGAGAGGATCGCTCTGGACCACCAACCAACGTTGACGAAAGGTGAAGGCCGCACACACGCCAAGGAACTCGGCGACGGTGAGTCCGTCCATCGCCGGGACCGAAGCAATAAGCGCGCACAGTCCGAGGACCAGTTCGCCCGGGATCGCCCGAGACACGATGATCCAGTCGCCCACGAGACCCACCCCGACGATGATCAGGGCCGCCTGATGGCGCCGGATGCCAATCCAGCGCGATTCGGCGTCGGCCTCACCGAGCCCTACCGCTTCACTCATCAAAGTGCCAACCCACGACCGGTCCCATCTCGTCGGTGCGATACGCGACGTGGCCACCTCGGAGATGTGGCGTGCCCACCGGAGCTGCGGGGCGAGGCCCTTCGTGCGTCGGGAACTCAAGGTCCGGACCCGCTTCCCACATCCCCAAGCCCAAGTCGTCGGGACGCTCAGGCGGCGAAGGCATCGGAGCTTCGGGCAGCAGTGAACGTGCCGCGGTGACCACGGGTGACGAGGGGATGGCGCTCGCGGTCCGAGTGAACCGCTGTCGCACACCTTCAAGATTGTGCAACGCGGCTTGTTCGACGAACGGGATCAGCCGCAAGAGTACGAAGGGTGAACAGGTAGCGAGCAGTATGGTCACCGCACCTTCGACAACCTCGCTCGCCGACGAGCCCTGCAGTTCATCCAGGCCCAGGGTCAGGGCAACGACGATGAGGAACTTGCTGGACGCCACCGCGAGAAACGTTTCGGCGAGTCGCCAGCCGAGTCGGCGCAGAGAGGGGAAGGTCGAGAGGGGAATGATTATCGGCGCGAGCACCAAGAGCAGCGACAGGACCACAGTTCGCAGCATCAATTCGCACCAGAGCAGCCAGGTGCCGATGACCACTCCCAGCGCCAGTAGAAAGAGTCCAAAACCCGGTATCGACGACGACAAGGACGTGAAGGCATTGGCCAGACCCGCCTCGTGGCTCGCCGCTGACGACGCTGCGGTGCTGGAGAGTTGATTGACCGCCTCAAGCACGAGCACGGTCATTGGCTTGGCGAGAAAGATACCCGCGACACACGCTGGAGCGACCCCGAAATAGACCCGCCAAAGAGAAGAGGCGTCCCCGTGGCGAAGTGCCTGCAACGTCGAGACGAGCAACCCCAGCATCATCAAGAGCGGCGCGAGCACCAGCACCACGCCGAATTCCTGACTCGCGGAGTTCACCACCGTCGTGGGATCGCTAGTCGACGTGAGCACTTGGCCCGCCGCGGTTAAGAACCACTGGACACTGTTGAGAATCCACGTGGTCAGGGCGCTGAAGAGGTCGCCGAGGGTCGCTTTGGCGATGAAGGTCGTTGCGCAGTTCACTGGCGAGAAGAGACACAGCAGATGGCTCATCAGTGGACGCTCACGCCCGTGTGGAAGAAGAAGTTGATGAGAGTGGGTGCCGCACCGATCAAGACTGCAGCGACGAGCGAAGTCCCCACGGCGCGACGACCCGACGCCGATTGGTGCATGTTCTGGGTGTGACTGCCAATCGCCCACAGGGCCGCTCCGAGCAAGAGCGCGAGGAGCGCACCAATCAGCGCCCACGCCGCAACACCGTTCGCGATCTGTTGCAGCGCCGCACTGCCGGGAAGGGACGTAACAGTGGGGGTAAGACTCACGTCAGCACTCAGCATGGNNTAGCGGCGGCGGGTGTCCTCGTACTAGGAGGACTGGTGGGCGCCCTGATCAACCGGCGTCGAGGTCATCGTTCCATTGCCCAGCGACTCACCGCCTTGGGCGCTCGTCTCGGCGTCGAGCCTCGTGACGACGACGGAAAGGTAGAGTCGGCCCTCAGTTTCTTAGAAGAAGTCACCGGTGCTGCCACGATTGCAGTATCGGAGTCGAGTGCCGAATCGATCCGGCTTCGCAGGTCCCTTGACGCCCTTCCCCTCGGCCTCGTGCTCTGTGACGAAGCCGGGGGCGTCATCTTTCGAAACACGCAGGCCGAAACGCTCATGGCGAGCCGCTACGGTGACGCCATCGCCGCCCAGGCGGTCACCGAAGTCCTCGCCGAGGGCTGGACCAACGGTGTCGCTGATCGAACCATCGACATCTACGGTCCGCCGCGACGAACCTTGACGATTCGAGCGTCGGTGATCGACGATGGCCGACGTCCCCTGGGCGTCATCGCCGTCATCGAGGACGTCTCGGAACGCCGGCGCCTAGAAGACATCCGTCGCGACTTCATCGCCAACGTCTCACACGAGTTGAAGACCCCGATGGGCGCGCTCGGTTTGCTCGCCGAGACCCTTCAGTTCGAGCGTGATCCCGCCGTCGCGAACCGACTCGCCGAGCGAATCAACTCCGAGGCCTTTCGCGTCAATCGGATCATCGAAGACTTGCTGGACCTCTCGAGGATAGAGAGCGAGGGTTCACCCTCGAGGGAGCCGGTACCGGTCTCACTCATCGTCGCTGACGCCATCGAGCGGATCCGCACCGCCGCCGAGCAGCACGAGATCACTTTGGACTTCGTCGAGCCCGTCGCCAACTACGTCATCGTCGGCGACCGTCGTCAGTTGATCTCGGCGATCCACGCCCTCTTAGAAAACGCCGTCGTCTACTCGCCCGCGGGCGGCACCGTGATAATCACCATCGAGCGAGTCGAACCGAGAACGTCCGACGAGGGCGAGGTCATCGGTCCACTCGTACGAGTCGCCATCCGGGACCACGGAGTAGGGATACCCGCCAAGGATCTTGAGCGTATCTTCGAGCGCTTCTACCGCGTGGACCCGGGCCGAGCCCGCGAAACCGGCGGCACCGGGTTAGGACTCAGCATCGTGCGTCACGTCGCCCACAACCACGGAGGCTCGGTCGTCGTCGAATCACGAGAAGGTGAGGGTTCGACCTTCGCCCTCGAACTACCGATGAACCACCAATGAGCAAGAAATCGAACTCCGAGAAGAAGATCCACATCCTGGTCGTCGAGGACGAGGAGTCCTTCATTGACGCACTCAGCATCGGACTAGGCCGCGAGGGCTTTAACGTGAGCATCGCTCGAGACGGACAGGAGGCACTCACCCTCTACTCTCGAGAGACTTTCGACCTGGTGCTCCTGGATCTCATGCTCCCCAAGCTCTCTGGTCTGGACGTGTGCCGATCGATCAGAAACGTCAGTGACGTGCCGATCATCATCGTGAGTGCCAAGGGAGAGGAAGTCGACATGGTCCTCATGCTCGAGATTGGCGCCGACGACTACGTCACCAAGCCCTACCGGCTTCGTGAGCTGGTGGCTCGCATCCGCGCGGTACTACGGCGCCGTGAGGTCCACGAGCAGTCCGCGCTTAGCGAAGAGATCATCGAGCAGGGACCGTTACGCATGGACGTCGACGCGCGGCGTTGTTTCGTCGACGGTGAAGAGATCAAACTTCGTAAGAAGGAGTTCGCACTACTTCGCCTCCTGCTCGAGAATCCCGGGCGCGTGCTGACCCGAGAGGTGCTCATCGACCGAGTGTGGGGTAACGACTACGTCGGCGACACCAAGACCCTGGACGTGCACATCAAACGCCTCCGCAGCCTGATCGAGGAGGATCCAAAATCGCCCACCCACATCACTACCGTGCGTGGCGTCGGTTACCGCTTTGAGCTTATGAACCCTTCTTCGTGATGGTCAATTGATCGCCCATGTAGGGAGCGAGCACGTCGGGCAACTTCACTGATCCGTCGCTGAGCCGGTAGGTCTCGACGAGTGCGGCCCAGATGCGCGCCCACGCCAGCGCAGATCCGTTCACGGTGTGCACGAGCGCGGTGGTGCCCGCCGCCGTGCGGTAGCGCACGTTGGCCCTGCGCGCCTGAAAGTCTCGGAACCAACTCACCGAGGACACTTCGAGCCAGCGGTCTACGCCCGGGCTGAACACCTCGAGGTCCACCGTACGAGCCGACGACGTGCCCAGATCACCCGTGCACAGGTCGAGCACGCGGTAGGTAAGTCCGAGCGCCTGGAGCAATCCTTCGGCGCGAGCCAGGATGTCCGCGTGAGCCGCCTCGGCCTGATCGGGTGTGCAGTACGCGAAGAGTTCGACCTTGTCGAATTCGTGCACTCGTAGCAACCCCCTGGTGTCACGGCCCGCGGCGCCAGCTTCACGACGAAAGCAGGCGGTCTGGGCCGTCAGGCGTAGGGGCAACTGTGATTCTTCGAGGATCTCGTCGCGGTTCATCGACGTGAGGGGCACTTCGGCGGTCGGAATGGCCCAGAGGTCGTCGCGCTCGATCGCGTACATGTCGTCGACCGACTTGGGAAGATGACCAGTCGACATCATGGTCTCGGTAAGAGCGAAACTCGGCGGACGGATCTCCTCGTAGTCCGCCATGTGAGCGTTTAGGGCGAAAAAGCCCAACGAGCGCAGTAGACGCGCACCCGCTCCTCGATACAGCGGGAACATCGAACCAGCCAACTTGGCGCCCGATTCCAGGTCGAGGATGCCAAGTTCGATCCCGATGTCCCAGTGGGGAACGCGCTGGTGTGCCGCGTAGGTCGGAAAGGCCGCGCCCTGGTCCATACCGACCCACCAGCGCCGCGTTTCCACGTTGTCGTTCTCATCCCTGCCGTCAGGAACATCGGGCGCCGGAATGTTGGGTATCATCAACAACTTCTCACGCAAATCCTGCGCCACGGCGTCCACGCGCTGACTCGCCATTCTCTCTTGATCGCCCAGTTCGCGGCTCGTCGAGGTCAGTTCCTCTGCCTTGTCTTCCTCGTTGTTCCGGCGCGCTTCGCCCACCTGACGTGAGAGCTCCTTCACCTCGGCGCGCAACCGTTCGGCCTCTTGAAGCAGTTGGCGGTGCTCGGCGTCCAAGCCAATGATCTCGTCCATCGTCGAGAGCTCGACACCCCTGCGAGCGAGGGCGGCTTTGACGAATTCAGGTTCACGACGCAGTTGCGCGAGATCAATCATGCACGCAAGCCTACCGACGGACCCGAAGGGTGACCGAAGCGTCTAGGTTCAAAGGTCGTGAGCAACGCCGTAGAGATGAAGAACCTGACGGTCTCTTTTGGGACCGTGGACGCCGTGGACGACGTCACGCTGCACATCAACTACGGCGAGGTCGCCGCCCTGCTGGGTCCCAACGGCGCGGGAAAGACCACGGCGGTCGAGACGCTGCTTGGATTTCGTCGTCCCACCTCGGGGACCGTTCGCGTCCACGGACTCGACCCGGTGCGCGATCACCGCGAGGTCGTCGCGCGCACCGGAGCCCTGCTCCAGCGTGGTGGCGTCTGGTTTCCCATGACGCCTCGCCAGGTCCTCGAGTTGACGGCGACCTACTACGAGGCGCCGCGCGAGCCGAGCGAGCTGTTGGCGCTGTTGGAACTAGACAAATGCGCACGCACTCCGTGGCGACGCTTGAGCGGTGGCGAACAGCAGCGCACCCTGCTGGCGCTGGCGCTGCTCGGACGTCCCAAGGTCTTGGTGCTCGACGAACCCACGACTTCAGTCGACCCCGAAGGTCGACAAGTCATACGCGACATCATCCGTGCCGAACGAGACCGGGGATGTGCGCTGTTGATAACCACGCACGAACTCGACGAAGCCGAGCGCGTCGCGGACCATCTCGTCATCGTGCACCGGGGACACGAAGTCGCCCAGGGTACGCTGCTCGAGCTCGCGGGAGAGCCCGAACTCATCATCGAGACGTCGGGGCCCGTCGACCCCACGGCCCTCGCAGCCCTCTTGGCGTGCGAAGTCACCAACGACGGACCCTTGCGCGTCCGCTGTGCCGTAGCGTCGAGCCCCGAGAGGATCACCTCGGTGAACAACTACCTGACCAGCGTGGGCCTTTCCATGGTGTCACTTCGCACTCGAGCGACTCTCGAAGAGCGGTACCTCGAGCTCATCGCCGACGAGCGAAGCGGAGTGCGACCGTGAAAGCGTGGTGGGCTCAGACCCTGGCCGAAGTGCGTATGAACATCCGTCGTGGCGAGACTTTGCTACTGACGATCGGCATCCCCGTGCTCTTGCTCGTCTTCTTCTCGCTCGCGAAGGTCACCACCTCGCCCGCCGCGCACCGGGTCGACTTCATCGCCCCGGGCATCCTGGCCCTCTGCGTCCTGTCGACGTCGCTCGTGGCGCTGTCGATCGCCACAGGATTCGAGCGGTCCTTTGGCGTGCTGCGCCGGCTCTTCGTCACCCCGCTGGGCCAGCGACGATTGATCGGCGCCAAGATCGGAGGGGTCCTCGTCACCGAAGCCATCCAGGTCGTCGTCCTTAGCCTGGTCGCCCTGGCTCTTCGTTGGCACCCCCGCGGCGGCTTAGGCGGCGCACTCGAGGTCGCCGCCCTGCTCGTGCTCGGTTCAGCCGGATGTGCGGGCATTGGCCTGCTGCTCGCTGGCCAACTACGAGCCGAGGTGAACCTCGCGGCGAGTAACGGCCTGTACCTGATCCTGCTGCTGGTCTCGGGCATCGTCGTACCGGTGTCGTCACTTCCGTCGTTCATACGTCACGTCGTCGTGGGGCTGCCTTCGGGAGCCCTCGCCGAAGGGCTCCATCGAATACTCGGCCAGGGTCTGACGCCGACTACGGCCGACTGGATCTCGCTCGGCGTCTGGGCGGTACTCGCGCCGCTACTCGCGGCCCGGACGTTCCGATTCGACTAGGTCTCGAGCGACTTGATGCCGCTCGCGAACTGCGAGACCGCAATCGCGCCCACGTGGACGTTCACGACGACGCCCTTTGCGTTCAAGAACACCGTCTCTGGTAACGCCGCGAACTTGAACAGACCGGCGGTGATGGTGTCGTTGGGATCGAACGCGACGCGAAAGGTCACGTGGTCCTTCTTCGTGAACGACTGAGCCGCCCCTCGTTGGTCGCCCGCGTCAATGCCCATGACCTCGACGTTGCCGTCGTGGTGGGTCGCGACGTAGTTTGCCAGCTTGGGAATCTCTCCCTGACAAGGACCGCACCAGCTCGCAAAGAAGACCAGCACCGAAGGTCGCCCGCTCGACCAGGGAGCGTGCTGACTCCCGCCGTCGAGTCCGCTCACGGAGAAAGAAGCGATCTTGGTCCCGTCCAACGCTGACTTGGGAGCGGTATTCGAATCGGTCACCTTGCCACCCGTCAGGACCGAAACCACGGTGATGAGCGCGAGCGCGATAACTGCTCCGATGCCGAGCGAGACGAACATCATGGGCGACGGGTGACCCCGCTGAGGTTTAGTGGCTTCGGACAATGACATCGACCGCCATAAGGACAAACAACGCCGTTAAGTACGTAATCGAGAAATGAAAGAGGCGCATCGCCTCGCCCGCGTCCGCGCGATCCGCGAGGGCGTGGCGATAGAGACGAAACGCGTAGAAGGTGAACAGACCACCCAATACGGTCGCCGACACCGCGTAGATCCATCCCAAGTGGGCCGCGGGCCCGATCAGCATCGTCAGCGCCCACATCAAGACGGTGTAGACGAGGATCTCCAGGGTGGTGCGTCGAAGCGACGCCACCACGGGCATCATTGGTACGTTCGCCGCTTCGTAGTCGTCGCGGTAGCGCACCGCGAGCGCCCAGAAGTGTGGTGGCGTCCAGATGAAGATCACCAGGAACAGCAGCACGGGGGTCCAGGCGAGCGAGTTGGTCACCGACGACCAACCAATCAGCACGGGTACTGCTCCCGCCGCGCCACCAATCACGATGTTCTGCTTGGAGCGACGTTTTAACCACATGGTGTAAACAAACACGTAGAAGGCCGTTGCGGCGAGGGCCAACCAGGCCGAGAGTTGATTTACCCAAATGACCAGAACCGCAAACGCCACGACTTCGAGACCAAGCGCGAAAATCGTGGCGGCTCGCGGACTCATCACGCCGGTGACGAGCGGTCGTCTCTTGGTGCGTTGCATGATGGCGTCGATATCGCGATCGATCACCATGTTAAAAGCGTTGGCACCGCCCGCGGCGAGCGTGCCACCAATCAACGTCGCCACGATGAGCCAGAACCCGGGAATCCCGTTGGCCGCCACCACCATGGTGGGGATCGTCGTGACGAGCAGTAACTCGATGATGCGCGGTTTGGTCAGCGCGACGTAGCCGCGAAGGACCTCGGAAATGGAGAGGTTACGAGGGGCTGCGATAGTCACGCCGGTTATTCTACGAGTCGGCGGATTCCCTAGGCTACGGGGGTGGCACCTACACCCCGCACGCTGTCAGCACCGGTCTTTCGTTGGTTCGCCTTTGCCACCTTCTTGTCGATGATCCTGATCGTGCTCTCGGGGGCCGCCGTGCGACTCACGGGTTCGGGCCTGGGTTGCCCGGACTGGCCCACGTGTTTTCACGGACGAATCACGGGCTCGTTGAGCATCCATCCCTTCATTGAGTACGCGAACCGCATGGTCACCGTGACCTTGGTTGTTCTCACGGGTGTGACCTTGATCGCCGCGTGGCTGCGCGAGCGCCGTCGTCGCGACCTCCTGGTGCTCTCGGGTTCACTTGTCCTTGGCGTCATCGCCGACGCGGTGCTCGGAGGATTGGTTGTCTACAGCAAGCTCAACCCCTGGCTCGTCTCACTGCACATGCTGCTCTCGCTGACGATGGTCGTAATCGCGGCCGTGCTCTACCACCACTCGAAATACATCTACGGACCCGGCGCGCGCAGTGACGTGCGCGACCCGCACTTTCGCGCCGTCGCGCGAGCGTTGTGGATACCCTTCGTGATTCTGCTCGTCACCGGCACCATGACCACTGGCTCGGGACCGCACGCGGGCTCGTCACAAGGTCAAGTTCACGCCAAACGTCTTCCCTTCGCCTTCTCCTCAGCCGCGTGGGTGCACTCGGCCGCGGCCCTGCTCTTCATTGGTCTCGTGGTGGGCTTGTTGCTCGCGATCTGGCAGACGGGTGCACCCAAACCCCTCCAGCTCGGCGTACGACGTCTGGTAGTGATTGCTCTTGTTCAGGCGGCCATTGGTGTCACCCAGTACCTCACACACGTACCGGTGGTGCTCGTTGAACTACACGTCGCCGGAGCGGTGTCGCTCTCCATTGGCATGACCCAGTTCACTCTGCGTCAAAGCGCCCACGATCGAGAACCAGGTACGGAGAAGAAATCCCGCTCGGCAAATCCGGGCCGAAAGTCCTTAGTCGCGTCCTGAACAAACCTGACATACTGAGCCCAAGAGGGGGTGCGTACTAGATGGCAACCATTTTGTCTTTTGCAGCGATTTTCCCATTGAACACTTTGGGGCATTACATCCACTGGCACTGGTTCTACATAAGCGTCGCCAACCTGACCGTCATCATCTTGATGATCGTCACGTTCGTCGCGGCTCTCCTCTTACCCTTCCCGGGCCGGCGTCGTCGTAAGGAGAACCAATGAGCAACGCAGAGATCGACCGTCAATGGACGACCCGACTACGTCGTAGGGTCGAGGGCAAACTCCCTCCGGAAAAGGTCCTTCCCGACACCCAGCCGTCCTACGTCGCCTCGTGGATCTACGTCTTTGGCGTGGCGACCCTGGCCTCGCTCGGGGTAGTGATCTTCACGGGCTGCGTCCTCGCGCTGCGCGGGCCGCAGTGGTGGCACGGTTCACAGTACGGTCACTTCGTCAACTCACTGCACCTCTGGAGCGTGGAGATCTTCTTCTTCACCATGGTCATCCACCTCTGGGGCAAGTTCGCCATGGCCGCCTGGCGCGGCGGGCGCACGCTCACCTGGATGACCGGCGTGGTGACCTTTCTCGCCTCCATCGCCACGGCCTTCACGGGCTACGCCAGTCAGAGCAACTTCGACTCGCAGTGGATCACGACCCAGGCCAAGGACGGTATCAACGCGACGGGCGCCGGCGCCTACTTCAACGTCTTGAACCTGGGACAGATGCTGATGTGGCACATCGTCCTGTTACCGATCGCGGCGGTGGTGCTGACTGCACTACACGTGATTCTCGTGCGCATCAAGGGCGTGGTGCCTCCCTTTGAGGACGACGTGAAGCCAGCGGCGCAGAAGGTCGCGGTCGGCGAATGACGAAGAAGGCCTTCCGACCCGACGTCGACGCCCCCGAGTGGAAGGGCGGGCACACGCCCTACGACATCATCAAGGAGGGCACCATCGCCCTTTTGGTGATCGCGCTACTCACCTTGATCTTCGCGGTTGTTTTCGGCTCACCCGACGAAGCGGCCATCACCATCAAGTCCTGGTCGAACGCGGATCCCATCGACTTCGCCACGACCGCACTCAGCGAACTGAACGGCACGTCGATATCCGCTTCCTACGGTGCCCCCTATAACCACAATGGTGCCAGCCAGCAGATCGGTCCATTGCAGCTGGCAAAATGGGTCGGCGTTCGCATTCCCATCAACTCCGCTCAGAACTTCGTCATCGAGCCCCTAAAGGCGCTGCCGAACGAGCCGACGTTGGACGCGGACCTCAAGCAGTACTCCTCGGCCTCGTCAAGCACCCAAACGGGTTGGCTCAACGCCTACGCGAAGGCCTCGGCGGACATGAAGTTCGTCAAGGGCCAGGTGGTGGTGAACACCACCAACGCCGGTCCGGTGCCGGTGATGATCAACGACCTGACGACCATGGCGCGCTCGGGCGCGCTCGATCAGGACCTGCTGAACGACAACGGCTTCTACACGACTGACTACACCAAGCCCCTGCTCTTCCTCGCGGACAGCCAGTACCTCGGCAACCTCGCCACCGAACAACACCTCGGTGGTGACCAGTGGGGCATGATGAACGAGACCGGCAACTACCCCGGTCAGGCATGGCTGTGGCTCTACACCTTCTGGTACCAGATCCCGCCGTTCAACCAGAGTGGCAACGGCGACGCCCTGGTCTGGGCGGTGATGATGGTGCTCTCGGTCCTGCTGCTGCTCGTACCGGTGATCCCTGGTCTACGGTCGATTCCGCGCAAGTTGCGGATCTATCGACTGATCTGGCGCGAGCACTATCGAGATTCTGGCGGTTCCAGTTGAGCGTCCGCTACCTTTAGGGCAGTGAACCAGAGCAATTCCATCGACGAAGTACCGGTCCCGGTGTTGCTGCGTCAGGCTCGAGGCACCTACTCGCTGGCGATTCGAATTCGACTGAGCGCCGAAGGGCTGAGCGACCTGCCCAAGAACGGTCCCTACCTAGTCGGTGGACTCGCCAATGGCGCCAACACGGAGCAGTTACTGCGTGAGATGAACCTCTCGGACGCGCAATCAGAGAAACTCCTAGGTGCGTTGCTCGAAGGACATTTCGTCGAGGCCGCGGTGGGTCCGTACGCGGACGACGCCATCGCTCTGCAGAACACCGACAAGGGGCTCCGCGCCGCTCGCGCGGTAGGTGATGCGATCGCCTGCGTTAATCACGAACTCTCGCACATGTTGACCCCCGAGGAACTACTCGGTTTTCGCAATGGTCTGATCGCTCTCACTGAGATCAAAGAACGCACCGAAGAATCACTGCATTAATTCGCGAACGTGACATAGGTCCCGGAGCCACTGTGACACAGGTCTCGGAGCCGGGCCGGGTAGTGCGACAGAGGTCCCGGAGCCGAAGTGAGACCTACGTCCCGGACTCTTACACTGAGAACTGTGAACTGTGAACTGTGAAATCTCGGTGGAGACGATGGGGATCGAACCCACGACCTCAGGCTTGCAAAGCCCGCGCTCTACCAACTGAGCTACGTCCCCGGGGAACACATGCTACCAATGTTGGGCTCTTACTCGGCGAGGTCCCGACAACCACCTCTTCTCGGGCCGCCAAGTCACTTGAACCTCAGTTCGCGACGACGCGACCTTCTTGGACCGCTTTCTTCAGTGCTTCGTAGTCCTTCATATTTCTCTTGGCGTAACCTCGCGCGAACTCGGCCATGGCCTCATCGAAACGCGAGCCCTTGCCGAGGTAGCCAGCGATCTGTGCCGAAAACCCTGAACGAGCGTGGGCCCGCGCGAGCGTCCACGCACAGATCCTCCCGTAAGCGACCAGGAGCGGTTCGTTCAATTGCTCGACGTTCACCGACGCCTTGTTGTCGTAGAGCTGACGCACATAAAAACTCCGTCGCTTCTTCAGCGGACCAATGGACTGCCAACCGAGCAGGACGTCCGGGGTCGCTTGCATGAGACGCTGTCCGCGCACCACCCTCTCACCGGGTGCGTACGAAGAGGTGAGACCTCGAGCCTGCGCTATCACCGAGGTCTGCGCCTCTTTGATCTGGAGCAGGAGCGGGTCGTGGTCGTCGCGACCGGTGAGCAAGACGGCGAGGCATTCAGTGCCCACCGATCCGACTCCCACGACGTGACGAGCCGCGTCCCGGGCCACGTACTGACTAAGCAGCACCTGGCGATCGCTACTCAAGGTCTTGACGTATTCGCGCACGATCTCATAGGCGTCGTCATTGCCTATCGAATCATCCACCTTCGCGTCGAGCGGGGTGAAGTGCGGTGGATTGTTGCGAATCGTTACGCCACCCTTGGAGTACGCGACCACTTTGGAAAACGCGGTCAACGTGTTGGTGTCCTTGACGCGGCGAAAGATGTCGTCGATCCTCTCTCTCGCGCTGTCCGAGAAGAATCCGCGGAGTTCTTTTATCGCCAGATCGAGGTCCAGGGTCGCGTACCAGACCTCTAACCGGGACTGTGCTGCGAACGCAGCCATCGCGGTTCGATACTCGCCCGCGGCGCTCAAGGCGATATTCTCCTGCTGCTTCGTCCGATGTCCGAGCTGCTCAGAACTGATGACCAGTGACGAGATCAAACGCTTGACGTCCCATTCGAAGGGTCCGACCTCGGTCTCGTCGAAGTCATTGACGTCAAAGACCAGCTGTCGCTCTGGCGAGGAGAAGACGCCAAAGTTCGATAGATGCGCGTCGCCACAAATCTGCACTTCGAGGTCCGTGCTCGCTCCTCGAGCGAGATCGTCCGCCATGAGCAGCGCGGAGCCACGGTAGAAGGCCAGTGGACTCTCGAGCATCCGTTCGTATCGCAAGGGCAGCAGTGACGCCACCCGATGTACGCCCTGATTGATCAATTGGGCAACAGCGTCGTATCCCACTGGCCGCTCGGCCAAATGACCGAGCGACTGGCGCGACGTGCGCTCTCGAACGCCGCGACCTTTGGCCTTTCGCCCCTCGACGTTCGAGTCACTTCGTCCCGAGGTCACGCGGCACCCGAAATCGCTGGCGCCATCGTTCGAGTGGCGACTCGCTCGCCGATCCGAGAGACGATAAGCAATCCGATCATCAAGTCCATGACGAGCACGCATCCCGGAAAGATAACGCCAGCGGTCGTGAAGTGTCGCAATGTCAACAGCGTGATTCCGCAGTTCACAAATCCCATGAAGAAGACCCTCGGCGACTCAGTAGAGGGCGCTAACCATGATTTGCGCAGGGTGGGTAGGGCAGCGACCTGATCGGCGGCGACGAAGGAGAGTAGAGCGATGGTCGGCTGATTGACGAAGGCCCAGAACACGAGACCGGCGACAGAAATGGCGCCACAAATAACATCGAAGCGCCCGATTCTCCACACGCTGTGAGAGTTCTTGAACGACGCCACCAGCACCACACATGGCACGAAACCGAGCATGAGCGTCATCACCGAGGCGAGCCCGACGTGCTGTTGGATCTCGACCACGAATGCGAGGATTCCCTCGAGCCCCCAAAGCCCCCACGTGACCCGGTTCGGTGACGTCTCGCCCCGTAGCGTGTCGCGAATATAGCCATACGCGCCGATCAACGACAGGAAAGCCGCGAGGAACACGAAGCGTGGATCAATCATCCATCAAGTCTGCCCCGTTTGACCCCCGAAGTCACGCGAACTTCGGTTCGCGCCATTTTCTCGGTCAAGTAGCCTCGGCGGTTGTGGATGCCAGGAGTTTTCTCGCGATGACCCGCGTGGATGATGACACGTGGCGATTCGAGGTCACCGAACGACTCATCACGCCGGGCAGGTTTCTCTTCGGTGGCTGCGGCCTCGCGTCGGGTCTCGTCGCCCTCGAAGAGGCGAGCGAGCGACCAACCGTGTGGGCGAGCGCCCACTACCTTTCGTACGCGCCGCTCGGCGCCGAGGTCACGGTAAAGACCGACCTCGCCGTCGTCGGAGGGCACGTCACCCAAGCTCGTGCGACGACCTGGTGTGAAGGACGCGAGGTCCTCACGGTAAACGCTGCTTTGGGAACGGGTGAGCTCACGGCGCCCACACCGTGGGCCACGATGGCCCAAGTACCCCCTCCCGAAGACTGCCCCCCTCGAATCATGCCGAAGCGTTTTGACAACTCGATCTTTAACCACGTCGAGACGCGCATCGCTCTGGGCCGATCGTTCGCCGACATAGATGGCACGCCTGGATCGCCAATCTCCGCGCTCTGGGCTCGAGTCCCGGGACACTTCGATCCATCCGCGGCGACCCTCGCCATCTTCGGCGACTACGTGTCGGGCGGCTCCACCCAGCCTCTCGGCAAGAGCACCATGGGCCGAAGCCTCGACAACACGATTCGCATTGCGAAACTAGAGCCAACCGAGTGGGTACTCTGCGAGATTCACATGCACGCGCTCAGCGGGGGCTTCGGTCAAGGCACCGCTTTGCTCTGGAGTCGTTCGGGAACGTTGCTCGCCACCGCGAGTCAATCAATCGCCGCACGACTGTGGGACCCAGAAGACTGAACTCGACTCTGGTGTAGATTAGAACCCCTTAGGGGCTATAGCTCAGTCGGTTAGAGCGCGTCACTGATAATGACGAGGTCGTAAGTTCGATTCTTACTAGCCCCACCATTGAGCTGGTGCCAAGCGAGATGGGCGAGCGGAGCTCCTTGTTCGCACATGGTCCCCGACCCTTTCGTTGTCCTGGCATGCTCTAGGCGAGCCACGTAAGGTGGGGCCGTGATCGCCCGCGTGCTGCGCCTGGTAGTGCTACTCGCCACGACGGCATTGACGACCGCGAGCTGCGCCTCGGCCGTCACGATCCATCACCCTTCCACCACGACATCCGCCGCGATCAAAGTGGCTTGCACCAACCGGGTGGCGACGCCTTCTCTCTTAGAGTCGCTCGTGAGCGCCGACGGCCGCCCAGGTGCGAGGGCCGCACCTGGCGCCGTGTTCTACGGTTCTTGCGGTAACGCGCAGTACGCGGTGGCGACCTTTGAGGCGTCGCCGAGCGCCACGGTCGCCCAGAGCGTCGCCTTCCAGGACCACGGTGCTTATCCCGAGTTCTTTCTGCGAACTGGCTCAAGGCACTGGCGGGTCGTGGGCACGGCACCCGGACCCCCGGGCGCGAGGAACTGCACCACGTTCAAAGAGCTGCCATCCAAGTTGCGAACGGCCTGGGGCGATTGCGTCACGAGCGCCACCACCACGACGCTCGCACCCTGGTGCGTCACTCTCATGGCTGAATCGTTCATCCAGGTCCAGTCGGTCGCGATTAGCCCGGACGGAACCGCAACCGTGAAGGGCTTGGCCCTCGGAGTGCAGTGCGCGCCCGGGACCCCCGACGACTTCCAGTTCGACGACCTGGTGACTGGCGAGGAGCCCGAATCCGTGCACCTCGTCGCGGGCGCCACCATCACCGGAGTGAACCTGTCGGGAAGCTCCACGCCACTTCCGTTGAACGATCTCGCCCACTACCTGAGCCAGGACACCGACGGAAACCTGTTTCACGTGGTCGGTCCGCTTGATGCAGCGACGAAGTTGCTCGGCCAGTTCCACCCGTAGGCAGGAGTGGCACAACGCGTCACGCGCTCGCGAAGCTGATTCCTAACGCTTAGCTCGCGCTCTACCCCGACGCCGGACACGCCTTTCTGTTCCAAGGCCTCGACGTTCACATCGATCGTCGACGCATTTCTCAACGGGGCATGAGCCGTCGCCTCAGCGGGTGTCATTCACTGCGATGGGGCGACCCCGCCGGTGCATTACCGTCTTGGTGGAAACCTTACGAACGCGACCTAGTAATGACCATCGAAGAACACCGGATGCAAGCCGCCACGCTCATGCGCGCCCTGGGTCATGACTTTGTCGCGCGCGACCTCGACGACGAACAACTCGACGAATTCACCGCACATCTCGAGGAACTTCACCGCATCGTCGCCCGAGGAGAACTGCGCACGCGGATTGTACCCAGCGGCGCGCTGGAAGGTTTCAAGATGGCCGTACCGAGCGAGGACTCCACTGAAAAACACCAGCTCTTCTCCGACTCGGTCGTTTCGGGCGGCGCGAATCCTATGGGACTCGGGGCATTTCTCTGGCGCGAGGGCGACGTCTCGGTCATGCAGGTGTCGCTCGGCAAGGCTTTCGAGGGCGCACCGGGACGCGCGCACGGAGGGATCGTCGCGGCCCTGATTGACGAGACCATGGGGCTCGTGCTCGCCATCAGCGACGTCCTCGCCTATACCGTCCAACTCGACATTTCCTACCTCGCGCCAACGCCCATCAACGAACCCGTAGTTGCCAGAGCTTGGCTCGAGAAGCGCGACGGCAGAAAGCTCTTCATCGCGGCGAAGGTCCAAGTGGGCGCGATCGAACTCGCCTCGGCTTCGGGCCTGTTCATCGCGGTCGACCCGCAGAAGTTCCTCGAGCACCTTGCGGTGAGCGACTAACTCCCAGTGCGATGATGATCAACCTGCGACGACAGTTCCAATCGAGCAAGGTCCCTGAGATAAATGGTGTCTTCTGGTTCGTCAAGATACTGACCACGGCGATGGGTGAGGCGACGTCGGATTACTTCGTTCACCACTTCGCCCCCGCCGCAGCGGTGCTGGGCGCTGGGGTCATCTTCGTGGTAGTGCTCGTCTGGCAACTGCGTTTCCCCCGATTCAGCACTCTTTGGTACTGGCTCGCCGTAGTGATGGTGAGTGTCTTTGGCACCATGTGCGCCGACGTCGTCCACGTAGGGTTCGGCGTTGCCTACGTCGTTTCCGCCGCCGGGTTCGCCGCTGTGCTCACCGTGGTCTTTCTCGCGTGGCACCGGGTCGAAGGGACGCTCTCGATTCACAGCATCACCTCGACCCGACGCGAGTTGTTCTACTGGGCGACGGTCACCGCGACCTTCGCCCTGGGCACGGCCGTCGGTGACATGACCGCGACGACGCTGCGTTTGGGCTACTTCAGTTCCGGGCTCTTGTTCGCCGGACTGTTCCTCGTCCCTGCTCTGGGCTACCGGTTTGTTCACTTCAACGCCATTGGCGCCTTCTGGGCGAGTTACATCCTCACGCGTCCACTCGGCGCCTCCTTCGCGGACTGGATGGGGGTGAGCCACGCACGTGGTGGGCTCAACTGGGGTAACGGCAACGTCTCGCTGCTCTTCAGCGCAGCGATCGTAGTGGTGGTGGCGATCTTGTTGATGGGCGATCGACGGCGCCGAAACGCGAGCTCATCATTAGGCTGGGGACATGCCCGCCATCACCGTTGATAACCCGCTCGAACTGCCCAAGGTCGTTACGCCCAAGGACAACGAACGTCCGCGCCGCGTCAAATCAGTCACCAGTGCCCCCCGGGGACTCGAAGGCGAGGGTTTTCCCGTTCGTCGAGCCTTCGCCGGCATCGATCTCGTGGACCTCGACCCCTTCATCCACATGGATCAGATGGGCGAGGTTGACTACGGGCCCGGTGAACCCAAGGGGACGCCCTGGCACCCCCACCGTGGTTTTGAGACCGTCACGTACATGATGGAGGGCACCTTCTTGCACCAGGACTCGATCGGTGGCGGGGGCATGATCGAAAACGGTGCCACGCAGTGGATGACCGCCGGTGCGGGCATCTTGCACATCGAACGCCCGCCGGACGCCCTGATCGACTCCGGGGGTCTCTTTCACGGTATACAACTCTGGGTCAACCTCCCCTCGAAGCTCAAGATGACGACACCTCGCTACCAGGACATCGGCGCGAATGCGGTGACCCTGCTCACCAACGAGAACGGTGACGCGATTATCCGCGTCATCGCCGGATCCTTGGGTGAGGTGCACGGTCCTGGATCGACGCACACTCCCATCACGGTCCTGCACGTGACGCTGCTCGCCGGCGGGCGCTTAGAACTGCCTTGGAATCCCCACTACAACGCGCTCACCTACGTGCTCGCGGGCGCGGGAACCGTGGGCGTCGATCGGCACGAGATCACCGAGGGCCAGATGGGCGTACACGTCGACGGCGACACCATCCTGCTGACGGCCAACGAGACCCAGGACTCGCGCACCGCGGCGATGGAGGTGCTCATCCTCGGTGGCGAACCAATACGAGAACCGGTCGCGGCGTACGGTCCTTTCGTGATGAACACCCGAGCCGAGTTACAAAAGGCCTTCGAAGACTACGAAGCCGGTCGCCTCGGTCAGATACCCGCGGACCACATCTAGCCAGGCTCGCGGTGCACGAGAAACGTGCCCGTCGCCCGGCTCACCAATTTGTGCTCGGCGTTACTCACGGTCGCCTCGGCGTACGCGATCTGGCGGGTGAGTCGCACCACGTCACCACGCACGCGGTAGGACTGACCTCGCATGGCGGGACGCATCAACTCCGTGGTCATCTCGATAGTTGCGTTCGTCCGGTCCTTACCCCGCAGCGCGGCGTTGATCGCGAAGTTCATCGCCGCGTCGAGCAGCACCGAGTGCACTCCCGCTTGAACCGAACCGTGGGGATTGCACGCGACGTCAAGTGGAATGAACGTCCCACTCACCCAACCCAGGTCCTCGCCGTCGACGCCGTAGGCATCGAAGTTCCCGCCAATCGCGCCGATGATCGCCATGCCTCCGTCACCCAGCCAACGGTCCATGTCCTTCGTCTGATCGACCACGCCCGTGACGATACTCTCAACTCGCGTCTAGTATTCGCGCGGTGGGGATTTCCCACGCACTACGAAAGGGTAAGCAATGCCAACAGCGGTCATTGTGGATGCCGTTCGCACCCCGGGGGGCAAGCGCAACGGGAAGCTCAGTAACTGGCACGCGGTGGACCTCGCATCCGAAGCACTTCGCGCCATCGCCAGTCGCAACTCCCTCGATCCAGCCCTCGTTGACGACGTCATTATGGGCTGCGTGTCCCAGGTCGGCGAGCAAGCGTTCAACGTTGGTCGCAGCGCGGTACTGGCGGCTGGCTGGCCCGAGTCGGTGCCGTCGACCACCATTGACCGTCAGTGCGGCTCGTCCCAACAGGCGCTGCATTTCGCCGCCCAGGGCGTGATGTCAGGCGCGTACGACATCGTGGTCGCCGCCGGCGTGGAAGTCATGAGTCGAGTCACCATGGGCTCTTCGATTGGCAAGGACTCCGGGTTCCCGTTCGGTCCGCGCGTCGCGGCACGCTACGAACCCGTCGGGGGCCTCAAGAACCAAGGTATCGGCGCCGAGATGATCGCCGACCAGTGGGGCATCTCTCGCGAGGAGCTCGACGCCTTCTCCGCCGAGAGCCATCGTCGCGCCGCCCAAGCAACCGCCGAAGGTCGATTCGAGCGAGAGATCGTGCCGATTTACGTGCGCGACGAGAACGGCGAAGCGACCGACGAATTGATGACGCGCGACGAAGGCATACGCCCTGACACTTCGGTCGCGGCCCTCGCCAATCTGAAACCAGCCTTTAAGGAGAACGGCAAAGTCACCGCCGGCAACTCCTCGCAGATCACCGACGGTGCCTCGGCGGTCTTGATCATGAGCGAGGAGAAGGCCCACGAGCTCGGCTACCGGGCCCGCGCGAAGTTCCACGCGTTCGCCCTCGCGGGCGTCGACCCCGTCACGATGCTGACCGGTCCGATCCCCGCTACGACCAAGGTGCTCGACCGGGCGGGACTTACCCTAGAGGACATCGACCTGGTGGAGATCAATGAGGCCTTCGCCTCGGTGGTGCTCGCCTGGCAGAAAGAGCACAAGGCCGACCTCGCCAAGGTGAACGTGAACGGTGGAGCAATCGCCCTGGGCCATCCCCTTGGTGCCTCGGGCGCCAAATTGTGCGCGACCTTACTCAACGAACTCGAGCGAACGGGTGGGCGCTACGGACTGCTCACCATGTGCGAAGGTGGCGGACTCGCCAACGCGACCATCATCGAGCGCTTGAGCTGAACGAGACCTGATACTCGACGCAGTGCCGCTAGCGGTATCGAGTAGCGAGGTAGAAGGCGCTGAACATCGCGACGAGACCGACCACGAGATACCACACGGACGTCGATCCGGGAAGCACCGCGAGGTAGTTGAGCACGACGAACAGCATGCCCGCGACGAGCAGACCCAGAAGCATCCATCCGAACCAACGCGGACTGTGATCGGCTCCGGTGGGGCGCTTCCTCGTCACGCGTCCTCGAGTCTCGGCGGGCACGTAACGACCGACGGTCTTTGCCCTGCTCTGACGTGATTGCGACTTAGCCATAGGTCTCGATGTTATCGAACGCTGGTAAGGGCTTAACTAACGGGCGTGGTGGTAGTGGTCGTGGACTCAGTGCTTGATTGACAAACCGAGATCTGCACCGCTGAAGCCGCGGGAACCGAAGTCCCGCCAATCGGGTTCTGCGAGACAACGGTACCGACCTGCGCGAGCAGGCACGAGGTGGGATCCGCCGCAATCACGGCCGCGGTGAGCCCTTGACTGGTCAAGGACGTCGTCGCGGCGCCTTGGGTGAGGTTGACGACGTTGGGTACGACGACCTGGCACACACCCGAAGAAGTCACGAGTTGGATCACGGCACCCGCTTGTACCTGACTCGCCGCCGCGGGCAGGGTGCTGACGACCAGACCCGAAGCCACCTTGTTCGAGCACGCCGTGCTCTGGGTGGCGCTCACCTTCAGTTGGTCCTGGACGAGTACTGTCGTCGCTTCTACCTGGGTCTGACCCGCGACCGACGGTAGCGAGAACGTCGCCGTGGACGCAAGAATCGTGAGAGTCACCTTGTTACCTGTTTTCGCCTTGGAGAGGGCGGCGGGCGATTGCAAAAGAACCTTGTTCGGGGCGGCACCCGGTGGCGGGGATGTGGTGGGGAGAGTGACGTAGTTAAGGCCAGCGCTCGCGAGGATGCTCTCGGCACTCGAGAGCGTCATGCCCGTGACGTTGGGCACGGTGACTGGACTCGAGGAAACACCTATCGAAACCTTGAGCGAGACTGCCTCACCCTTGGTGACCTTCTTGCCAGCTCCTGGGTCAGTCGCGACGACCGTACCCTTGCGCTTGTTCGAAGCGACCTGACGCACTGGACCTAGCGACAAACCGTCCGAGCGGATTGTCGCCGTCGCCGAGGAGACATCCTGTCCGAGCAGGTAGGGCATCGACGTCACCGCGGTGGTGCGCTGGGACAAGAAGTAACCAAGACCACCAATGGCGAGAAGCACGATGACGACCGCGATGATGATGCCAGGAGTGTTGTTGTTACGTCGACGCCGAATATCGGTTCTGGGACCCGACATGACCGGCACCGACATGGTTCGATCGCCCATCGAAACCGCGGAGACCGCTCGCGTGGCGTCGGCGCCGAAAAACGCCCCGTCGTATCCCGCCGCTTGCACCGGCTGGCCCTCGTTGAATCGAATCAGGTCGGCGCGAAATTCGTCAGCCGACTGGTAGCGCTGTGACGGCGCCTTGGCGAGTGACTCCATCACGATCGCCTCGAGGTCACGAGGAATGGCGTTGTTGAACTCCGTGGGAGGCGGCACACGACCGTGCACGTGTTGGCTCGATACCGCGACGGGCGAGTCACCGATGAATGGAGGTCGCCCCGCCAGCATCTCAAACAACACCACGCCGAGCGAATAGACGTCACTTCGTCCATCCACGGAGGCGCCCTCAGCTTGTTCGGGTGAGAAGTACGTCGCCGTGCCCATCACCGATCCCTCTTCAGCGAGGTGGTCTTCGCTCGAAACCGCTTGGGCAATGCCAAAGTCGGTTACCTTCACCTGACCGTCGCTGGTGATCAGGATGTTTCCGGGCTTCACGTCGCGGTGGACGACGCCATTTCGATGGGCGTAGCCGAGCGCCGCCGCGACCTGAGCGACTATCTGTGCCGAGTGTGACGGGGTGAGGCGTCGCGAGCCCCGCAACATGTCGGCGAGCGACGTACCGTCGACCAACTCCATCACGATGAAATAAGTTCCTTCATCCTCGCCCCAGTCGAAAACCGGCACGATGTTGGGATGCGAAAGGTTCGCCGCGGCTTGTGCTTCGCGGCGAAATCGCTCAACGAACAGCGGGTCCGCGCTCAGTTCTGGATAGAGAATCTTCAACGCCACTGGTCGGTTCAAGAGAAGATCTTGCGCGCGATACACCATGGCCATGCCGCCACGGGCAATCAAATGGGTAACTTGATACCGGTTTGAGTAGATTCGGGGGTCGCTGACCGGTTCCATAACTTTCTCTAGCCTACGCTCTGGCTCTTCCTGGTACCGGTGGTCAGCTCGGGCACGTCGTAGACGTTCCCGAGGCGGGGAGACCCGCCTGAAGAGCGAGTTCGCCTTCGATGAGGCACTTGACAATTGGTCCAGCCACTGTCGCGCCGTAGGCCGACACAGACTGGAAAGGCATGACGACCGCCACGGCGACCGTGGGATCGGTCGCGGGAGCGAAGGCGATCATCCAGTCGTCAGTATTCTTCTTGCTGTTACCGGTCTGGGCGGTCCCGGTCTTGGCCGCGACGTCGAGGTCCGCTGGAAAGATTCCATAGGCGGTTCCATCTTTGACGACGTTCTCCATCAGGGGAACAATCTGGGCGGCCTGGGACGCCGTCAGCGGCGTCTGCCAAACGGTGTCGCCATAGCGCTTCACAGTCGATCCATCGGGTGACGTGATGCTCGACATCAGGTGCGGCGTCATCATCACGCCGCCGTTCGCCACCGCCGCCGCCACCAGAGCATTTTGGAGGGCGGTCGCGCGCACGTTCTCCTGGCCAATCGCCGAATACGCGAGGCCGGGAAGGTTGCTGGAGAAGGACGCGGCAGTAGGAAAATAGCTCGGCACGACGTTAGGAAGGTCCAGCGGTGGCACCTGGTTGTACCCAAAGGAGTCCGCCGTCGCCGACATCAGGTCCGCACCCAAGTCCAGTCCGAGCAGCGCGTAGCCCGGGTCGCACGACTCGGGCAGCATGACCGCCACCGTTCCCCCGCACTTCGAACCACCGTCGTTGTAAAGAAGCTTGTTCGAGTGCGGAAGCTTGGCAAAGGCCTTGTCCGGATAGGACTTGGTGAGAAGCGCCGGATTACCCACGACCGCCGCCGCGGTCGTGATGACCTTGAATGTTGAACCCGGTGGGAACGTCTGCTGGGTAGCAACCAGACCAAGCGGCGGGAACCCGTGCGAGTCGGGTGTCGTGATCTTCTTGTAAGCCGCAGCAACCGCGGTCGGGTCCAATGAGGTCAGCGGTGTGGGGTTGTACGTCGGATTCGAGTACATCGCGAGCACCGCGCCCGTGTGCGGATCGAGCACCACGGCGGCGCCGTCCTGGCCCCCCATTGCGTTGCGGGCCACCTTTTGTTCCGCGGTTTGGATTGTCAGATTGACACTGTCCGCGGCACTGGTGGGCGCCAAGAGTTGGGCGAGACTAGTCGCCGGTTGCGCGTGAGCAGTGAGGTAACTGTCGTACTCGTTCTCGATGCCCCACGGTTCGGTATAAGGGGACGTGAATCCTACGATTCCCGCGGTCAGCGAGCCCAGCGGATAAATCCGTTTGTAGGGATACGTGCTATCGCCACTGGGTATCGACTGGGCGAGGATGGTACCGTCACTCGCGACGATCTCGCCACGCGGGTACTGCGTCGACGTCGAGTTCACTCTCGGGTTGAGCGGGGATTTATCGAGCGCCGCCGCACGAAAGAACTGTATATTCACCGACTGCACCGCCACGATCACGAACAGCAGAAGGATAATTGTCGCCAGGATGCTCAAACGTCGTGACACGAGCTACCCCTTCTTGGCCGTGGTGGTCGTCGTTGCAACCGTAGTCGTCGTTGTACCAACGGTCGTCGTCGTGACCGAGGATGTCTGACTCGCTTGCCATTCGGAATGGATCGAGGCGGCGTACGACAGGGCGGCGTCGAGGGAAGGTTCGCTAATGGTGGCGTTCAAAGAGATCTGGTCGGCGGGACGCAACTGTGCGTAGGAATAGTTCGTTGGAGCCACCAACACTGGTTTGAACCAAAGGACTCCCGATGGTTGGCCCTGGTAGACACCAATGACGCCGTGATCGGGCGCCAGGTAATACGTCGAGTACGCGTACCAGTGCAGCACCACAAAGAAACCGATCACGATGCCGATTCCCAACAAGGAGCCGACACCAACGCGCCAACTGAACCAGCCCCCCTTGCGTTTCGCACGATGAGATCCGGGGCGAGAGATCTGAGCCACCGGAGGTGGCGCGGTACCGAGTGTCCTCTTGATTTGCTTGCTCGACACCTCAGCCTCATCGAATTCCACCAGGACCGCGGAGATGTTGTCGTGTCCCCCTGATTGCTTGGCGGCCTCAACCAAATTGTTCACGGCCTGGTCCAGGGGAACCGGGGCACTTGCGAGACGCGCAATCCCTTCGGGAGACAACTCGTTGGAGAGACCGTCGCTGCACAGCAGGAGTCGATCGCCCGCTTGCGCGTTGATGGACATGACGTCGATATCTATGGTGTCCTCGACACCGACACCCCTGGTGAGTTGATGGCGCCGCGGATGATTAAGAGCCTCCTCTGGTGTGAGTCGACCCATGCGAACCCACTCCTCGGCGACGCTATGGTCCTCGGTGAGTTGGCGAAGGGCTCCGTCGCGCAACTGGTAGACCCGCGAATCACCTACGTGAAACAGGGTCGGCGACACGACGCCAAGCTTGTCGCGAGTCAAGCCCACCGCGACGATCGTGGTCCCCATCCCGAACCGGTTTGGATTGTCACGCGCTTCGCGAAGCACTGCTGCATTGGCTGATTCAATGGCGTGGAGTAATCCCTCCACGGTTTGATCGGTAAGAAATCCCTCGTGCACGTTTTCGATGGTCATCGCGGATGCGACTTCACCAGCCGCGTGACCACCCATGCCGTCCGCGACAACGGCCAGCGAATCATCAATGAAAATCGCGTCCTGATTCGTCTCTCGTACGAGTCCGATGTCGGTCGCAGCGGCATAACGCCAACGCGTCAACGAACCACCTCAAAGATGACTCCGCCGACTTGTACGATGTCGCCGCGCTCTAGCTGCACTCGCCCCTTCACCATCTCTTGATTCACGTACGTACCGTTGGTCGATCCGAGATCCTCGATCGAAAGCTCGCCCGCGTCATTAACGAGCCGAGCGTGACGAGAGGAGATGTACGTGTCTTGAACGCTAAGGTCACACGCTGGACTGCGCCCCACGGTGATGGGGTTGCTGATCTCAACTCGCTCCCTGACCCTCTCGGCGGGTTCGATGAACTCCAAGGCGAGGTTGCCGCCGCGACGACGCCGCGACCCTCGTACAAGGTCTGCGGGTCGAGCTTCCAGTGACGCTACGCGAATGATGCGTGCGAAGAATATAAGGGCTACCGCCATGACCAGAATCTGGATTGGACGCACGATCGCGGCGTAATTCGTCGACGCCTCCAGATGAATCAAGCGAGCTCAATTCGAAAGTGAAGCGGCCCCACGGTGACGTCGTCGCGGGGCGAGAGTGACACCGCGGTGATGCGATGACCATTTACGTACGTGCCATTCGTCGACTGCAGGTCGCGAATGGCCACGCCTTCACTGGTACGCCACACTTCGGCATGGCGCCGTGAAACATTGGAGTCATTGATCACTACAGCGACATCGGGACTACGTCCGATGATGAGTGGTTGATCGCCGACGGCAAAGGTCCTACCGTCACTCGCGAGCAGGCGCGGTTGACTGTCACCAGCGACGAACTCGGTCTTTACCGCGAGATCGCCAGCCTTTAGACCATCGTCAATGAAGATCTCGACGACCACTGGACCGACGAAGCTGTAGCCTTCGCTCACTGCGTGCTGACGAACGGTTTCTTCAAGCTCAGCCACCAGCGCCTTTTGGAAACCATCAAAGCGCTCCGCGTCTGACGGACCCAGCCACACTCGTACCTGGTTAGGCGAAATAGGACCTAACGACGAAAGCCGACGCGTTAGATCAACCTCACGGACAATGCGAGTACCAATTTCAATGGGCTGCAGCGCATTCTTGAAGGGACGCGAGAACGTCCTCACAAAGATCCGCTCGAGGCGATTTTCCACACTTTTTAGAACCATGATTCCACTAACTGTACCGGCGAAAAGTATGACAATTAAGTTGCAAAATTAAGGGTTCCGGACATGAACTAATCTTGCGAGGTCCCAGGGCGAGTGGCGAAATTGGCAGACGCGCAGGCTTCAGGTGCCTGTATTCGAAAGGATGTGGGGGTTCAAGTCCCCCCTCGCCCACGAGTGCAAGTGCAAGTGCAAGTGCAAGTTTTCTTGGAGGATTTTGCCGGCCGGCAAATTCTCGCGTCCCCACTCAAAACACGCGTCACGCGGGTCCGTGTGCCAGGATGCAGTCGCTCGGCAATAGGGAGGACTCAAGTGGACCCCTCCACTTGGACAACCTGACCTTGTTCTTAAAAGGTGAGCAGGTTGTCACGTAACGAATAGTAGACCTCGTTGGGCGTGGCGTCATCAAGTGACAAGTGCGGTCGTTCTTCGTTGGAGTATTTGAGGAATTCGCTGATGCCCGCGCGACACGCTGATTCGTTCTCGGCGGGGTTCAGGTAGATTTGAGCGTTCGCCAGAGGCGCTCAATGAACACGTTGTCGATCGCTTGGCCCACGCTGTCCTTGGAGATCTTGACGCCGGCGTCGAGCAACACCGTGGTGAAGGCTTCGCCAGTGAATTGCGATCCTTGATCGGTGTTGAAGATTCCCGGCGCGCCTTAAAGCGCGAGCGCCTCGTTGACATCGTCGGGAAATACTCGAAAGTTCCACTTAGACATCAGAAGCCACCCACGTTGTTAACCATGAGAACAGCTCAAAGGCAACGGATTTAACGAAACGCCAAGTACGACATGAGAGGTGAGGAAAACAGAGAACGTGTGGTTCTTGGGCGATTACACCAAAGCCATCTACTACTGTTGCAAAAATGCGAAGAGTAATGATGGGCACGCTAACCGCAGCGATCTGCTCTTCCCGTATTGTTGATCGTAAGAACCGATGAATTCAAACTCTGAGCACCCCGAGTCACTCTTCGGTGCACCCACTTGCTGGCCCAATTCCATCGTGCACTTCACAGGGACCACTAAACCGGATTCTCAAAACTTGCAGAGCGCTCTACCTCGGCTTGTATTTCACTTTGCAACGTATTTGGGCATCAAATTGACCTTTGTCAATAGTGCCGAGATTGCTCTGTGAGCAACGATTTGCGGGACGACCCCGATATCGAATTGTCTAGTAGCAATGTTCGGCATGTCCTAATTCGATGGCTTAAATGCGGAGGCGAAGTCGTGCCCACCCGCAGTTCGTGGCCGGAATCCTTACAGCGAGTTCAGGCATACGGCTTGGTCGTCATCTTCGGTGCATTCCTTGCACTCGCGGACTGGAGTTCGTTTCTCGTTCGAAGATTTTCGCTCACCATGGACTACTCCTATTACGCACAACCCTGGTATCTGATCGCGCACGGAAACTTTGATCCATATTCGACGACGTTTCCTCCATCTTTCTTTCACAGCACAGTGCAAGTGATGATGTGGCCACTGGCCGCCTTGTGGTACCTCTGGCCTCACGCAGTTACCCTTCTTTGGCTCCAAGACGCAGCGACCGCCGGATGCGCAGCCTTGCTCTTCATCTGGATGTGTGAAATTACCGCGAAAGCGATAAATGACAAAAACCTTGGAGCCTGGTCCGTACTCTTTCCCATAGCCGGACTCATACTTCTCATAGCCAATCCGTGGACACTTTGGATTGACACGTTTGATTTCCATCCCGAAGCGGTTGTCCTGCTCCCCGCCCTACTTTCGTCGCATGCTTTTTGGAGAGGACACGCCCGGCGCGGATGGATATGGGCACTGATCACTCTCACTGGCGGGGCGATAGCAGCCACCTACGTCGCCGGAATCGGTCTCACGGCGATGTTCGCAGGACGAAAATGGCGACGCACGGGTCTTCTACTCCTCGTGCTCGGTGTTGGGTGGCTCTTCCTCGTATCCCTTATCGGAGGAGACCAGGCCTCCGGGGTGTACTCGAATTTGACTAAAGGATTGCATTTTAAGACGGTGACGACGTTTGATTTTCTGAAGACGATCGTCGAACACCCGAGCCGTCCAATTTCGACCATTTGGTCTGTTCGTCACGACATCTTCGCTGACGTGTCGAGCGGAGGACTCATTGGCTTGTTCAGTCCGTGGGCCTTTGGAATATCCTTCCTCGTGCTCTTCGAAGGTTCCCTTTCCGGGACCCCAACTTTCATTCAGCCCTCGGTACAGAACAATCTTCCGCTGCTTCTTCTGATCCCCTTCGGTACCGTGACAGTGTGCGTGGCACTCGCTGCTGCGCGCCAGCGATGGAAGAAGATTGGCGCAGGTCTCCTGGCGGTCCTTGCCGTACTCAACGTGCTCGGCTGGTCGCGGGTGTGGTTCCCACGAACTGAGCAGCAATGGGTAAATACGTCTGCCGCAACTGCCGCAACCCTCAGTCAGACGCTTTCCATGATTCACCCCAACGATGAAGTAATCGCTTCTCAAGGAGTCATGGGGCCATTCTCATTCCGTAAATGGATCTACGCCCTTGACGTGGGTCCCGCTGACGGCTTTGCGATTCACAGCAAAACGGTCTGGTTTGTCATAACTCCATTCGACGGAATCGAGACTGAGACGGCAATATCGTCGGAATCCCAAATCGGTCAGATCGTCAATAGGCTGCATGCCCGCCTCGTCATCAACTCAAATGGCGTCTATGTTTTCAAATGGCGCCCAGGGTTACATCGCACGTCGGTCAATTTCACCAACGAAGATTCCATCCCGGCATGGCTTCTAGAAACTTCGTCGGCCAGCGCAGTGACGAAAGGCCCTGAGAAACAGTGGGGCATCAAGTGGGCTGGCCCCTCGCAACTGTTGATCTGGGGAGATTACTGGAGTCTCGTAAATGGTAAGTATTCGGCCTCTGTTCGACTCACTTCTAACGGTCCGGTCCAGGTTCGAATTTACGATGCCTCGGCCAATGCCCTAGTCGCCAAGACGACCATTTCTTCGACCGGCGGATTGAACGAAACGAGAACGATAAATGGGGTCCTAACCAATTACGTCACTCAAAGGGCCTACGCCGGCTCTGGACTCTTTACTGAGCAGCCCGTAGAGCCCAAGTCGCATGACGCTTTGGAGATTCTCCTATCAATTCCTGGAACAACGAGGGCAGTAATCAATTCAGTTGGTCTCACGCACTTGAAATGACAACTTCAGATTTCAAACTCGTGTGACTTGAAACGACGAGCAAGATCTCTCTGTTGCGCGGCTTAGCGTTCGCAATTTGCAGTCGAGTCGGAAGTTCTCTTTGACGTTCCTATAGGCTCTCCATTCCAACTCGTCGCCCGTGAACGGTATAGTACCTAGGACCCAAAACGGTGGAATGCTCTTTCAACTTCTCGCAGAAGTACCTGTTCCGCATAGATAGCAAATGCTGGAACCGAATGTCAATGCCTAAAAAGAGCATCGGTTTTCATAGGTGACCAACCAACCTCGCGCAGCCTCTCAACATCAGCGGCCTCTTCGCTTTGTTCGGCCAACGTGCCTATGTCTGAACCAAGTATCCAAGACGCGTCAAGACTAGAAACGAGGTCACTCACCTTCCGCAATTCGCCTGAGCCAATCGGAACGACACCGCGCATCCCGTGATGGACCACTTCTACGATGGCGCGTCCAACGTCAGAGGCGATGATGAAGTCGTGTTTGCTTTCTGGAGACCGCAAAGAAATCGGCAACATCAAACTTCGGGCGCGAAGTGCTTCAGCTACGAGCGCCGGCCGTTGGCGCTCGAGATCGATCACATAGTAAGGCCGTAACCAGGTAACGGCTCCTGACGAAATCGCAGCTTTGAAGCTCCTTCGAAGTCTTGTCTTCGCCTCGGAATACCCATCTTTCGCGGGCGTCGCCTCATCTAAAGGTGTGCCCGTGGCTATAAGCCAGGACCCTTCACTCGAACAAGCACGCTCGAGTTCGCGTGTCGCGTCGAACCACTTTTCATTGTCCGGAGATGTCCTGTAGTTAGGGGTGCCACTCGCCACCCACGCCAGATGAATGACGACCTGCGGCCTGAAACGCTGGAAAAGCTCCATTGGGACACCCGGTTGCAAAAGGTCGTACGACCCGTGTTCGGCGATTACCAGTTCGATATCGGGCAGATTCCAGTTCTCAACGACTTGAGTGCCCAGAAGGCCCGTTGCACCGGTGATTAAGGCCTTGGTGGCCATAGTGGTGCATCCTGATCACGTTGTGATATTGCGGAAACTGGAAGTGGCCAATCAATACCGATCGTCGGATCTCGCCATAGCAGCGAGCGCGCACTGTCGGCTTCGTATGGGGCGCTTATCAAATACATCAATTCTGTATTGTCCTCAAAGGTTTGGTAACCATGCGCGACGCCACGAGGTACGTGTAAGGCCACGGGTTCATCGGCTGACAATTCCATCGAGAGCCATTTGCCGTACGTCGGCTCTTCAATTCGAAGGTCGACAATGACATCAAAGACAGAGCCGGCGACGCACCAAAGGGTCTTGGCCTCACCAAACGGGTCGGCCTGATAATGAAGTCCTCGAATAGTGCCCCGTCTCACATTGGTGACGTTCGATACTTGTGCAATATGTGATTCCAAACCGAGCGCTACCAGATCCTCGGTGTCGACCATCCGACGAAACGTCCCTCTCTCGTCAATGCGTGACTCGCCACGCAGAACCACGACTCCACGAAATGCGAGAAGTTCAAAACTCACAAGGCCCCTAGAAGAGTCATCGCCGGGACTGCTTTCCAACACCGTGCATCAGGTACTAACTCGGACATAATCACACTTATCTCAGAAGCTAGATTCCACGGAAGTACGAGCACGTCACTTGGTCCGTAGCGTGCAAGTTCATTCGGCGCTACAACAGCAATTCGGCTCCCGGGCAAGAATTTTCCTTGCTTCTCAATACTTCCATCCGCGACAAGTTCAATCTCTTGGTTAGTGACTCCGGCCGCGTTCAAAAGGGTGTTACCTTTGGCCGCAGCACCGTAAGCCGCAATGCGAGATCCGTTAGTCGTCATTTCACTCAGTCTCTCTCGAAAACTGCTGATTGTGGCTCGACTTCGCATCTCGAAGTCAACCCAAAGTTGGTTAGATAGAAGGCCACCGGCTACTTCGCGTGCGATAGCTGCTTCAACCGTGCCGTCATCACTACCGTTACCCCGCCGGACAATCCAGTATCGATACGATCCTCCGTGCGTGGGTAACTCCTCAACCCTTACCAATTCAAGATCATGGCGAGCGACGAGGGCGCTTACTGCGATCACCGATAGGTATGAAAAATGTTCGTGATAAATCGTATCGAATTGGGTCCCGAGTAAAAGGTTCAGAAACGAGGGGTTCTCCACTGTGATGACAGTGTGAGAGCCGCACAGAACGCTTAAACCCCCGACGAAATCATTCAAGTCGGGCACGTGTGCAAGTACGTTATTTGCAGTAACGAGCCGCGGTTGAGTTCTGGATTCGACGATCTGACGCGCTGTTTCAACGCCAAGAAACACGGGAAGTGTTTCGATTCCAGTTTCTTGTGCGATGGACGCAATATTCTGCGCCGGCTCGACGCCCAAGACCGGAACCCCCAGATCCAAGAAACCTCTCAACAAGTAACCATCGTTGCTCGCGACGTCCACCACGAGATCAGAAGCACCGAGTTTGAGTTGCTTCGTCATTGTCGCTGCAAAAGATCGCGCGTGAGCCACCCAAGAACTACTCACCGACGATAAATACGGATAATTGCTGAAAATCCGATCTGGAGGCACGAACTCGCCGACTTGACCAAGACCGCATCTGGCGCACATGCGCAAATGCAGAGGATAGAGAGACTCAGGCGACGTTGCAGACGAGAGGAGCTCATTGGCAAGAGGTTGAACGTCAAGATCGAGGATTGAAACAAGTTCACCGCCGTGGCATCCTCGGCACACGGTGATTCCTCGATTCGACAGGGGCCCCGTACGTATTGTTTCAATTTCCATTGGGCCTCCCGAATCATCGAGCCACTCGACTTTAACATTGGACCACGAGATTCCCTCCGTCTATAACAAGGTTGTCTTTTCACCACGCTCTTCGGCGAAGTCTCTCCCATCTAGTCTTGAATGATGGTTGAGACAAGTTCGTCTTTCGACAGCACGTCGGGTGCCGCGCCATTTGTTTCAGTAATCATCCCAGTACTCAACGGTGAGCGCTATATCGCTACGTGCTTGGATTCGGTGATCCAACAAAGTTACTCAAACCTCGAAATTCTCGTAGCAAATAACTTGTCGACCGATCACACGCTAGACATTGTCAATAGTTACGGGGATCCGCGCATTCGAGTACTTCCTGATCCAAAACATCAACTTCGTCTGCACGATAACTGGACGCGAGCGATGATAGAAGCGAATGGTGAGTTCGTCAAGATCGTTTGTCACGACGATCTCCTTCTGGACGGATGCATCTCTGCACAAGTGGACCTGCTCCAACGCTACGAAGAAGCGGTCCTTACTTGTTCTCGTCGCAGAATCATCGATGACAGGGGAAAACTCCTCATCAGAGCGCGTGGTTTAGGGCACTTGGTCCGCCACGATGATGTGGCGTTGCTTAATGGGCGAACCATCGCGCACGAGTGCACCCGAGCAGGGTCGAATCTCTTGGGAGAGCCAGCAAGTGTGCTGATACGTCGTACGGCCCTTCCCGAAGTGCCTTTCGATTACCGCTGGACCTTCGCCCTAGACATCGAGTTCTACATGCGTTGTATCGGACAAAAAGACGCCGTGGTTGATGGTCGCGTCCTCAGTTGCTTTCGAGTGAGCCCTCGACAATTGAGTGCTTCGCTCGCTTCAAGACAAGCAGAGGAGATGAAGGTCTTCTTCACCGAAATGGCGCTGCGCTACCCAGGTGACATTTCCCGAACTGACCTACAAATCGGCAAGATGAAGTCAAAATTGCTCGTTCAAGCGCGAAGGCTGCTCTATCTGCATCTAAGGTTTCGCGACGCCATGACCGCACGGCGCCAACCACACCCGGATCAAAGTTGAACGCACTTATTCTTCTACGAGTGTTGCGACCCACTCCACAAACTCTTGGTGGCGCGAGATGATCCTCGGCATCGTCTTCAGCCTTCTATCTTCTGCATGCTTCAACATAAACAACCTGATGGAAAAACGGGCCGTTGACATGATGTCAGAAATTACGGTCCGGCGGCCAGGACACATGGTCCGTTCGCTTCTCACGTCAAGATTGTGGTTAGCCGGCTTCTCCATCGGTATTGTTGCAATCGGTCTTCTCGTCATTTCGTACTCGCTGGCACCAACGGTGATTGTCCAATCAATCTTTGGCGCGGGCGTCATCCTATTGGTACTCGCGTCGCGTCGATACTTGGGAGAACATCTGACCCGACGAGAACACCAAGGGCTCTTCGTCATTGTGTTGGCGCTCATCTGTGTCTCTTCCACCATCGGCGCCGCGTCTCCCCGATCGAATGCGGGTTCGCCGGCGGCGGTGTTGATCGTGAGCGCAGTAGCACTCGGAGCCGCCGGCCTTATGTTCAAGACTCTGCGGTCCGCCCTGAAAGACCCTTCAGTGACCTTTGGTATCACTTCGGGACTTCTGTACGGGGTCGCAACTCTTCAAACTAAGGCTGCTTCTGTGCTCATTGAACGACACGGAGATTCGGGGGCAATACCCGTAATTCTCTCATCACCGTATCCATACGTCTTTATCATTGCGTCAACTTTGGGACTCATCACATTCCAGACCGGCCTGAAGCGATGTCGAATCGCCGTCGTAGGACCAGTCACGAACATCGTGGCAAGCATTTACGTCGTCGCGGCGGGAATGGCCATCTTTGGTGAAGGACTCCCACGAAGTCCTATATTGACATTCTTTCGCATCCTGGGTTTCGCACTTGTGCTGCTGGGAAGCTGGATACTCGCCGTCGGGCCAGCCGGCACGAACGCAGTGACTTCTGGTCCCTAAGCCGAGAGTCGTGAATCGAGCCGAAGGAACTGTGCTACCTGACTTTCGGTTACGGCACGTGCGTCAAAATCCAAAGCATGAAGGGCTTCGTAGTACCAATCAACGGTCCAACCGATCGTTGTGTCGGTATCGAGGAGGGGGCGCCAGCCCAACTCTGATTGTGCCTTGGTACTTTCAAGGATCAACGTAGCTCGTTCATTAACCACGGAATCCCCGAACAATGGCTCCAAAGCCGAACCGCCCTTCGATCGCCATCGATTAAAGAAGGTGTTTACAAAGTCACCAACGCTAACCGCAGTCCCTGGTGCGGGCCCGAAATTCCAAGCCTGGGAGTATTCGCCTCCTGCCCGGTTCAGTGCGTCGCCCAATCTGATGTAGCCCGCGACCGCATCAAGCACGTGCTGCCAGGGGCGAATTGCTGAGGGTTGCCGCAAAGTCACGGGTACACCATCGCGGAGAGCCCGTACGCAGTCAGGGACAATTCTGTTCTCAGCCCAATCACCACCGCCAACGATATTTCCAGCACGAGCCGTTGCAATCCCAAATGACACTCGCTCAAAGAAGGAGCTCCTATAGGCGTTCGTCACAAGTTCCTCCGCCGCCTTGCTCGCGCTGTAGGGATCATCGCCCCCAAGTGGATCAGTCTCAATCTGAGGACGGTCGGTGGTGGCGTAACACTTGTCGCTGGTCACCACAACGCAAGTCCGAATGCTCGACTGATGGCGAAGTGACTCAAGAACATTGACCGTACCCATTACGTTGGTCGAGAAAGTACGCACTGGATCACTGTAGGAATTGAGAACCAAAGCTTGGGCCGCGAGATGAAACACATGTTCGGGTGCGCACTCGTCCACGACTCTTTGAACTGTTGCGGGTACCGTGATGTCACCCTCGATGGTTCGTACCAACTCAAGAAGCCCATCACGCTCGGCGGATCCATACGGTTGAAGTGCCAACGACAAGCCCGTAACCTCGGCGCCAGCATTGGCCAATACATACGACAGCCACGAGCCAACGAACCCATTGTGCCCCGTGACGAGAACCCGACGTCCCTGATAGTTACGTTCGAGGATGGAAGTGAGCGAGGACTTCGAAGGATTCACCACACCATCCACGGTGCCTCGCCAGAACGCCAAAGATCCTGGAGAACGTTGCGGTCCCGCGCTGTATCCATTGGCTGCCAAAATCCGTCGTGTTGATAGGCCGATAACTGACCTTCCGAAGCGAGTCGTTCTAATGGCTCGTGTTCCCAGCGAGACTCGTCACCACTGATGTAGTCAAGTACCTTCGGCGACAACACGAAGAATCCCCCGTTAATCCAGGCATCTTCACCTTCAGGCTTTTCTCTAAACCGAGTCACTAGCCCCTTCTCAACTTCCAGCGCACCGAATCTCGCGGGTGGCCTGACCGCAGCGACCGTAGCTAGCGTGCGTTGCTCTCGATGAAAGGCGATTTCTTGCGCGATATCAACAGTACTGACAGCATCCCCGTAAGTCATCGCGAAGTCCTCATCGTCGATGTAGGAAGCAATTCTCGCCAAGCGACCGCCGGTTTGTGTTAGTTCACCCGTGTCGACAAGGGTCACTTTCCACGGTTCAGCGACACGATGGTGGACCACCGCCTGACCGTCACGAAGGTCAATCGTGACGTCCGCGTCGTGAAGTGAATAGTTCGAGAAGTACTCCTTGATCATGTAGCCCCGGTAGCCGCAGCAGATGACGAAATCCGTGAGTCCATGTGCCGCATATATCTTCATGATGTGCCAAAGAAGAGGCCGGTCTCCGACTTCTACCATTGGTTTGGGTCGTAGCGTAGTTTCTTCGGATAGACGCGTTCCTTGTCCGCCGGCGAGAATAACAACCTTCATGAAATAGTCCCTCCAAGGCGAAGAGTCAGATTGAACAAATGCCCAATCACTGGCTGCGCGAACATCATCCCGCCACGATCTCCTAGGGCCGATTGCACGAAATCAAAAACACCACGCCACGAACCTAGTTTCCCAGAAGTGGCCTTCTTAGTGCAAAGATTAGTCAACAACATAACTTCGTCGATGTTTCAATAATCGTTTATGGCACTCTCGCCAAGACCAAACGGGGCCGAAGGAAGTCAGAGTCGGGTCCGATTGGCATATCCGACATCGCTAAAGGCTGGCATCTTGCAGTTTGCGTCGGAGGTCCGCCGCCGTAATAGCGACGCCGACCGGGAATGGAGTGAGCTCGCGCCTATCAAGTTCGGGCCATACGATTGATCGAAGGCTCAGATCCCGCGCTTGCGTCGATGACGCCTCTGAGGCGGCAATCACGATGTGCGGTGGACTCTTGAAGATGCGCCGCATTTCGCCAAGTACGGCACCGATCGTTATGGCATGTTGAGATGCAAGGATTTTCGTAACAACCAACGGTCCAGACTTTGAGCTCTCACTTCGGAGTCGAGTAAGGGCATCGGCGACCAACGCGGCGCAGTCCGGTGCAAAGATATAGTCCCGCAAAGTGTCAAGTGAAACATAAATCGAGAGAGGATAACCCAGAAGATAGCTGCGACAGATCTGCGAAATAATTCCCTGTGGCTTGCTTATGTTTTGACCAGGTCCGTACAGGTTTGCAATGCGACCAATCAGTGCTGACGCCTCATTACGCTGGCTCCACTCCGTGACCAAGCTCTCAGCCTCGAGCTTTGCCCGACCATAGTGAGATAGTGGTAGCAAAGGCGAACGCTCATCGTATGGCGGCGCGTCGACTCCTGAGTACACTCCACCCGCAGAAGAAGCAAAAAAGAATAAACCTCCCGATGGCCTGGTCGCGCCGTCAAGTGAATTGAGAGTTTCGCGTAAAGCAACCAATTCGAGCTGTAGCGACTCCGGCGTGGCGCTGCTCGTGCCAGCTCCGGCACACCATGCGATGACCCAAGGGTCGTTACCGGCAGCGACAAGAAACTGACCAACTGCATCGCGTAGATCGCTCGCACCTCCATCGCGGCGCAACCATCGTATGGGATCAAGCGGGTGCCAGAGGTTTGAATTCAATGCGAGTGCACTCTCGACGCTTTGACCGAGGAGGCCTCGCCTACCTATGACCCACGAGAGCTGAGACTGAGGGGTCAAGGTTGGTCTGGCGCCGACTCACCTAACGGTCCGTCTTTCGGATCGCTCACAATTAGGTACAGTGGCTTGCCCATTGCCATACTCACGGCAACGCCGAGATACTCAGCTATGACGCCAAGGCAAAACAGAATTGCACCAGTGCTAACGAGTATGACGATCATCGTTGAAACCCAGCCCTGAGGTGTTGAACCGTTCCCGAAGTGAATCGCTACCAAGTAGATAGCGAAGCCCAGGCCGCAAAATGAAAACAATGCTCCAAGGGCGCTCACCAAACGCAGGGGGCGAGTGCCATTGGAAACCACCAGTCGCCAGAAGTGCCCTAAGAGCCTTTGGCTGGAATAACCCGATGGTCGATCACTTTCAAGCCGCAAGCGTACCGGACACGTTGCGGCTGGTCCCGCGACCCATCCAAGAGCAACATCGAGAAACACGCCAGTGCCTGAATAGGCAGCAACACTGCGACCAATCTCACCAAGAATCAATCGGTAACTTTGAAAGTTAGCCTGATGCTCTCGGGATAGAAACTTCGCAAAAACCCACTTCGCCAGCCGAGAACTTACGTTACGCACAACACCGTGAGGCGGTGGATTGACGGGCTTGGCATAGACAAGCTGCGATCCTCGGTTTAGAGCAGTGTCCAGCAAGTCCCCGATCGCCGACGGCTCGTGCTGACCGTCTTCGTCCATCGTCACGATCCAGTCGCCGCTCGAAGACGCCATGCCCGCAAGGGTCGCAGGATGCTGACCAAAGTTGCGGCTAAGCCAAAGAGGCCGAATGAAGTCATGCGCACTGGCGAGCTGACGAATCACCTCGTCGGACCGGTCAGGGCCACGATCATTCACGAGCAAAACCTCGACGATCTGAAATTCGTTACCGTCAGTCGTTGTGCTCGGATTCGTCAAGGGCAAGATTTCGTCAATGAGGGAACCGAGTGTCATCTCTCCCTGAAAAACTGGGATAACGACCGAGACGCGATGAAGTCGTCTTGGCGCCATCAAAGGGTTCGGCATAGCCGGGATGCTAGTTCAATTGAAAATTCCTAGTAACGGTTTTCGATATGACTATGGCAACGAGCCACCGATGCCACATCACCGTGAAACCCTAAGTGAGAAAAAGTGGGGGGTTCTGGACAGACCCAGGCGAGCACCTTCAAGCACCGCATTCGTCCTCAGGGAGAGTCAACCGGCACGACGACGAAGCGTCCCTTCGTTGGATCCTGAAAGAAACTAATCGGAATGAATCGGCTCTCGGCCGAGGAATTGAGCAAATCACGGGCTGGGCTGTAAGTTGCTCGACGAAAAGAAAGTGCACGGTTATTTCGCGATACTCCAGAGATTACGTCCTGAATCTCCACAAAACAACGACGTCCTCGGGTCCAGAACCAAAGCGGGTTCGGGCAACCGGCACAAGCAAAGTTGAATACTTTATTGGCCATTGATCGCTGCAATGACTTATGGTCACCAACCATCCGATTCCCGCGTTTCTTAAATCCGTGGAAGTAACTTTTCCCGAAGCCATCGCGGCGTTTGCTTTGTCAATTGAGATTTTTCGTGCAGGCCACGCTAAGCCTGCACTGTAAAAATCAACTGGTGCACCCGACACGACTTTGTAATATTCGGGATTGATACAGGTATCGGTCATCACCAGCCCGTGGTTCGTCAAGTGCGAACTCACTTCCGACAACGCGCGGTCCATTGGGGTCGTAAGCGACAACGACTGCCCTTCAGAGGCTCGATAGAACTCAAACCAATCAAAACTGGACGTCGCCGCCACGACGATGGAGATCGAAAGGACCGCTGGTACGGCGACGCGACACAATTTCGTCAGGAGATTCTCAGACTTATCCTGACTGATTGGCCAGTACGATCGCGCCACATCTACAAAGAATGGAACGATGGTGAAGGCGGTCAGAGCGAAACTGTCGATCCAGAATTGGTATGGTTCCTGGTTGGCTCCCCATAGGTCGTTCTTAGCGAGCAGGAACCACGCAACGATCGAACCGGCCGAATAGGCAATCCACAAGATCTTCTTTCGATTGATGCCGGCCAATAAAATCACAAGGAGCGGAATGAGCAGGGGCGCGGCGGCGATCAGTCCACTTCTCGATGTGACCCCTAATCCTTCGCTTGACGAACCACGGAACACCAGGAACGGACTATTGGCGTGAATCGCCTCAATATACGTTAGGAGTTGGGGCGATGCTGCTGCCACTAGGGCAAGGAGTGGTGCGACGATGCGCCAGCGCCAACGGACGACCATGAGCAGGATACCGGGAAGCGCGAGGACCAGCGCCAAAGCGAAGACGTCTACACGGCCGAACTCCGTGGCGAATCTGTCACCGAACGCAAACAGGACTATGGCGCCGAAAACGCTGAGGGCGACGGGCCACCACTTGCGTTCTACTAGCAGGCCGTAGATTGATAGCCAATACAGAGCAAAGAAGAGCACTGAGAAAAACCCGTACGTGTCAACATTGGCTAACATTCCAATTCCGGCGCCTGCAGCAACTGCGAGAAGCGTGGTGGTTTGAGGACTGAAACGCTTGAAGGCCAACACTAGTAACAGCATCAGCAGAAGCCCGCCGAGTGCCAGCGCGGCGGACTGGCTGTTAATGGCGAACATAACGCCAAATGCCCCCCAGAGGACAGCGTGACTTTGCATCGAGGTTGCCCAGCTACCGCTGAAAACCGAAGAGAGCGTGCCCAGAAGGAAGGGAAGCGCGCCTAGATACGCCGTCCACCACTTGCGAGTGATCAGCACAAAGCCTATGGACAGCCCAACCACAAGCACGACCTGTAAGCCGACGCCCGCGATGTTGTAGACGACTGCCGATGAAACATCGAATAGGTGAGCGAATCGTCCGAGCAAGTTGAAGTACAGATGTGGATCAACCATCGAACCGGTCTCGGTGAATGGTTCCACCGACGCAGAATCCCCGTGCGCTCCGTTAACGACCATGGCAAAGTTCGCCAACTGATCGAAGGAAGCGTACGCCCGAAAACTTCCAAGGCTCCATCCGTGGCGAACCAGCATTGAGAATTGTGAAGCAAGAAAGGTGGCTACCGAAACGAAGACGCCAAGTACTTCGAGTAGAAGTTGCCTTCGACGGTGAAACTGCGGCGTCTCGACCAAGTCGTCACCCAACGACTCATGAGATGCTGACGCCAGCGTACTCACGTACTTGTTTCGCCAATAATCAAAGTGCCGATAGGGAGGACTGACAAACCGTCTGACGTCGTGGCAAAATCCGACGCCCGTTCAATGGCGCGGTCGTCACTGAGCGCACGCCTATAGCCACGTGTCATCCTTAGTTCATCCACCACTGACATCTCCTACCGAATTTCTGACCAATCCTACGGAGTTAGGCGGATGAGGTTCGATGAGCGCTGTCTTCTCAGTTTTCTCACTGACCGAAGCGGAACAGATTTACGTGACCCTCGCGTCTAAAACTGCATTTTGAACCACCCAAGTGAACACCTGAAAGGGACCGATATCGACCAAAGACTCATGCAAGCCCCGTTGTCCTTTCGCAAATTCGTCAACTACCTTCGTCTTAGAACCCGTCTACCAAAGAATGCACACGACTTCGTCGAACTCAAATCCCAGCCTTTGACGAGGCGCAGACCTTCAAGCGATACTGTCAAACAGTGCAGAGCTCATCAGGCCAGGGCGACCACGGAGTGGAGCCTTCGGCGTGCGACCAGGTCTACCAGTCCCTGGGCCGAACAAAGAACGAGTTTCTTTTGGTAGAGGGCGGACAGAACCTCGGGCGGGTGAGTATCGTCCACGGAGCTAACGCCGAAGTCATTTGGTGCTCTGGGGACGGCGTCGAAACGGCGTCACTCTGCACATTCGGTGCCACACTCAATGAACGACCCGTCGCGGGTGACTGGGTCGCGCTAACCGGCACTCACATCGTGAGAGTGTTACCCCGAAGGAGCGCCCTTCGACGTCCTGATCCCAATGGCCGTGATGTCCAGGTGCTCGCCTCGAATCTGGATCTCGTGCTGCTGGTGGTCGCGATAGATCGGGGTCTCAATGTTAGAATGCTTGAGCGATTCGCAGTGATGGCCTACGACAGTGGCGCACGCCCGTTCGTCATTCTCACCAAGTCAGACCAGTCGCAAAACGCCGACGAAGTAGTCCTCGAAACTACATTGGTGGTCCCGGGCGTCGAGATACTCACCACCAGCTCGCTCAGCGGTGAGGGCATCGAGCGTCTTCGAGGTCAATTGCACGAAGGTGTCACCGCGGTCATGCTGGGACCCTCCGGGGCTGGAAAGACGTCTCTGCTCAACGCGCTTGAAGGCAGTGATGAATTGACCAGAACGGTTTCGCGCAGTGGCGAGGGCCGCCACGCCACCACCACGCGACGCCTCTACCGACTTTCGAGCGGCGGGGTGCTGCTCGACATACCCGGCATACGCCTCGTCGATCTACTCGTTGGACAAGAAGGTATCGATGAGACGTTCGCGGACATCAGCGCACTCGCCGAGCAATGCCGATTCCGTGACTGCCGCCACGACGGCGACTTGGGTTGCGCAGTCGAGGCTGCGGTGGTCGGCGGCGACCTCTCGTCCGAACGCTACGAGAATTGGAAGCTCGTCAGCGCCGAACTCACCCATCAGCAGAATCGACGCGACCTCAATGACGTCAAAAAGCCCCCCTCGAGGGGAAGGAAACGTCCCGGGTCATCGCCAAGTTGACAACGGACGACCACGAGGCGAGACGGACGTCCAAGGAACCTCCGAGGCGCTAAAGCTCGTAGTTAATGAAGAAAGACCACATTGTGGCGTCCGCGTTCATCGCCGTCGATTGGGGACCGAGCACCGAGGTGAACGCTCCAGGAAGCGTCGGGCCTCCGGGCCACTCGTGCCCCTCACCAGTGATTTCGTACAGTTCGACCTTCGCCCCATTCGCGCAAGCGCTGTACACGGTGAGTTTGACATTCTTGAGCGGTGATGAAGTCTTTACGCTCTGACATCCGTCTTGTGACGACCAGTCCTTCGCCGCAACGGGCACCGAATAGGACCAGTACTTCTGACCGTGGCCGGCGAATGGATCCACCGGATCCGCCGAACCATGAAACGAGATCACTGGCACGGCCCGCTTCGTCGCGCACGGCAAAGGTCGACGAAGGCCACTCACGGGTGCTACGGCAGCGAACGTCGTCGAATCCGCGCACGCGAGTTGGCTCACCATGCGAGAGCCACCCGAGAAACCCGTCGCGTAAACGCGCTCGGGATTCACGCAGTAACGACTCTCGAGGATCTTCACCAACTCAGTGAGGAACTTCACATCGTTGGCCGATTTGGCGGGGACCGCGCCCCCACCAATGAGCGGCTCGTTAGGAACATTCCAATCGAAGCCGGTACCGTCGGGGATGAGCGCTTGAGGATAGGCGACGATGAACTCGTCAGAGTTGGCGGTGGCATCCATGTCGGTGAACCCCTCTTGTTCGACAGCGGTACTGCCACTGCCGTGCAAATTGAGAACCAACGGTAGCGACGTCGAGTCCGAGCTCTTGGGTCTATGGACGACAACCGTTCGCAAGAACCCGTCCACCTTGAGTGACAGAGTGGCGTTGCGCGCACTAGACAAACCACACCCGGCACTCGAAGTGCTCGTCGAAACGGCCCCTGAGGCCGGCACGCTCGTCGTCAGAGCTGCGAAGCCGATCAGCGAGGCGAGGACGACCCCCGCGATCCAACTGACCAAGAATCGGTTCTTGCTAAGTGCGATCGCCCCCATGGTGTCCCCCTTGACGTCGTAACCACATCAGGCTAGCACTTAGGCAACCTAGTTGCATATATGTTAGGATTCGTTCGTGAGTGAAGTGAGCGACGAAGTCCTAGGTTTTGGAGACTCGCTCGCCCTCGCTCGGCTCGCGTGGATCCGCGAGACGGCCGCGCGTCTCGAGCAGAAGGGATTCGCTGAGTATCGACGGAGCGACGCGTTCGTACTTCGTCGACTGCATCGATCGCCCTCATCCCTTGGGACGCTTGGCGGCGAACTTGCCATGACCCGCCAAGGGGCGCGAAAGATCATCGACACACTGGTCGAGCGAGGCTACGCCCGCATTGCTCCTGACCCCGCCGACGCACGAAAGTCAAATGTCGTGCTGACGAAACGGGGCGGCAACTACGCCCGCGCAATTCAGAATGTCATCGCCGCTATGAACGCCGAATTACACGACGACGTGAGCGAACGTGACCTAGAAAGCGCCGCTCGAGTGTTACGAGTGTTGCGTCACCTGTTCACTGAAACCCGAAGCAGTGAGCACGAAGAGGCACGAGGCACTTCAACTCAGAAAACGCCCTAGCGCCGCTCGATCAAATCCATGTAGTCGTCTCGCCACAAGTCGAAGTACTCCTCGGGCAGTAAGACCGCATGGGTTGGTTTGAGCATCTCGACAAACTGGCGCTCGTGACTCACCGCCACGATCGTGCCCTTCCACTGGTGCATCATCACGCCCAGGGCTACCACGCTCGCGGGATCGAGGTTGTTGGTTGGCTCGTCGAGCAGGAGGAGGTTGGCGTCTGACGCGGCGAGGATCGCAATAGCGAGTTTCGCCCGCTCGCCACCCGACAACGTACCCGGTAATTGATGGGCCGCCGAGCCCTTCAGTCCGAAGGCTCCCAGCAACGATCTGCGCTGCACTTCAGTCTGGACCGTCGCGTTCTCCAGGTGATCGAGGACGGTTCGAGAGAAGTCGAGCTGCTCATGTTCCTGGGCGAAGTAGCCGACCTTCACGTTGGCGCCGAATCTGACATCACCCGTCTGAGCAGTCTGGGTTCCCGCGAGGCAGCGAAGCAGGGACGACTTGCCAGCGCCGTTCTTTCCCACGATGACGATCCGGTCGCCTCTTCGAGTGATGAAGTTGACGTCCTTCAGTACGACCTGAGTCCCGTAGCGAACCGCCACGTGTTCTACGGTCATGGGCACATCGCCACTTCGAGGGGGTACCGGCAGCTTGAAGGTGACCTTCTTTTCCTTCTTGGTCACCACGACGCGACTGTCCACCAACTTCTCGACCTTACGGTCGAGCACTTTGGCGAGGCGCGCACGCGACTCGGTCTGGCCACGCATGGAATCCGCCAAAGTCTTCATGCGACCGATCTGCTCGTCTTGGTGAGCGGCCAGTTTCTCCTCGCTCAGACGTCGCGTCTCCTCCTGCTCGAGGTATTTGGTGTAGTTGCCTTTGTACTCGCGCAGTTGTCCTTCACGCAACGCGAGGACGCGGTCAATGGATTTGTCCAAAAGCGGTAAGTCGTGGCTGATAACAAGAACCGTCCCGCGGAACTTCTCGAGTTCGTCGAACAGCCAGCGTTTCGCGGCACGGTCCAGGTGGTTTGTAGGTTCGTCCAAGACCATGGTCTCGGGTTGCTCATAAAGAACGCGCATCAGATCAATGCGACGCCGCTGGCCCCCCGAAAGCGAATCGAGGTCTTCGAGCAGCAAGTCCTCGGCGAGACCAAGGCCCGCGGCCAGACGAGCAACCTCGGACTCGGCCTCGTAGCCGCCGCGCTCTCGGAAGGTCTCCTCGAGTCGCGTGAAACGCTCGATGGTCTCTTCGGTGGGTTGGGCGGCGAGCTCGTGACGCGCGTGCTGCATGTCGGCATCCAGGACGTCGAGTCCGCGCGCCGAGAGGACGTGGGACAAGCCAATAGGCTCGACCCCAAGCCCGCCCGACACCGGCTCTTGGGGTAGGTGGCTCAAGGTGCCCTGGTGCTGTACCGTGCCCGTGATGCGTAAGTGCTCGGGCGTCCCGCCTAAGAGCACCGCGAGCAACGTTGATTTCCCCGCGCCGTTTCGACCAACCAATCCAACCTTCTCGCCGTTACCTACCGTGAAGGAGACCGGCTCGAGAATACGGCGCGCGCCGATCTCAATCCCCAAATCTCGAACTATGAGCATTTATCGACCCAGTAGTTCAGCGGCGTCAGTTAACTCGTCTCGAAACTGAGGATGAGCAATGGAAACCATGGCGTGAGCCCTCTCCTTCACGCTGAGACCCCGCAGGTCGGCGAATCCGTGTTCGGTCACGATAACCCCAGTCAAGTGGCGTGGCGTCGTGACAACGGAATGGGAAGACATGTCACTAATGATACGGCTCTTGAGAACACCGTTGACCACGGCGGTCGATTGGAGGCAGATCAGCGATGTGTGCTCCAGCGACAGACTCGTCCCTTCGACGAAGTCCATATGACCGCCGACACCCGAGTACTGACGAGCCCCGATGGTGTCGGCAATGATCTGGCCCTGTAGGTCCACCTCGAGCGCGGAGTTGATCGACACCATTCGATGGTTCTTCGCAATGACGGATGGATCATTTACGTAACTGACCGGTGCGAACCGCACTTTCTCGTTCTCATCGAGAAAGTCATACATCTCCTGGGAACCGAGCCCGAAGGTGATCACTGAGACGCCTCGATGAATTGACTTGCGGGCGTTAGTGACCTTTCCCGATGCGCACAATTGGTAGAGCCCATCGGTGAACATTTCAGAGTGCACGCCGTAGTCGCCACCATCACGCTTGACCAGTGCTTGGGCGACGAGATTCGGCACCGCTCCGATCCCCGTTTGCAGTGTGCAACCGTCCTCGACAAACGACGCGGCATACTCCGCAATCGCCAAGTCCTCGGGGGAGCTCACATCCTTGCCGAGCACCGTAGGGTGCTCATCGCTGTAGACGATCACGTCGATGTCCTCGAGCGAGATCTCGTTGACGAATCCCTCGACGGCGAGCGTCCTTGGAAAATGCGGCGAACACTCCACAATCAGCACACGGTCCGGGTCGCGTCCGGCGGCGAGGAATTCAGCGAGGTGCGCACCGTTATAGAGCGAAAGACTGACGTTTGCGTTCGCGTCGGGCATCGCGCCTTGCATCATCATGACCCGTGGTGCCAGATGCTGAATCAACAGACCGTAGTGGCGGAAGAAAGACGGAACGAATTGTATGTCCGCTCCCTTGGACTGATAGTGGCGCTCACCTCCACCGTAGAAACTCGAACGATAGTGAACGTTGGGATGCATGAAGACGTCAAAGACCCCAAGGATCAGTCCTCCACTTATGGTGAGATCCTCCCAGTCGCTTCGCTTTGAAAGTTCCTTCAACAGGCCAACCGGAGTCGACGTCACCAGACCGAGTCCAAGGGTGTCGACGGCTCGCACCAACGCCATGGCATCTTTGACACTCAATTCGCGCGCGGACATCGCAACATTCTGCCTTACCGTCGTTCGTATGGAAAGATTGACACATGAGCGACTACTTATTTATTGACGCCTGGAGTGACGTCGTCTGCCCCTTCTGTTACCTAGGAACGCGTCAACTCGCGAACGCTCTCGAGCGTTTTGAACACCGCGAGCACGTCGTCGTTCGCCACCGAGCTTTCGAACTCGATCCTTCGGCGCCACGCGATTACCACCTGTCGCTCCCCGAGCTGTTAGCCACGAAGTACTCAATGCCCGTAGAACGTGCTCGGGCGCTCAACGACCGACTCGAGGGCGAAGCCAGCGCACTAGGCCTGACGTGGTCGATGAAGGACGCTCGACCGACCAACACCTTTGACGCACACCGTTTGATCGCGCTCGCCTCCAGTCAGGGCAAGAGTGCGGCCATGAGCGAGCGACTCTTCCGGGCTTACTTCAGCGATGGCTTACTGGTCAGTGATCATCAGATACTGGCCAGCCTGGCGAACGAAATTGGAGTCGAGGATGTGGCATCACTCTGGTCGAGCGATCTCTACACCGGCGAAGTTCGAAGTGACGAGGCCGAGGCCATGGAGTTGGGTATCACCGGGGTGCCCTCGCTGCTGATCGATGGGAAATTCATGGTGGTCGGCGCTCAGGGAGCGGAACACATACTCAACGCTCTCACGCGAGCCTGGACGCGCCGGGTGACGGTCTAGTCGTCTTCGGCGGGCACCACTGCGGCCGTCGCCACAGAATGTCCCTCGTCGAGGTTCATAACCCGTACGCCAGTGGCGTCACGACCCTGGGAGGAGACCTCACGCACGGGCGTGCGAATGAGGACGCCGCCGCTTGACGCGAGAAGTACCTCGTCGTCGAGCGCCGCCATGAAAGCCGCCACCACGAAACCTCGGGCCGCGGTCAGCCTGATGGCCCGCACGCCCTGACCGCCGCGTCCCTGCTGATTGAATCGGTCGGTCTTTACCCGCTTGCCGAAACCCGTGTCGGTGACGAGAAACAGGTCCGCGTCACCTCGTACGACGTCAAGGGAGATCGCCTTGTCGTCGTCCTTCAACTTGATACCGCGAACACCCGTCGAGTCGCGTCCGACCTCGCGGACTTCACTCTCGTTGAATCGAATCGACATGCCTCGATACGTGACGACCATGAGATCNNTATTCGCTGAAGGCCGTCTTCTTCACGGTGCCGTCCGCGGTGGCGAACACCAGGAACTTGTCCTTGGGGAAATCAAGCGTCGAGACGATGGCCTGGATCTTCTCACCTGGGTGCAGGTTCAAGAGATTGACGATTGCCGTACCCTTAGCGGTGCGCTCCTTGATGGGGATCTCGTGACCACGAAGACGAAACACCCGGCCCTTGTTTGAAAACAGCAGCAGGAACGCGTGCGTGCTGGTGTGAACGATCTGCTCGACGAAGTCCTCGTCGCGCAACTTGGCGCCCTGCACGCCGCGTCCGCCGCGTCCTTGGACCTTAAACGAACCTGCGGCGACGGACTTCACGTATCCGGCTTGGGTCATCGTGATGACGATTTCCTCGTCTTCGATCAGATCCTCTAGGCCCATCTCGCCCGGGTCATTGACAATCCGAGTCACTCGGCCATCGGCGTACTTGTCACGGATCGCGGTCAATTCATCGGCGATGACGCCTCGTAGTTTCACGTCACTCTCGAGAATCGACTTCAGTTCCGCGATTGTTTCGCGCAACTTGGCCATCTCTTCTTCGAGCTCGGTGCGTCCCAACTTCGTGAGACGGCCCAGGGTCATGTCCAGAATATGGTTCGCCTGCTCTTCTGAGAACGCGAAGGGGGCGGCCATCAACTTGGTGCGCGCGTCGCCACGGTCCTCGGAACCACGAATCGTGGCGATGACCTGGTCGAGCATGTCGATCGCCTTTAGCAAGCCTTCGACGATGTGTGCTCGAGATTCGGCCTTGCGCAGGCGGAACTGGGTTCGTCGTGTAACGACCTCCACCTGGTGCAGGATGTAATGGATCAGTGCCTGGGCGAGATTCAACGTCCTAGGGACACCGTCTACCAATGCCAGCATGTTCACCGCGAACGTGGTCTGGAGCGACGTGTTCTTAAAGAGTTTGTTGAGCACTACGTTGGCGTTGGCGTCACGCTTTAATTTGATAACCAGACGCGATCGGCGCCCGGCGGAGTCATTCTGCATCGCCGCGATGCCGTCGATCTCGCCACTCTTGACGAGCTCGTAAATCTTCTCCTCAATGGACTCGACCGACACTTCGTAGGGGAACTCGGTGACCACGATTCGAGTGTCCCGACCACTCTCTTCAACCTCAGCGACGGCACGCATCTTGATCGATCCGCGACCCGTGCGATACGCGTCCAGGATGCCCTGACGTCCGAGGATCTGGGCCCCGGTCGGAAAATCGGGACCCTTGACGAAAGCCATGAGGTCGTCGGGGGTCGCCTCGGGATTCGCCAGAAGATGCAGTGTGGCGTCGATGACCTCACCCAAGTTGTGGGGGGGAATCTTGGTGGCCATGCCGACGGCAATTCCCTGTGATCCATTCACGAGCAGATTGGGGAACCTCGAGGGCAATACGGTGGGTTGCTGAGTGGAGTTGTCGTAATTGGGTTCGAAGTCGACCGTTTCTTCGTCAATCGAATCGAGCATCTCGAGCGCGATGGGAGCCAGTCGACACTCGGTGTAGCGCATGGCGGCCGCTCCCTCATCGGGGCCCGTGCCGCCAAAGTTGCCGTGGCCACTGATGAGAGGGTGTCGCATCGAGAAGTCTTGGACCATTCGCACGAGCGCGTCGTAGATCGCACTGTCGCCGTGGGGGTGATAGGTGCCCATCACCTCGCCGACGACCTTCGCGCACTTGGCGTACGGTCGGTCGGGGCGCAGTCCTTGGTCAAACATCGAATACAGGATGCGCCGGTGTACGGGCTTTAGACCATCGCGAACATCAGGCAGTGCCCGCGAGACGATGACCGACATCGAATACTCGAGAAAGGAACGCTCCATTTCGAGGTTGATCTCGATTGGCTCGATGTAACCAAGTGCAACTTCCTCGCCCGGAGTCTCTGCACCAGAATTCGATGTCTTCTTTGCCATGATTCCTTCTTCCTAGATGTCTAGGAATCGAACGTCTTTCGCGTTGGTCTGAATGAAATGACGACGCTGGGGAACATCGTCGCCCATCAGAATTGAACAGACTTCGTCAGCGAGTGCGGCTTGCTCCACTGTTATCTGAAGTAACGCACGCTTCGTCGGGTCCATGGTCGTGTCGCGCAACTCGTCGAAGTCCATTTCGCCCAATCCCTTCAGGCGTTGGAAATCGTTCTTGTGATTCGGGTTCTCCTCAAGAAACTTTGCTTTAGCGAGGTCGTCGCGTAAGTACACCTTGTCCTTGCCCACCAGGGTTGAGTACAGCGGCGGCTGGGCGACGTAAACGTGACCATTGTTCACCATCTCTGTCATCTGGCGAAAGAAGAAGGTGAGCAGCAGTGTCCGGATGTGACTGCCATCCACGTCAGCGTCTGCGAGCAGGATGATCTTGTCGTAGCGAACTTTTGTTACATCGAAATCCGCCTCCAC
>PKZO01000065.1:0-21843 GCA_003133125.1 Acidimicrobiaceae bacterium | reverse complement strand
CCCTCGACGATGAAGAGTTCACACTCACGTGGATTATTCGAAGAACAGTCAACGAGTTTTCCAGGCAGACCAGCACCGTCGAGTGCGCTCTTGCGTCTGGTCAAGTCACGCGCCTGTCGCGCAGCCATGCGAGCGCGTGAAGCCTGCACGGCCTTTGAAACGATCTGACCACCTTCGCGCGGGTTCTCTTCTAGCCAGTCGGCGAGCCTCTCGTTTGTCGCCCGTTCGACCAACGAGCGGATCGACACGTTACCGAGTTTCCCCTTCGTCTGTCCTTCGAACTGTGGCTCCGCGAGTCGAACAGAGACGATTGCCGTGAGGCCTTCGCGGATGTCCTCTCCGAGGAGGTTGTCATCCTTCTCCTTCAACAGATTGCGCTTACGCGCGTATCGGTTGACGACGTTGGTGATTGCCTTTCGGAACCCCTCTTCGTGCATGCCACCCTCAATTGTCGCGATCCCGTTCGCGAAAGAGTGGATGCTCTCGTAGTAGCCAGTGTTCCACTGGAAAGCGACCTCAACTTCTTGACTTTCCTCCGACTGGTCGTAGAAGCCAACCTTGCGAAACAGCGACTCCTTCGCGTTATTGAGGTGGCGAACGTAATCAACGATTCCGCCGTTGTACTTATACGTCTCTTTCGTTTCGCGACCCTTGCGTTGGTCCTCAAAGCGAATCTCGAGCCCACGATTCAAGAACGCCATGATCTGCAATCGCTCGAGGATGGTTTGCGCGCGAAACTCCACGTCTTCGAAGATCGTAGGGTCCGGCGTGAAGGTCACGGTCGTTCCGGTGCGGCCCCGAGGCGCGGTACCAGTCACCTTCAGCTTCCCCACCGGCTTACCGCCGTTCTTGAACGTCAGCATGTGGTGATTACCGTTCTGATCGATCTCGAGGATCAACTCGGCCGACAACGCGTTCACTACCGACACGCCAACACCATGGAGACCGCCAGAGACCTTGTAGGCGCTTCCGCCAAATTTCCCTCCAGCGTGCAACATCGTGAGCACGACTTCGGCTGCGGACTTACCCGGATAATGAGGATGATCTTCGACGGGGATGCCACGTCCGTCATCGACGACCCGACAGCTCCCATTCGCCAGAATCGTGACATCGATTCGTGTGCAGAAGCCAGCCATGGCTTCGTCCACCGCATTATCGACAACTTCCCAGACCAGGTGGTGCAGTCCCGCCGGCCCGGTTGAGCCAATGTACATACCCGGACGAACCCGAACCGGTTCGAGACCCTCGAGAACGGTGATATCGCTTGCTCCGTAGCTAGCCGATCCCTTGGTCTTTTGGGCCACGAAGAAGTCCTTTCGGTAACAAGTTTCGGCGCGATTCGCGCGGTCGATTACAACATTTCGGCTGCATCATCCTACCCGCTTTGGCCTAACTTCAAAACCCCAACGGTCCCCGACGAGGTGTTCAGAGGTGCAAATCACACCTCTGATAACACCGTTCGAAGTGACGTCGGTGCTTGTTCACCGAGGGAAGAAAATCCACGCAAAATAGACTCGCGTTCGGCGTTGATTCGCTGCGCGAATGCACCCGACGGAACGCTGATCAGCAAGACGCCGTTCTTGACAAACTCCGGATGACAGTGCTCGGCCAAAACTGGGTCCACAACCTCAGGCCAAAGTCGCCGAACTTCGTCGATGATTCGCAGATCCACCTTTCGAAGACGCCCGGCCATCGTGTGCAGAATCTCCCCCAGGGGTCGCGGGAAGTCATTCTTGGCGTTCACGCGACCAACTCAGAAAGGTCGACAATCGCGGCGGGACTCATGCCGCTGGGCAGCGGCGAAGCGGTGGTCACCAAGGTCTGGCCCTCCGGCAACAGACGTAACAAACGGTCGCTTCGCGAAGGGTCGAGTTCACTAAATACATCATCGAGTAGCAGAAGGGGGTCGAGCCCGCGCTGTTGGTGGACCAGTTCGTGGCCAGCGAGTCGAAGCGCCAGCGCTAAGGACCGTTGCTCCCCCTGGGAAGCCTGGCGGCGTGCATCGCGTCGGTCCAGGTGCAGCGCGATGTCGTCTCGCTGGGGTCCAACGGTCGAGTGTCCTCTAAACTGGTCGTCCTTTAGAGCATCGCGTAAGGCCGAACTCAGTTCCCCGGTCCACGAGCGCTCGTATCGGACCATGACCGTGCGAACGTTTTGGGCGAGGGCTTGGTAGTAATGCGAGACGAGTGGCTCAATCTGCGTTAGGAGTTGAAGGCGAATTTCAACGAGTCGCTCACTCGCTTCACAGAATTCCCTATCCCACACCCCAAGTTCGTCTCGCTGAAGGCTGGTTGGCGACTCGCCCTGAAACGAGCGCAGTACCGCGTTTCGTTGGCTCAGAACTTTATTGAAGCGCTCGATGACTTCACCAGTCGAAAGATCAACGTCGGTGAGGAGGTTCGTAAGAAAGGTCCTGCGTTGTTCGGGGCCTTGTCGCACAATGTCCACGCCTTCGGGTGTGAATACCGTAAGTGGAAGTACCTCGGACACCGTGGCACGTGATTGGGGACGCTGACCATTCACCAACATCTTCTTTGTCGTATTACGTACNNGTGAGTTCGTGGAGACCCACGACGACCACTTGACTACTGGACGCGAACGGGCATCAAGAGGTAGCGGAACCTCGTGTCGTCCACTCCATGGACCATGGCTGGTCGAACCGAATCCGATACCTCCAACACAACCTCGTCACCGGGAACGGCTTCGATGCCGTCAATGAGGAAACTTGGATTGAAGGCAATCGTTATCTCATCTCCGTTGTAATCCGCGTCCACGTTGTCCTCGACGTCGCCCGCGTCGTGACTCTGGGTCCGAATCTCCACACTCTTGTCTTTCATCGTAAGACGAACCGAAGAGGTGGAATCCTTAGCAAGAAGTTTTGCACGTCGAAGTGAGGTGAGGAGTGTGTCCTTGGCGATGCGTAATTGATTCGGGTAACTCGCTGGGATCAACTGCAAAACAGAAGGATAGTTCCCATCAATGAGACGTGACGCAATGGTGGTGGTGCCAACTATGAAACAGATTTCGGCGTCGGTAAGAGTGACCCCAATCTCGGCGTCGGCGTCTAAGGAAGCGGCGGCTCGTTGTAGTTCTTGAAGGGCGCGGGCAGGGACTAGTAGATCTTGGGCATCAGTGAGACCCTTTACTCCAGGCACGTCGCGAACCGCTAATCGATAAGAGTCAGTGGCGATTAACCGAAGTGAGCCTTCATCAGCGGTAAACAGGACACCGGTGAGGAGTGGTCGCGCGTCGTCATTTGCGGCCGCTCGCACCACTTGGTTGAGACCTTGGACAAGATCTAATGCAGCGACAGCGTGAGGTGCTCCGGTCACTGGGGGAAGATTCGGATAATCCATCACTAAAAAAGTACGTAAGGAGAACTTCGCTCGTCCAAGTGATATCTCAACGGTTTCGTCGTTACTCGAGACGGTTACTGCACCCGCCTCAAGTGAACGAACTGCGTCGACGATAAGTCGTGCTGGTACGACAGTTGAACCATCTTCGTGACCAATTACGTCGACCGTGGTGCGCACGGTGATATCAAGATCTGTCCCGGTAACGATGAGTTGGTTTCCGACTAATGACAGAAGGACCCCAGAGGATGCGCCAATCAACCGTGTTGCCACGACACGACTTGCGGCGCTAAGCGCTTCTGCCAGGATATCCCGCTCTGACTTGAACTTCATCCCTCTACCTTTCTCTACTGCTGAGGTTATGGTGTCTTTTGTATATGGAGAACTGTTAGTAGTAGTAGGTCTGTGGATTTGTGGATTACTTCACAAGATTCCTGATCAACAGGCTATTTACTCCCACACTCTCCACACACCCCTGTGACTAACTGTTTCAACCCTTCAAATTCAACCCTGAAGTTATGTGGGCTAGTAGTTAATTTCCATCTCGAAATCAACAACAACCCCCCATGGTTGCGCACAAATTATTCTCTACCGTCTCCTTGTAGCCGACGTTTCAATTGATTGATTTGAGCGAGCAACTCACTGTTCACCGCGAGCTGATCCTTTATCTTCTCAACACCACTGATCACGGTCGTGTGGTTACGACCATCAAAGATTCTGGCGATCATTGGGTAGGAATAGTTGTCAAGAAGATCACGGATGAGGTACATCGCAACGTGTCGCGCGTGGACGAGCGGTCGTAGACGTTTTGATCCACGAACATCCTCTACCGAAAGACCATAGAAGTCCGATACGACGGCCAAGATTGTCTCAGGCTTCAAGATGATCTGTTCTTGGCCGAGATTAGTCAAGTGATTTTTCGCGAGCTCCAAAGAAATTGGCTCTTGGCGCAAGTTTGCGAAAGCGCGCAACATCGTGATCGAGCCCTCGAGTTCACGAATATTGTCGCGCACACGCTGAGCTATCCACTCGGCCACGTCACCTGGTAGTTCGATTCCCTCTCGCTCCGCCTTGGAGCGAAGGATTGCAATACGAGTTTCCAGATCGGGTTGGTCGATCTCGGTCACCAGACCCTGGAGCAGGCGACTGCGAAAGCGTTCTTGCAATCCAGCGAGGTCGCGCGGCGACCGATCGGAAGTCAGGACGATCTGCTTNNCCGCGGGTTTCCATGAATTGGATGTCGTCAATCAATAAGACATCATTTTCCCGGTAGCGATCGTGCAGCGCCAACTGGGTACGGGTCTGGATCGCTCGAATGAAGTCATTCAGGAATGTCTCGGTAGAGACGTAGAGAACCTTTCGACCCGGATAGTTCTCCTGGACGTAGTTCCCGATGGCGTGTAGAAGATGGGTCTTACCTAGACCCGAGTTGCCGTAGATCATCAATGGGTTATAGGCGCGACCAGGCGTCTCGGCGACTGATTGTGCGGCCGCGAACGCTAAGCGATTCGAAGAGCCAGGCACGAATGAATCGAAGGTCATGCGAGGATCGAGACGCGCGGGTCGGTCCACACTCGGCGCGAAGCTGACAGCTGGCGTGAGGGTGCTGGGTTCCTCAGCGGGCGTCGCGACATCGTCAGATGATTCACTCACCGTTAGCGAAACGGTCACATTTGAACCCACTAACTGCTGAGCCTGTTCGGTGATGAAGGGGAGAAATCGTTGCTGAATCCGAAGCAGTTGAATTTGGTTGGGGGCGCCGATTACGAGTTGATCATCGTGGTAATCCACAAGGCGAAGTGTGTTAAGTCCGGCGGCCCACACCGCATCAGAAGCGTTGCCACGTAAGGAGTCTCGTAGTGCTGACCAGATCTCCTCCCCACTCTGCACAATCTTCCTCCACAGACCTGAACTGACGTTATCCACAAGCCAGGCGACCAAATTTGGGAAACTCGCTTGACTTGGGGAGAGTCACCATACACCTATTTCAATCTCTTTGCCGAGGGGGCCCACCCGTCGGGTAAGATTGTTCCCAGCAGCGCGCCAGCGACCCCCAGGGGGTACCGCGAAGCGCATCAATACATTTTGAGAAGAGGATTTTGTGAAGCGTACTTATCAGCCAAACAAGCGGAAAAGGGCAAAAACGCACGGTTTTCGTGCGCGTATGCGTACCCGCGCTGGCCGTGCCGTCCTAAAGGCCCGACGCAACAAGGGCCGTCGCCAATTGACGGTCTGAGACGGTGCCCGGTCGGGTTCGAACCCGCCGGCAGTTCGCGCTTTTCGCCACACCAACTGGGCGGGGTCAGAGTGGGCCACTTCGGATTAGTTTCGTAGTCGCCGGCGATGAATCAACCTCAGTGGATGTGGCATACGCGATCAGCCGAAAGGTTGGAAAAGCGGTTCTCCGGAACCAGATCCGACGCCGACTCCGGGCACTCGTGGACGACCTTGAACCTCAACCGCACCCAGGGTTATACCTGATCAAGTGTGGTTTTGAGACAGGAAACCTATCCCATGACGAACTCCAACAGCACTTCCACCAAGCAATGGTCCGCGCCGGTGGACTCTAGGGCCTCAGCGCCTTCGCGCCTTTTACTGCGATTGATCAGGTTCTATCAGCGGGCCACCTCGGGTCGACCCTCACCGTGTCGTTTTTATCCTTCTTGTTCTCACTACGCCGACGAGGCGATCTCCACCCACGGAGCCTTACGGGGCAGCGCTCTCGCTCTACGACGCCTCAGTCGCTGTCGTCCACTGGGTCCACACGGTGTTGATCTTGTCCCATTGCCGAAGAAAGCCAGGAGTGTTCAGCCATGAAATCGTTCGCCCACGCGGTGGGTAATATCTTTCAGCCAATTTTCCATCTTTTTGGGTGGATCCTGGCCTACTGCTACGGCCTAGTTCCTAACTACGCCATCGCCATCGTGATGCTCACGGTGGTGATCATGGGAGCACTGACCCCCTTCACCATCAAGAGCACGAAATCCATGATGGCGATGCAGAAACTTCAGCCGGAGATCAAGAAACTCCAACAGAAGTACAAGGGGCCAGAAAACCGCCAGCTTCTCAACGAGGAGATGATGAAGTTGTATCGCGAGGAGGGAGCGAATCCGATTGGTGGTTGCCTACCGGTTTTGCTCCAGGCACCCTTTCTTTTCATTCTTTACAGTGTTATCAAGGGTTTGGCCAATAAGGTCACCCTTCATGGCAAGTTAGTTCCTCTTCCGCGATACATACCCGCAAGTTCGAAGATGTACCGGAGCCTTATNNGCGATCCCCTTCTTCATCTTTGTTGCGATAGCCGTAGGGCTCCAGTATTTCCAGATGGCCCAGATGAACAACCGCAACCGCAAGACCGGTACGCCGATGCCGAGTCAACAAGCGGCGATGCAACGGTTCCTGCCGATTGTTTTTGCATACTTTTATTTGATAATCCCGGCCGCAGTTGTTCTTTACATGATTATTTCAACGTTGATTCGAATTATTACTCAGGACTTAATGTTTCGAGCGGGTGTTTCGAACCCTCACAAGGGCACTCAGCGCGCAATTCCGGCACCGGATTCAAAAGACGACGAATCGAGTGAAGTGCCAAATGAACCAAAACCCTCAACTCCGAAGCCCCTGGTTTCTCGAGCGAACGCGAAACCACCGGCTCCAAAACCTCAACCGCAGAGTCGGTCGCGGGCAAAACGTAAAAGAAAGGCGCGTTAACCCATGGATTGGGTCGAAACTACAGGAAAATCAGTCGACGAAGCAACGGATCGAGCCCTCGCGCACCTTGGCGTACACCGCGATGACGCTGAAATCGAAGTTATAGAGGAGCCGAAGGCGGGAATGTTTGGTCGCGTTCGCGGCGAGGCTCGCGTGCGAGCCCGCGTCCGTCCGAGCGGCCCACGACCGAAGCGATCCCGCCGATCAACAGGAGGACGTGAAGACCGGCCCCGCAACGGTGCTCGGAATGAGAAGTCCCGAGTTCCCAGGGCGGTTGAAGCCGACGGGGGTCGCAGGGAGAAGGATAAGAGCCCCGGCGCACCGCGTCAGAAGCAAAGTTCGCCAAAAGGTGGACCACGAACCGAAAGAATCTCAACGAAGGAGGACACCATGGCTGAAGGAATCTCGTTAGCCGAGCAGGGTTCGATTGCCAAGGAGTTCCTCGAAGGGCTCCTGGAGTCGATGAACATTAAGGCTGAGGTTTCAGTCAAGGAACTGGACGCCGAGACGGTGGAGCTGGCAGTAAATGCCAATCCACCAACGGAATTAGGGATCCTGGTCGGCCCTCGCGGAACCACGTTGCAAGCGCTGCAGGAAGTTACGCGTACGGTCGTCCAATCAAAGAGCCCAAGCCGAACCGACAGGATTCTCGTTGACGTTGCGCAGTATCGTGAGCGACGAGTGGCTGCTTTAGGCCGTTTTGCCCAGCAGGTGGCCGTTGAAGTGACTGACACCGGTGAAGAACGGGCTCTTGAACCAATGTCGGCTGCCGATCGCAAGGCGGTGCATGATGCCTTGACTGAGAATGAGCACGTAATCACCAGGTCTGAAGGCGAAGAACCTCGTCGCTTTGTGGTGATTGCGCCGGCTTAGCGAACCTGTGTCGAACGACTGGCTTCTACGCGCCCTCGAGGAATCGAGGGCGCGAGGCTTTTTGGGGCCAGGTGCGATTGGGCCTCAAATCGAGCACTCGGCTGGCTTCGCCCAGTGCTGGCAGGAGATTTCTGGCCTTCCACCAGCAAGTTTGCTTGACCTCGGAAGTGGTGGAGGACTTCCAGGACTGGTTCTCGCCGAGCGCTGGGGCTGCCGTACGGTACTAGTGGATTCAATGGTAAAACGCATGAATTTTCTGCGAGAAACTCTCGAGTGGCCAGGTGCCCCGAAAGACGTCGTGGTGATTACCGAGCGGGCAGAGGTGCTCGCGAGGGATCCTTCCCTGGACTCATCGTTAGACCTGGTCACGGCTCGTTCCTTCGGGCCGCCTTCGGTGGTAGCGGAGTGCGCCGTGCGCTTCTTGCGACTAGGTGGGACCCTGGTGGTCTCTGAGCCCCCCGAAGACGATGGAACCCGTTGGAACCAGAAGGTGCTGCGAACCATGGGTCTTGAGGATAGGGGCCGGATCCGCCACGGAGCGGCCTTTAGGGTTCTATCGAAGGTCTCTGCAACACCCAAGGAGTTGCCGCGTGCCGTCGGGGTTCCGGCAAAACGGCCGCTTTTCTGATGTTTCACGTGAAACANNTTTTGGGAGATTAACCCGGCGCGTTGCCTGGTTTTGGTGCCAGTGTTTCACGTGAAACATCAGTACTTGACGACCAGTCCAAAACCGTGTTGAATGGCAGGGATTCGACGTTGTGTCGGAGTGCAGTGGTCCAGGAAGAGGCATATGGCGAGCGCCAGCACGATGAGGGTTTTTGCTGTGGCCAATCAGAAAGGTGGGGTCGGAAAGACCACCACAACCACGTCACTTGGCGCTGCGCTTGCGGAGAAAGGCAACCGAGTTCTCATAGTGGATCTCGATCCGCAGGGAAACGCCACAACTGGATTGGGCATCGATGGTCGCCAATTTGAGAAGTCGGTATACGACGTCCTTTTGAACGATACGCCGATGGTCGACATCGTGGAGCCGACCGGGTTCAATAATCTCTTTGTTGCGCCCGCGACGCTTGATTTGGCGGGCGTTGAGCAAGAACTCACTTCGGTCATTTCTAGGGAATTACGACTTAAGAAGGCCCTCGCCTCAGTGGAAGGCGACTTCGACTACATTTTCATCGACTGTCCCCCATCTTTGGGCCTCATCACCATTAATGCCTTCGCGGCCGCCACCGATATTCTGGTCCCGGTACAGACGGAGTTTTATGCCCTTGAAGGTTTGACGCAATTGAGGCGTATCGTTGACCTGGTTCAGAAGAACCTGAATCCAACCTTGAAGATTTCCAAGGTGGTCCTTACGATGTACGATGCTCGCAACACGCTGTCCGTGGACGTCGCCGCTGAGGTGCGCCGCCACTTCAAGAATGAGCTTTGCAAGACGGTAATTCCCCGCACGGTGCGCCTCGCCGAGGCGCCGTCGTTCGGACAGCCCATTACCGTGTTTGACCCCACATCAAAGGGCGCGAAAGCGTACCGAGCGCTGGCAGAGGAGATCACCCATGGCTAGGAGACCCGGTCTTGGCAAGGGTCTCGGTGCCCTCATTCCTGAGAACACTGAGACAGTTGAGTCCATCGAAATCATCGCCGAGATCGGTCCTTTACGTAGAGTGGCCGTTGGGTCCATTCGACCCAATCCATTTCAACCGAGAAAAGCGTTCAACAACGACAGTCTCCAGGCGTTGGCGTCGTCGGTGAAGGAACTGGGCGTTCTGCAACCAATCATCGTGCGTCCCGTCGAAGGAGTTGCTGGGGAATTTGAACTTATTGCCGGAGAACGACGCTGGCGAGCCGCGGGATTGGCGGGGCTCGAGTTCGTGCCCGTGCTCGTCCAAGATGACGTCAATGATCGACTTTCGCTCGAACAGGCCGTCGTGGAGAACCTTCATCGCGTCGACCTTCATCCACTCGAAGAAGCTGCCGCTTATCAGCAACTCATCGAGGATTTTGATCTGACCCACGAGCAGGTCGCTCAGCGAGTAGGTAAGAGTCGGGCAAATGTTACGAATACATTACGATTGCTCCAACTCGGTGAGACCGCCCAGGCCGCTCTGGCCAACTCACAGATCACGGCGGGCCACGCCCGCTCCCTTCTAGCGATCAGTAATCCAAGTGCACAGACGACAATGGTCGCTCGGATTATCAAGCACGAGCTTTCGGTTCGAGCGACTGAGGAAGCCGTACGGGTCTTCCTTGAACCCAAGCCCATTTCTTCGGGTGAGCCGGTGGCGAGGACCGCGAGTGAAAAGCCGCGTCTTCGCCCAGTTCCCGACGCCAGTGTCGCAGAACTTGAACAATTACTTGAAGATTACCTCGACACGAGGGTTCACGTCGACCTGAAGGGCAGGAACGGGAGAATCATCATAGATTTTGCGGATTTGGATGACCTCGAACGAATTTATATCGCGATTTCTCAGAGCAAGTAAGGCTCAACTCTCAACGTAACGTTCAAGTTGAAGTTATCCCCAAGTTGTGGAAGAAGTTGTGGGTTACTTGTAATCCCTTGGTATATAAGGCCTGTAGGGGTGCCGAGGGTCTCGAAAAGGGACTATTTAATCCCTCTGCCTGTGGAAAACCTCGACCAAAACCGACGCGAACGTGTCGGCGACTGCTCGTAGATCCTCGATTTCACGTGGACCGTGCTCAACGTGCAACGTCGTCATCTTGGTCTCGCGCAGGATTGGTAGCGCCATCCCCGCGACTTCGACCCGCGACGCAACGTGACTCTTTGAGAGCGCCGAGGCGAGCGCGCTCGCGAGCATTTCTCCTCGTCGCGAGTGAGAACGATAGCCGGCCCAGTAGTTGAGACGAAAACCATCGCTAGGTCCGTGCTGGACCTGCTCGAGAGAGAGCACGATGATGGCCTGGTGATCGTTGGCGAACGTCGCCACTTCGACACTGGTTGAATCGCCCAAGGCATTCACCTGGCGCTCAGCGCGAAGAGCCACTTCGAGCAAGTCTCGCAACGGGCTTGTTCCGCAGAGCACGATCGGACCCGAAGCTTCCTCTGAAAAACCAGCTACGTCGCGCGCTTCGTTGACAAGGTTTCGAGTTGATGTAGAAGGTGTGACTCGGGTCAACTCAAGCAACGTGCGCCGAGTGAGGGTTCCGTTCACTTCAAGTCCACAGTTACCTTGAAAGTCGCCAAGGGCAGCCTCGAGCAGGGGACCGAAGATCCCGTCGATTCGTCCGGGGTTGAAGCCGAGTTGGGCGAGGCGAACCTGGAGTTCAGCCACGTCGTCGCCGCGCAGGTAGGGATGCACGAGATACAACAGGCGTTGGCCGAGCCGCCAACCGGCTTCGACGAGTCTGGTCCAGGTGACGTCGTCAANNGGGCGGGTCGGCCATGGACGTGTGACCGAGTTCACGGAGACGTTCGTGAAGATCGCGCACACGCTGCCCCGTGTCGCCACGTCTGATGGTGGTGAACGTCAGGTGTCTTAGAGGCTCGCGGCGATCTCTTGCAAGAGGGCGCCCTTGGGCTTGGCGCCGACGAGGCGAGCAACCACCTCACCGTTCTTGAACAGGAGAAGCGTGGGAATGCTCATCACTGAGAATTTGGTCGCGGTCGCGACGTTGACGTCGACGTCCAATTTGCCAATCGTGAACTTCTCGGACTGTTCGACGGCGAGTTCCTCGAGGATGGGGGCGATCACTTTGCATGGCCCGCACCACTCGGCCCAGAAGTCAACGAGAATCGGCTTGTCAGCTGCCCCTATGACTTCGTCGAAGGTGGCGTCAGTAAGAGTGGTGATCTGGTCGCTCATAAAAACCTCCAAAGGACGTCACCGTCGCGGTGACGCAGGTACTACCTTAGCGACCAGGAATCAGAAACCTTGCGCCTCGAGCCAGCGTTCGGCGTCGATCGCGGCAATGCACCCCGAGCCCGCCGCCGTCACCGCCTGGCGGTAGACGTGGTCTTGCACGTCGCCAGCGGCGAAGAGTCCCTCCACGTTCGTGAATGATCCGAGTCCGGTGCGCACGTAGCCATTGTCCTCAAGGTCAAGCTGGTGGGTCACGAGCGTGGTGTTGGGCACGTGGCCAATGGCGACGAAGACGCCCGTAACGTCCAGGATGTTCTCGTCGCCGGTGAGCGTGTCACGTACCTTTAGACCCAGGACCCGGTCTTCGCCCAGTACCTCGAGCACTTCGGTGTTCCAGGCGAAGCGGATCTTCTCGTTGGCGAATGCCCGCTGTTGCATGATTTTTGAGGCGCGAAGTGTGCCGCGTCGATGCACGATAGTCACGCTGGAGGCGAAACGCGTAAGGAATGTCGCCTCTTCCAGCGCCGAGTCACCGCCGCCAACCACGGCGATTTCCTGACCGCGAAAGAAGAATCCGTCACAAGTCGCGCACGTTGAGAGCCCGTGACTGAGAAGTCGCTCTTCGCCGGGAACCCCCATCATCAGCGATTGTGCGCCCGTGGCGAGAATGACGGCGTCGGCGCTGATGCTCGGCTCAACGTCATCAGTGACCCAGGCCCGGAAGGGGCGCGACTCGACGTCAAGGCGCTGAACCTTGGTCGCCCGCAGATCCGCACCGAAGCGGTCAGCTTGAGCGCGCATGTTCGCCATCAGTTCGGGACCCGTTATTCCTTGGGGGAAACCCGGGAAGTTCTCGATGTCGGTAGTGAGCATCAGTTGCCCACCGGGCTGATCGGTCGTCGAGGAAGGTTCGCCTTCGATGACGATGGGACGAAGCTGTGCGCGCGCGACGTAGATTGCCGCGGTGAGACCAGCCGGTCCCGAGCCGACTATGAGAACACGCGTGTGCTCGGGCATGGTTATTTCCTTACGTTCTCCGGGCGGCGATAGCGCCAGATGACCAAGCCCGCCGCCACGAAGACTGCGCCAAGGCACACGTACGTGAGCCACTGGTGACTCGCGAAGACGTAAACGTCAAAGAGCCTCACGAGGGCAATAACGAGCGCCACGACAAGCACAATCGCCATAAGCGCCACGATGAAACCGAAGGCGACGGCACGACCTGCGATGAAGATGGGTCGAAGTACTCGGTCGTGCACGATATCGAGCGCGTGGTCTAACTGGCCGAAGGCCTTATCGACCAAGTCGGGGTCTCGCTGCTCGTTCTGTTCAGTCACGCTTAGAACTTACTGGTGTTGCGAGCTCAGGATTCAATCCAGCACAGCGCGATGATTCCGGGACCTCCGTGAGTACCGACGACGGGACCCATGTCGGTGACGATCATCGCGAACTCGGTGGGGATACCGGCGACGAGTTCCTCGAGATGCTTCACCTCGGGCGAGTCGCCGTGCACCAAGGCGAAACGGCGAAGTGGCGCGTGGGACTTGGCAACCTCGGCGATGGCGGCGAGGGCCTTGGCCCTGGTGCGCTGTCGACCGGCTTCGGCGACCACGCCATCTTTGAGTTCGAGCAGTGGCTTAATCGAAAGGACTTGACCAAGGAGTGCGCGGGCTCCGCCGACGCGCCCGCCCTTGACGAGGTGCTCGAGCGTGTCCAACATCGCCACCACGCCGACCTTGTTGGTGAGCGAGTCGAGGTGCTCGACCAACTCGTCAATCGAGGCACCGGTTTGGGCGAGCTCGGCGACCTCGATGCAGAGCAGACCCTGAGCCATCGAAACTGCCCGGGTGTCGATGACGCGAACCGCGATGGTGCTCGAAACCGCCTCCGCGGCGAGCGTGGCGGATTGGTGGGTCGCCGAAAGTGCCGCCGAGAGGGTGAGCACGAGTACGCCGTCACAGCCATCGGCCTTGGCGCGCTCGTAACCCGCTTGGAACGCGCCCGGGGACGGGGCGGCGGTTTCGGGCAGCGTCTTTGAACTCTTGCACTTGGCCCAAAACGCCGAAGGCGTGAGATCGACCCTATCGACGTATTCCTGATCGCCGAAGCGGATGGTGAGCGACACGACGTCGATGTCGAGACGCTGTATGACGTCCTCGGGCAGGTCACAGGCACTGTCAGTCAATACGCGAATCCGAGTCACGACCCTCCCTAGAACTGCTTAAGCCTTGCATCTTTCGACCCGCGGCGCGAAAGGCCGTAGTTCGATATCAGCACGACCGCCGCGTAGGAGACGAGGCCCAAGACGAGTGAAAGGCTAAAACGCGCGATTAAGCGAATTCCATGGTCCCAGGTGGGTGCGGCGTACACGAGCGCCATGACGAGGGCGGCGACCAGGGAAGCGCGCAGGCTGCGCCGAACGTGGATCGACCAGATAGTCGAGGTGATGTTGACGTGGTGGCGGGCGAGGGTCATCACCGCCACCACGGCGGCACCGGTATAGGCGATTGACACGCTTGAGGTGAGCCCGGCGAGTGAGCGACGACCGAGCACGATGCACAGTGCGATCGTCAAACCATTCTGAAGCACGTAGAGGTAGAAGACCTCGCGCGCGCGCTGCATTGCTTGAAGGCCCCGCGCGCAGAGTTGGAACAGGGTGAATCCAGGCAGTCCGGCGGCGAGGATCGCGAGCACCGTTCCCGCCGGGAGTCGGTGCACCGCGTTGGCGTGATTGAGCAGGATTCCCGCGATGGGCTGAGCGAGGATCACGAGCACGAGAGTGCAGGGGATGATGATCACGAGTGATTGGCGCAGAGCGAACCGCAGTCGTTCGCTGAGCCCGGAGAAATCTTCGGCGGTGGCGAGTCCGGCGAGCTGGGGCGTGAGTGAGCCGAGGACCGACACGACGACCACGGCGTAGGGCATTTGCATGAACGACCAGCCGTAGGTGTAGGCGCTCACCGGACCGTTTCCTCCGATGCCAAAGGCGTAGGCGAGCACGACGTAGAGCGACAGCTGGTTTGCTAGCACGACCATCAGGGTCCAACTGCCCAGGCGACCCACGGCGCGAACCGCCGGGTCACGTCGATCGAAGCGAAACGAGAGACGCCAGAGGTCGCTTCGCGCGAGCGAGGGGAGGAGACAGAGGAACTGGATCGCGACCCCCAGGGTCGTGCCGAGTCCGAGCCACAGGAGATCCCTCGATCCCTCGAGGGCGTTGAGCGTCGGGGTCGGGTCGATCACGTGGAACCAGATGAGGACCCCGATGCACACCACGTTGTTGGCGACCGGCACCCACGAGGGCGCCCCGAAGCGGTGGCGAACGTTGAGCAAGGCAGTGGCGACGCCGATGACGCCGTAGAAGAAGATCTGAGGTACGAACCAGCGCAGAAGGGAGGTCGCCACGATGCGCTGTTGGTGAAAGGTGGCGAGGGAACGCTGGGTGTCGGGATGCTGTAAGAAGGTGAAACCGTCGATGATCCACGGCGCGGCGAACCACGCGAGCGCCGAGGCGAACAAGAGCACGACAAGGGCGCCGGTGACGACACTGGAGATCGACTTCCATGCCTTGCGCTCACCGTCGAGTGCGAGGCGTTCAACGAACACCGGGATGAACGTCGCGCTCGCGATGCCGCCGAGCACGAGGTCAAAGAGCATGTTGGGGATGGTGTTGGCGAGGTTGAACGAGTCAGCGATCGGCGTGAAGCCGAGCACCCAGGCGAGCACGAGAACCCGCAAGAGACCGGTGAGTCGTGAGATGAGTGTCCCGCTCGCCATGGAGAGAGCGCGCGAATTGTGCGTCGAGATCTCGCTCATCGGGCGTGGCGGCCCTTGGAAGTTCTGCGATACGTGCGGATCCACCAAAATGCGAGCACGAGAAGCGAAGCCACCGTGAGGAGATAGCCAACAATCGAATTACCGGCGATCCGCACCTGGATGGCGGCGCGAGCGAGAACGACCTGGTTGTTCGGGGTGGTGACGACGATTTGAAGCGTGAGGTCGCTGCCTCGGTGGTTTGAAGTCGGAATACTTAGCGACTTGGTCGATGAGTCCAGCGTCACGACCTGGTCGTCTCCTTTGGGAAAACTGAGTCGATCGGTGATGAGATGCACGACGGCGGTGACCGAGTAGTTGGCTTTGCTGAGCAACGTAATTGGAAGAGAACTGCCCGCACCGGTGAAGGTGATGGAACTCTCATCAACCGAGAAGTTCTCTAGCTGGTTGGTGAGTGCCGACTCGGCCTCGTTGATGGCGTTTTGCCGAGTCGTAGGGCCGCCGATCACCTCGGACTCGGCCACGGCGACGCTCAGTGCATTCGCGACCGGCGCTGCAGTGATGGCTTGGTTGAAAGAATTGACCTGGCCGATCGTGAACAGGAGCGAGCTCACGTTGTTCGCTGACCACGTCGAGGGATTCGAAGTCGGCAGACTTCGCGTGCTCGGTGCGCCGTTCGTGCCCACGAGTGATGAACTGAACGACGGAGCCAGGCTCGAAGTAACGGCGAAGGGACTCGAGTTGAGCCCGCCGAGAAAATCATTGACGAACGCGGCGGAAGTTCGCGTCGGCGACATCTCGACGACGACTGACCGTTGTGTCGGCGCATTCGGTTCTTCGAAGTGCAGAAACGCCAGAGTGTCGAGCGCGAGCACCGTGCGTCGGCCTGGCTTTATGGCAACGTCATTGACGAGTTGGTTGAGCGGTCCGTCGGTGGCCAGAACGCTCAGCGACGGCGAGTTCGCCACGTGAAAAGGGGCGCCCCATTCGAGGGTCGTGGAAGGGGCGACTGAGAGCGAGGATTCGGGCACGACGACGTCACTGACGTGCGCGTCGGCGAGCGCCTCTAGGTCCGCGGGTGAGACGGTGCCATTGAGCACGACCGGGCTGTCGGCGTAGCGGCCGGTGACTTGTCGAAGGAGGGTGGTCGAGAGCGAGATTTGCTGATTGACCTGGGTGGCGAGTCCATTGCTCACGAGCCCCGCGTAGTCGATGTCGGCCGGAGGCGCCGACACCGCGCGATGCAAGGGACTCACGAGCGCTTTGTTGTACGCAGTGCGAAACGCGAGGTCGACACTGGACCCAGATGACTGGAGTGCCTCGAGAGTCCGATAATCCGCCGTTATCGTGAACGGTGCCTGGGGGTGGTGGGCAATGACCTTGAGCACGTTCGTGGCCGCGGCGGCGTGTTGCAGCGACTGGGGATCGAGATTTTCGATGATATCAAGGTGAAGTGGGCGTGCCACCGCGCCGGACTGAACGCTCAGCAAGGACCACGTGGTCTGGGTGCTGTTGAGGGTACTGAGTGAGTAGCTGATGGGATAGACCCCGTCGCAACTAGCGCCCGTGCAATTGAGGTGGAGTCGAGCCGCACGATTCTCACAATTGGTGTGGGACCTGCTCGCTCGCGAGGAGTACAGTGCGACGTCGAACGTGGCACTGTCATGGGTGAGACAGGTGATAGTGAAGTTTCCGGTGGTCGCGATCGAAGGGCTGGTATCGCCGGAGTCGTTGATGATGGGGGTGAGTTGAGACCTTGCGATGATTCGTGGGTACAGCGAAACCTGAGCGGTGATCCTCTTGCCGGGATTCTTGAAATGCAGGGTGGTGTCGAAGCGACCGGAACTTTGCGAGGACAGCAGTACGACTGGATTCTGGTGGACCAAGATGAATGAGGCCGTCGTTTCAGCGTGCGCGGCCGAGGGCCACGTCACCGTTGCGAGGCTGAGGAGTACGACGCTGAGCGCCCGCCACCAGGTCGAAAATCGGTGGAACATGCTGGTACAGGCTACCTTCGGTTCCCCGACAAGTCCGTCGCCCACTACCCTCATTCGCAATGACTTCTTTTGAACAAGTCCACGAGCGGCTGAGTGAAATAGCACGTCTGTCGACCCCCCTCGCGCGCGCGTTTTCGGCGGAGGGGTTTTCGCTGTACGCCGTAGGAGGTTCGGTGCGCGACGCTGTCCTCGGAGACGTGCCAGGTGAGGACTACGAGATTGACTTCACCACGAACGCTCGTCCCGACGATATTGCTCGGTTGATGAAGCCCGCGTGCTTGTCGCTGTGGGAGCAGGGTCGGGCATTTGGGACCATTGGCGGCGTGATGCGAGAGAACGGGGTGAAGGCCGAGATCACCACGTTTCGCTCTGAGCAGTACGTTGACCATTCGCGCAAGCCCTCGGTGACGTGGGGCGACTCTCTTCAATCAGATCTCAGTCGTCGCGATTTCACCATCAACGCCTTAGCCCTGGACGTGATTGCGCTCGAAGCGCAGACTCCCGGGGTTCAAACGCTCTTTGACTACTACAACGGTTTTGATGACTTACACGAACGACGACTGCGTACGCCCATCAATCCTGAGATCCTCTTTCGTGACGATCCACTTCGGATGCTGCGCGCAGCTCGTTTTGCTGCGCGATTCAACCTCAGCATCGACCCCTCGATCGAACTCGCGGCCACCGCGATGGCCGAGAAACTCACCATCGTGTCCGCCGAACGGATACGTGGCGAACTTGACCTATTGATGGTGACCGAGCAACCCTCGATCGGACTCGACTTCATCGTGCGCACCGGTCTCGCCGACCACTTCTTTCCTGAACTTCCGAAGCTCCAGTTAGAACAGGATCCGATTCACCAGCACAAGGACGTGCTCAAGCACACCTGGGCGGTCGTGGATAAGACGTCGCCGACCCTGGTGTTGCGCCTCGCGGCTCTTTTTCACGACATTGGTAAACCGCTGACGAGGGCCATCACCGAAGAAGGCGTGACTTTTCGTTTCCACGAAGTCGTTGGCGCAAAGATCACGCGTAAACGAATGACCTCTCTGAAGTACTCCCAGGAGGTAATCGATGACGTCGCGACGTTGGTCGAACTCCACTTGCGATTCCACACCTACAAGATGGGTTGGAGCGACCGGGCGGTGCGTCGCTACGTGCGTGACGCGGGACCTCTTCTCGACGAGCTCAACGAACTGACGAGGTGCGATTGTACGACGAGGAACATGAGAAAGGCTGCGGTCCTCGCAGAGCGCATGGACGAACTGGAGCGACGGATCGCGGAACTTCGCGAACTCGAGGACCTCAGCCGGCTTCGTCCCGCGCTCGACGGTGACGCGGTCATGGAGATCTTGGGTATCGCGCCGGGGCGTTCAGTCGGACGAGCGCTCGATTTCCTCATGGAGATACGTCTCGACGAGGGTGAGATAAGCCCCGAAGACGCTGCGTCGCGCCTACGCGCTTGGTGGCAAAGCCAACCGCAGTAGCCGGCGACCGCTACTGCGACGGCCTGAAGTTCGTGGCGCTGGTCGCGTTGGCGACCAGTCGACTATGGCCAGACGAGGTTTTCGGCGGTGTCGTTGGCGAATTCCTCGACCATCGCGTGGGCTACGTCGTCGTGGTACTGCAGCGGAGGCGACTTCATGAAGTACGCCGAAGGGCCCACGACGGGTCCGCCAATGCCACGGTCGAGGGCCAACTTGGCGCAGCGAACGGCGTCGATGATGACGCCCGCTGAGTTGGGTGAGTCCCATACCTCGAGTTTGAGTTCGACATTCAGGGGAACGTCGCCGAAGTTGCGGCCTTCCATGCGGATGTAGGCCCACTTGCGGTCGTGCAACCACGGCACGTGGTCACTCGGTCCGATGTGGACGTCGTCGGGATCCATGTTGCTGATCTCCAGTTGGGAGGTCACGGCTCGGGTCTTGGAGATCTTCTTGGACTCCAGACGCTCACGGTCGAGCATGTTCTTGAAGTCCATGTTGCCGCCTACGTTGAGCTGATAGGTGTGGTCGAGGGTCAGTCCACGGTCTTCGAAGAGACGCGCGAGCACGCGGTGCACGATCGTCGCACCGAGCTGGCTCTTGATGTCATCGCCGATGATCGGAACGCCGGCGTCGGCGAACTTCTTCGCCCAGACCGGGTCCGAAGCAATGAAGACGGGGATGGCGTTCACGAAGGCAACGCCCGCGTCGAGGGCGGCCTGGGCGTAGTACTTCTGGGCATTCTCGGATCCGACGGGTAAGTAGGAAACGAAGACCTGGGCTTTCGTGTCACGAAGCACCTGGGCGACGTCCACGGGTTCGTAGGGCGACTCTTCGATGACGGCCCGGTAGTACTTGTTGAGTCCGTCCATCGTCGGACCACGCTGTACGGTCACCCCGAGTGAAGGGACGTCGGCGAACTTGATCGTGTTGTTCATGCCGCCTTCGATCGCCTTGCCGAGATCACTGCCCACCTTTGAGGCGTCAACGTCAAATGCGGCGACGAACTCGAGGTCACTGACGTGGTAGCCGCCGAGCTCGACGTGCATCAACCCCGGCACGTTGTCGCCCTGCTTGGCGTCACGGTAATAGGTCACGCCCTGAATCAATGAACTGGCGCAGTTTCCTACGCCCGCAATGGCCACGCGAATCTTTTCCATGGCTTTCCTTTCCTACTTCGCCTCTTGGGCGAATGCCGTTTGATTATTTCGTTCGGTGGCCAACAGGCTGTCAATCCACGCGAGGTCCAATTCGACGCCTTGAGCCGCGTGCCGCATCACACTGCGCGCGTAGACGTCGAGTTGTTCGTTATCGGCACCGGTGCGCACTTCGGCGAGGCGTCCAACGAGATCATTGCGGCGTCGCTCGAGCAGGCCAACGCGGAGATTTGGGGTCAGGTACTTCGCCAGGGCCATGCGCAAGGAAAAGTTCTTGCTGTCGTCCAACGTGGCGGGATCGGCGAGGAGAGCGACGAACTCCTCACGTCCGCGCTCGGTGATGCGATAGACCTTGCGACCACGACGGCCCAGGCCCTGGCTGGTGCGCAACGAGCGAAGCGACGCGCGTTCGCCCGAGAGTGAACCGGTCGAAAGAGGGCTGATCCGAGGTTCGTGAGTGGCGACCGCCTCGACGCAGTCGTGTCGCTCGAGGCGCGCGAGGGCGGGGTAGATCGAACCAAAGGAAACGTTGGCCGAGACCCCGAGACGGTCGCGCAACTGCGTGCGGATCTCGTAACCGTGGTGGTCGCGGTCCATCAGTAGTCCGAGGATGGCGATGTCTAACACGCGAAGCATCATATCACTTCGATATATCGAACGCTACGGTCGGACGATTGACCAATATTAAGCCGATCTCTCTTGACGCGACCCATTTAGTTATAGTAATAATACTATTATGTCAGTAGAAGCATCTCACGCAGCTCTCTCGGACGACGGCGAGCTCAGCCGTCGTCGTCGTGTCGGGGTGCTGCTCATCTGTTCCATGAGTCTGCTCGTGGTCAGTTTGGACGTGACGATCGTGAACGTGGCGCTTCCTTCCATCGGGCGAGACTTTCACGCCTCGCTGTCGGGGCTGCAATGGACGGTGGACGCCTACACCTTGGTGCTGGCGAGCTTCTTGATGCTGTCCGGTTCAACCGCCGACCGTCTCGGGCGCCGTCGCACGTTCATAACCGGTTTGGTCATGTTCATTTCGGGTTCGCTGCTTTGCAGCTTGGCGCCCAACTTGACCGCGCTGATCGTCTTTCGCATGCTCCAGGCGCTGGGTGGCTCAATGCTCAACCCCGTGGCGATGTCGATCATCACGAACACCTTTACCAATCCCAAGGAACGCGCTCAGGCGATTGGCGTGTGGGCGGCGGTCATGGGGTTCTCGATGGCGCTGGGTCCGATCATCGGTGGTCTGCTCGTGGGTTCAGTGGGCTGGCGGTCGATCTTTTGGATCAATATCCCGATTGGACTCATCGCGGTCGTTCTCGCCCTTCGTTTCGTGCCAGAATCGCGGGCCGCTGTTGCTAGAAAAGTAGACGCGCGAGGTCAAGTGCTCGTCGTTGTGTTGTTGGCGAGCCTCACTTTTGGGATCATTCAGGCACCTAGTTACGGGTGGTCGTCGGCGTCGACCTTGGGAGTCTTTGCCCTCTCACTTGTCGCGTTCGTCGTACTCGTCGCGTGGGAGCGACGTTGCGCCGAGCCACTCATCAACGTTCGGTTCTTTCGTTCCGCACCCTTCTCCACTGCGACACTCATCGCGGTCGCCAGCTTTGCTGGGCTCAGCGGTTTTCTCTTCTTGAACACGCTCTATCTCCAAGAGGTCCGCGGACTCTCGCCGCTCGGTGCAG
>PKZO01000030.1:3051-14698 GCA_003133125.1 Acidimicrobiaceae bacterium | reverse complement strand
ACGTTGGGTTTGGGAAAGAACACGTTGGGCCCCACCTTGCCGACAATGCGCGCCTGGGCGAAGTACTGCACCCGCAGCGACGCGGCTCCGTAGGCCTCGTCACCGGCGTGCGCGGCGAAACGCTCGCCGACTTCCTTTTGGACCATGACGAGCATTCGCGTGATGAGTGGCTGCGCCTCGAGCAGGTGCAGTACGAGGGGTGTGGCGACGTTGTAGGGCAGGTTCGCAACCACCACCGCGGAACTTCCTTCGAGAATGGTGTCGTAGTCCGCCTCGAGCGCGTTGGCGTGATAGACCTCGACCCCGACCGGCTCGACGACACTACGCAAGGGCTCGAGCAAGTACCGGTCGATCTCCAATGCCTTGACCTTCGCGCCGGTCTCGGCGAGGGCGAGGCTCAATGAACCCAGACCCGCGCCGATTTCGAGCACGAGGTCGCCCTTTCCCACGTCCGCGAGACGAGCGATGCGCCGCACCGTGTTGGGGTCAACGACGAAGTTCTGTCCAAGGGCGCGCGAGGGGCGAAGGCCGTGGGCTTCGAGCAGCGCGGTGAGCTCGGTACGGGTGTGGGTCACCAAGAAACTTTGACACGAATGACACCACGCGCCAGTGATTCGAGCTGGGCGAACTGGGTTTCGGAGAGGTCCACGACGTGATCGCCCCGCGAAGCCTCGTGGTCGGTCACGAGACAGACAATGGCGCGGTTGGTCGCGAGGTCACGGACCACCAGTCGGGTCCCGATCGGCAGGTACCACGTGGCGCACTGGCCCGGAATGTACGAGTACCAGGTCGCGATACCGATTCGGTAGTCCTTCGACTTCGAAGGTTTCCTCACGGTGGTCGTCGTGGTGGGTGGCTTCGCGGTCGTGGTGGTCGTGGGCGCGAGGGTCGTGGTGGTCGTTGACGTCGTGGTCTCGCCGGGGTAGGTCGTGGTGGTCGTTGACGAAGTTGTCGTCGTCGAGGACGTCGTCGTGGTCGCAGAAACGGTGGTCACCTTCAAGACCACCGTCGAGTGCCACGCCACCAATGTGCCCGGTGCGGGTGCGACGCCAGTGACCTTGTTCCAGGTTCCGTTGGCCGCACCGAGGCCCCGTGCGTTAAAGGAGATCTGGGCGGCCTCGAAGGCGGCGACCGCCTGGGCCCGAGTGTCACCCACCACCTTGGGCACCGCCCGCTTGGAATGGGGAACCGCGCGCGAGACTTCTAGGTGCATGAACGAATGCCACTTGATCAAGGTGTCGGCAAACGGGCTCTGTCCCACGACCGACTTCCAGGTACCGTTCGAAGCACCGGGCCCACTCGTCGTGAAGTACAGCTGGTAGGACTTCATGATCGAGTACACCTTGGCGCGGCTGAGCCCCACCAAGTTCGGAGCGGGCAGGGGCTGGTGCACGACGCCCACGCTCACCGTGAGCGACACCGTCGAGCGGTACGCGACCAAGGTGCCGGGCGCGGGCGACTGGGCGATGACCCGAACCCACGTGCCGTTGTTGCTGCCCGAGCCGTGGGTGCTGAAGAAGAGCTGATCGGCCCTCATGACCGCGAAGGTCTCGGCCCTCGTCTTTCCCACGACGTCGGGCATGCGAACCGGTGCGTGAGTCCCCGCGGCCCCCGACGAGGGTGCGAACGCCACTACCAGACCCGTCACGAGCAGGGCTGCGGCAAGAAGAGCCAGCGCGCGCCGAGATGCGCGCTGCAGTAATGCCCTCAGATCTCCACCCTCCACCAATTCACCCGGTCGAATCCAACTTCTCGTCCTTCAACGCTACAAGGTGCGACACCCCACCAAGCCCACGAGCCGCCTGGGCTAAAGACCCACGTCAGAGGGGGTCTAACGGCTGGGCAGTGCGAAGAGTCGCGCCGTGTTGGCGGCAGTCGTCTCGCGAAGCACTGCCAGTTCCTCTTCGCGCAGTTCGGCGAGGAACTCGCCCACCGCCCTCACGTAGGCGGGTTCGTTGCTCTTTCCGCGGTAGGGGACGGGCGCGAGGAACGGACTGTCGGTCTCGACGTGCAGGCGCTCGAGGGGCACCAATCTCGCCGCTTCGCGCACCGAGTCGGCATTCTTGAAAGTCACGATTCCCGAAATCGAGATATCACAGCCGAGCTCGAGGCACCCTTCGGCGTCGCGTGCGTCGCCGGTGAAGCAGTGGATGACCGTGCGCGCGGGCACGCCCTCGCTCGCCAAGACCTTAAAGAGGTCCTCGAAGGCGTCACGCGCGTGGATCACGAGGGCGAGGTCGAGTTCGTGCGCGAGGCCGATCTGAGCGGCGAAGACCGCGCGCTGCTCGCTTCGCGCTGAATGCTCGTAGAAGTAGTCGAGACCACATTCACCAATCCCCACCAACTTGGGGTGACCCTCGCGCGCAAGCTCGGCGATCGGGTCCAGACCGTCCTTCGCGTCGTGGGGGTGCAGGCCTACCGTGGCGAAGATCTCCACCGGGCTCGCCAGGCCAGTGATCGCGAGGGCTTCGCGCGACGTCTGCTCGCCGGTACCAATCACCACGACCCGGTCCACACCCGCCTCGAAGGCGCGCTCGAGCGTCGCGCGCGCGGCATCGGCGTGGTGCGCGTCGCCCAGAAATTCGTCCTGCAGGTGGCAATGCGCGTCAGTCCAGTTAGTCATCGCTCGCTACTGATACGCGGAAAGAGTGGCGCACCTTTCTCGATGATCCCCTCGCCGCGGTACTGACCCCAGACGCGCGACTCGGCGAACGCGGCGTCGGTGGGGGTGCCCGCGAGTCCAATGCGCCGCCAGATCTCCTCACAGACCCCGGGCATCGCCGGTGACGCCAAGATTGACACCAAGCGGATCGCCTCGAGGGCGTCGCCCATGACGGTATCGAGGGCCTCGCCCGGTTCCATTTTCCACGGGGCGTGCGCCTCGAGGTAGGCGTTCGTCGCCCCGATCAGTGACCAGGTCGCCTCGAGGGCGCTCTGGGGATTGAACCTCGTCCAGCCCTCGATGTTCGCCTCAATCGCGCTCTCCGCCTGCGCGCGCAGACTGCTGTTCGACTCGGGCGAAGGTCCGCGACCTTCGCACTTGTTGGCCACGACGGTGCACACGCGCGCCACGAGGTTCCCCAGATTGTTCGCGAGGTCGGTGTTGTAGCGATGGGTCACCCCCTCGAGCGAGAACTCGCCGTCGTTGCCGAGCGACGTCTCGCGCAGCAGGTAGTAACGCACCGGGTCGACGCCGTATTCGTTAATCAGTTCCATGGGCGCGATGTCGGTAAGCTTCACGCCGCCCTCGGCCGCCATGGTCTTGGAGAGCTTCTGTCCCCCGATTAGGAGCCACCCGTGCACGTGCACGTGCGAGGGCGGTTCGAGACCCGCGGCCATGCACATGGCGGGCCACCACACGCAGTGAAAACGGATGATCTCCTTGCCAATGAGGTGATTCGAGTACGGCCACCACTTGGCGACCTCCTCGTCGTCACGGCCGTAGCCAATGGCCGTCAGGTAGTTGATGAGTGCGTCGTACCAGACGTAGAACACGTGCTCCTCGTCCCAGGGCACCTTCACGCCCCAGGAGATCGACGTGCGCGTGATCGAGATGTCGCGCAGTCCCCCCTTGATGAACGAATACGCCTCGTTACGCTTCGTCTCGGGCGTCACGAATTCTGGGTGGTCGGTGTAGTACTCGAGGAGCCGGTCTTCGAAGGCGCTCAGTTTAAAGAACCAGTTCTCCTCTTGCATCTCGGTGAGCGCGCTTCCGTGGATCGGACATTTGCCGTCGACACTCGCGTCGAGGGTGTAGTAGTCCTCACAGCTGACGCAGTACAAACCCTGGTAGACGTCCTTGTAGATGTAACCGTTCTCGTAGATCGCCCCGAGGAATTTCTGCACGCTCTCGTGATGACGGGGCTCGGTGGTGCGAATGAAGTCGTCGTAGTCAATGTTGAGTGCGTCCCACGCTTCACGAAAACGCGCCGAGGTGCGATCGGTCCATTCCTGGGGTTCGTGGCCTTGCTTCTTCGCGGCGTCTGAGACCTTCTGACCGTGTTCGTCGGTGCCGGTGAGGAACTTGACCTCATCGCCGAGCAGGCGGTGCCAACGCGCGAGCGCGTCGGCGTTCACGGTCGAATAGGCACTGCCGACGTGGGGAGCATCGTTGGTGTAGTAGATCGGGGTGGTGATGTAGAAGCGACCCATCCATCAAGGGTACTAATTTGTCACACTTGCCCGGCTCGCAGTTCGAGCGCGATGCGGTACGCCTCTCGGCGCGACGGACCCAGTTCTTCGCTCACCGAGGAAACGGCGTCACGCACGCTCATCCCGTTCGCCAACTGGTCGGCGATCGCGGCGCGCAGTGTCGCCTCGTCAAGCGCGGGCATCGGACCCGCTCCTTCGAGCACTACGACGATCTCGCCCAGGACTTCGCGCGACGAGAACACGGCCGAAAGTTCCTCAAGGGTTCCGCGCACCACTTCTTCGTGCAGTTTGGTCAGCTCACGGGCCACGACCGCGCGCCGGGCGGCGAAGTGCTCGGCCAACTCGCTCAAGGTTGTGGCGAGGCGTTGGGGCGACTCGTAGAAGACGATGGTGCGAGGCTCGCTGGCCCACTGGGCGTAGAGGCGTTCGCGTTCGCCGTGCTTGCGTGCGACGAAGCCCTCCATCACGAACCTCTCGGTGTCAAGCCCACTGACGCTGAGTGCGGCGATCACCGCCGACGGCCCCGGCGCCGTTGTCACCACCAAGCCCGCCGCGGCGACCGCGGCGACCACTCGACTACCCGGATCACTGATTCCCGGCGTACCGGCGTCACTGATCAGCACTACCGTCTCGCCGGCGCTGACGCGCTCGATGATCGCTTCGCACTGGGACGCCTCGTTGTGTTCGTGCAGCGACTGGAGACGAGAACGAACAGCGATTGCGTGGGCGCTGAAGAGCTTGTTCGAATGTCGGGTGTCCTCGCAGTAGATGACGTCGGCGCTCTCGAGAAGCGCCAGTGCGCGTCGCGAGATGTCCCCCAAGTTCCCGAGGGGCGTCGCCACCACGACCAACTGTCCGGGTCCCTCGCCACCAGCCAGTTCCCGCACGAATGTCTCTCGTTTCGCTCGATGGGCCCTTCACCTACTAACATTGAAACCTATGTCGAAGCGGACGAACAAGCGCAAACTACGCTCAAAGAAAAAGGCCAACCACGGCAAGAAGCCGAACTGCGGCCGCGGCTAGGGCTTTACAACACTCCGTCCCACGCACAGCCCCGTTCTTCCAGCACCTCGGCGAGCACGCTGGGCCTGTCACTGACGATGCCGTCCACCCCAAGCTCAACGAGCCGTTTCATCTCGGCTTCGTCGTTGATCGTCCACACGTGCACCGCGATGTCCTGGCGGTGCGCTGCGGTCACGAACTTCTCGTCGACCACCGTCACGTCGCCGTAGGTCGCAGGTACCTGGAACGCGACGACGGGCGCCACGACCGCTTCGCCTTCTGCGTGGATCGAAAAGTAGAACGCCGCGGTCTCACCAGTCGCCGCTGAGGTCGCCACGTCGGGTGCGACATGGCGAAACGCCCCGATCGCGTCGTCGCTGAACGAGGCCACGATCACCGAGTCGGTGCGTTCGAGACGGCGAAGCTCGTCGTAGAGCAACTGTTCGTAGGGCTCGACCTCGGGTGCGGTGCGCTTGATGTCCAAGTTCAACAACACGCCCGGAAAGGTGACGGCGACCTGCTCGAGGGTGGCGACCCCGAAGCGGCGATCGTCTGGCGCCTTGCCCCGATGAACGTAGGCGCCGTCCTCGCGCCCGTGGGTCACCGCGGCCCCCGCGATCCACCAGTAGGCGTTGTCCATCTCGCCCAACTCGGCGAGGGTCAATGACGCGATCTCACCGCGGTGATTGGTGGTGCGATCAACGCTCTCGTCGTGACAGACAACAATGACCCGGTCCTTGGTGGCGTGCACGTCGAGCTCGACGGCGGTGGCGCCGTGGGCGACGGCACGTTCGATCGCAAAGAGCGTCGAGGACGGCGCCTCGAAAGCTCCGCCCTGGTGCGCGTAGGCAATCACCCGACGCGACGTCCACGCACTCACTGGTTCTTGAAGCCCTCGGGATACAGCTTGACGCGCATGAGATGCTCAATGAAGAACGCCAGACCGGGCACGAACCCCGCGCCCATCATCAAGACGACGTAGCCAATGTGCAGGCGAGCCTTGAGGGCTAATTGGAACGACATCACCAGATAGATCGGGTAGAGCACGATCCCGTGGCCGATCCCCACCACGTCCACGAACAAGTGGATGTGCTTCCAAAACGAGAGGTCGACCCAGTGCAAGAACAGCGTCAGACAAAGTATGAGCAACGTCGTACCGGTCACGAAGGACATGATGCGGTACCGCTCAAACGCCTTGAGCACTAGTGACCCCAGAGTTTCTTCTTCGGCTCGCTCGCGAGCTCGGCCAGGTGATCGTTGTAGGCGGCGAGAGTCGGGTCCTCGGGTTCCTCGCTCGCGGCGCGCGCGGCGCGCGCTTCGGCGCGCTTGTGTTCTTCGTACTCGCGTCGCGCGGCCTCTTGGTTGGCGGTCACTTTTTCCATGTTGAGCATCGCGTACCAACCGAGCACGCCCAATACCCCAAAGCACGGCCACTCGATTGAGTACATGTAACTAAGCGAGTTGCCCTGGACCGCACGACTGACCTGCCACCACGCCGCTACGGCGCACATCGCCACCCAAAAAACAAGACAGAGATGCAGGACAATGGCCCGGCGCGACAGATACTTCGACTTCACGATCCCATCCTACCGAAACTGAGAAAACTTTCATCTTGGCTTAGAATCACGAAATGCCTTCGATGTCGATGCAGCCGTTTTCTTGGCACCATCTCGACCAGTGGCACCTCGGCGCACTGGCCATCGTGCTGTTGCTCGGCGCCGGTGCCACCTACTACGTCGCGTCTCGGCGCGTGGTGAACTGGCCCCAATCGAGGGTGATGTGGTTCTTCATTGGCCTGCTCATCACGTTCCTCGCGACCCAGTCGGCACTAGGCGTCTATGACATGGAGTACTTCAGCGCGCACATGATCCAGCACCTGTTGCTGATCATGGTCGCCGCTCCGGTCTTCGCGCTGTCGGCGCCCCTGGACCTCGCCTACGAGGCCGGTGGTACGCGGATGCGTCACGCCCTCGATGGCCGGATCATGAAGGTCGTGACCCACCCGTTGTTCGGGTTCGCGGCGTATTTCGTCTTCATCCCGGTCACGCACCTGACCAATCTGATGAACCTGATGATGCAACACCCCTGGGTCCACCACCTCGAGCAGATCGGTTTCCTCGTCGTGGGCTACCTGTTCTTTCGCGTGGCCTTCGGGCTCGAGCGCGGTGTCACCATTCACCCCGGACTTCGCTTGGTCTACGTGATGGCGGCGGTACCCGTGGACACCTTCACCGGACTCGCCCTCGTGATGTCCTCGCGTGACCCCTTTTCGAGTTACGCCATGATGGCCCCGGTGGGCTCTTCTAAGGCCTGGGTGCTCTCGAACGTCCACCTGGGCGGGGCGATCATGTGGATTGGCGGGGACGCATTGATGCTGCTCGCGTGCATCCCGATTGCAGTCGCGTGGGTGAAGTGGGAGACGGTGCGCACCCGCGAGCTCGACGCGCAACTCGACGCCCAAGGGATCTGATTACAGTAGACCCGCCTCGAGGGCGAGCTCCTCGAGGTCACCTTCGGGTCGCGCACCTAAGTGGGTGATGATCTCACCCGCGCACAGAGAGCCCAGCTGCGCCGCCTCGACCGGGTCCGCCCCCAGGGCCAAGCCGTAAAGGAAGCCGCTGGCGAACATGTCGCCGGCGCCGTTCTGGTCGATGACGTGCTCGACCTCGTGCGCGGGTACGCGCACGACCCCGGTCATGGTCGCTACGTCGGCCCCCTGGGGCCCGCGGGTTATCGCCGCGAGCACGCCCAATTCCTCGAGCGCCTCGAACGCCCTTTCGAGCGTGGGGACTTGAAAGAGCGCGAGGATCTCAGCTTCGTTAGCGAGCAACACATCCACGTCACCCGTGACCAGTTCGAGGAAGTCGCGTCGGTGCCGGTCCACGCAGAACATGTCCGACAACGAGAGCGCCACCATCGAGTCGTGCTCGTGGGCGAAGTTCACAACCTTGCGGATCGCCTCCTTGGCGGGCGCCAGGTCGAAGAGGTAGCCCTCGACGTAGGTGATCTCGCTTCTCGAGATGAGCTTTTCCTTGACGTCCTCGACACGCAGTTGATTGGACGCTCCCAGGTAGGTGGCCATCGTGCGCTGCGCGTCGTCGGTGATAAAGACGTGACAGCGTCCGGTCGCTCCTTCGTCACTTCGCGCGATCGCGAGGTCCAGCTCCACGCCCAGTGACGCGAGGTCGTGGGTGAAGCGTTCGCCGAACTCGTCGTTGGCGACCTTGCCGATGTAACCGCAGGTCCCGCCTAGTGCAGCGACGCCCGCAATCGAGTTGGCGACCGAACCGCCCGACATCTGGATGGTGGGACCCATTGCGTTATAGAAGCGCTCGAGTTGGTCCTCGCCAATGAGCGCCATGGACGCCTTGACGAGTCCCAATTCGCGAAAGACCTCCTTGGAATCCTGGGTGATGACGTCGAGCATCGCGTTACCAATGCCGGTCACCGCGAGTCGATTCGGACCNNTACCGCCTCGATCGCCACGTCGTGCCGAACTCGTACCGGATTTTCTTGACGCCCGACCTCAAAACTGCGACCTTCGCCGGACGCGTCGAGATCGACGTCGACGTCATTACGCCAGGACCATCGTTCACCTTGCACGCCATTGAACTGGAGCTGGGCGCCGCCTCGCTCAGCGGCGCCGGAACGACCCTGCGCTCAGCCGAGCCGACACTCGACCCAAAGTACGAGACGGCGACCTTCNNACGTTCACCGACGTTATGGGCGTCACCCACGTCATCGCCACGACGCAATTCGAGCACTCCGACGCGCGAAGGGCCTTCCCGTGCTGGGACGAACCGTCCTTTAAGGCTACCTACCAGGTGAATCTCACCGTGCCCAGTGAACTCGCCGCCTACTCGAACTCCCCCGAACTCGCCAACACCGACCTGGGCAACGGTCAGCGCACGGTCAGCTACGTACCCACGATGAAGATGTCGACGTACCTGGTCGCCTTCGTCATCGGACCCTTCGAGCAGACCGAGGCCCTCGACGTCAACGGGACGCCACTGCGCATTGTCTATCCCACCGGCAAGGGCCACCTCACGGACCTGGCCCTCGAGGCGGGGGCGTTCGCGCTGAAGTTCTTCTCTGAGTACTTCGACATCTCCTATCCCGGGGACAAGCTCGACATGGTCGCCATTCCCGACTTCGCCTTTGGCGCCATGGAGAACCTCGGATGCATCACGTACCGCGAAACGGCCTTGCTCGTCGATCCCGCCGGCGCCTCACTCGCCGAGATGCAACGCGTCGCCGAGGTCGTCGCCCACGAGATCGCCCACATGTGGTTCGGCGACCTGGTGACCATGGAGTGGTGGGAGGGCATCTGGCTCAACGAGGCCTTCGCCACCTTCATGCAAATCCTGTGCACCAACGCGTTTCGCCCCCAATGGAAGATGTGGGTCAGCTTCGGCGTGGACCGCGACGCCGCGTTGCAGATCGACGGCCTGCACTCGACGCGTCCCATTGAGTACGAGGTCATCTCGCCCGACGACACGCGCGGGATGTTCGACATCCTCACCTACGAAAAGGGCGGCTCAGTGCTGCGCATGCTCGAGCAGTACCTGGGTGAAGAGACGTTTCGCGACGGCATCCGCCACTATCTGGTCACCCACAGCTACGCCAACACGGTCACGACCGACTTGTGGGACGCGCTCGAAGAGACTTCCGGTCAGCCCGTGCGCGCGATGATGAACACCTGGATCCTCCAGGGTGGCCACCCGCTCGTCACCCTCGCCGCCGGCACGCTTCGCCAACAGCCCTTCGCGTACGCAAAGTCCAGTGGCGAGAGCGCCATAGGTTCGTCCTGGCTCGTGCCCGTGCTCACCCGCCCTCTTAAAGGTGGACCCACGAGTCGACACCTGCTCAGCGACGAGGCGTTGTCGGTCACCGACGAGCTGCCGGTGGTGCTCAACGCGGGCGGGTCGGGCGTGTTCCGCTCGCGCTACGGCGCCGCAGAACTCGAGGCGCTCGCCAGTCACGTGGGCGAACTCGAAGAGCTCGAGCGCGCGACGTTGCTCGCCGACAGCTGGGCCCTGCTCTTGGCGGGCCAGATCCGCTGGGACGCCTTTGTCGCGAGCGCCCGCGGTCTGGGTGACCAGGACGAGCCCAACCCCTGGGGTACCGTAGCGGGCGCGGTGGACTACGCCAAGCGAGCGCTGGCGCCCGAGCAACAGACCAAACTCGCCGCGCTCGTGCGCCAACTCTTCGGTCCCCAGTTCGAACGACTCGGTTGGGACGCCTCGCGAAGCGAGAGTGACCTCACGCCACAACTGCGCGCGATCGTGCTCGGCGCTCTTGGCACCGTGGGTGGTGACGAATCGATCCGCGAAGAGGCGGCCCGACGCTTTGACGCCAACGAACTCGACGGCGACCTCGCGCGCACCATCCTTCGTATCGTCGCCACAGAGAACCGACCCGGTGACTACGACACGTTTCTCAAGCGCTACCAGAGCGCCGCGACGCCCCAAGAGGAGCAGCGCTACCTCTGGGGACTAGCGGACTTCGCCGACGAGACGCTCGCCTTTAACGCCGCCGAGCGTTGCTACAACGAGTTTCGAAACCAAGACGGCGCGATCGTGCTCGGTCTGCTCTCACGCAACGCCACGACGGGTCCTGCGGTGTGGCGATTCTTCACCAGCCGCTGGCAGGAGACGATCGAGAAGTTCCCCGCGAACACGCTCTCGCGCCTGGCGCTCGGTATCCCCACTTACATCGCGGACCCGGTGTTCGCCGAGCAGGTGGCGGACTTCCACGAGAGTCATCCGCTCGCCGGCGAGCAGCGCACGGTCGAACAGGCGATCGAGCGCATGCGCGTAGGCCTCGCCTTCTGCTCCGCACTGCGTTCACAGTTCTAGGACGACCATGAGCGTCGGAGCGTTCCTGGGCATCTTCGCCGTGATGTTCCTGCTCGAACTACCCGACAAGACCATGGTCGCGACGATCGTGATGAGCACGCGCGCGCGCCCCTCATCGATCGTGCTCGGGGCCTCGGCGGGCTTCATGGTCCAGATGGCGATCGCGGTTTCGGCGGGCGGGCTGATCTCGCTGNNGGTGAGCGCGAGGCGACGCGCGAGCACGCGGCCACGCGGCTGCGTGAAGTGCTCACCGCCTTCAGCGTGATCTTCATCGGCGAGTTCGGCGACCTCACCCAGATCCAGGCGGCGAACTTCTCCGCCAAGACCCACCGGCCCGTTGAGGTCTTCGTCGCCGCGTCGGCGGCCCTCGTGTGCGTCTCGTTCGTCGGCGCCTACGGCGGGCGACTGCTCCAGCGCGTGTTGCCGCTCGGCGCGATCCGCGTGCTCGGAGGACTCGTCTTTCTGGGCTTAGGCGTCTACACGCTGGTGCAGTTAGCGACCTCGTGAATCACAGCGAACTGCTCGCCTTCGCCGAGACCGTCAAGGGCTTCATGCCCCGCGACGAGGGACGTGCCCTCTGCCGCGCCGCGCTCGAACACGAGGGACGAGAAAATGCTACCTGGCTCGAGGTGGGT
>PKZO01000030.1:0-3043 GCA_003133125.1 Acidimicrobiaceae bacterium | reverse complement strand
GGACTCGTGGGACCCTCGAGCGTCGTGGCGGCACACTTTGATCAGACCCTCGACGTGCTGTTCATCGACGGCGGGCACGGCGCCGAGGTCGCCTGGGCCGACTACGAGTCCTGGACCCCCAAGGTTCTCGAGGGGGGGCTACTCATGATCCACGACGTCTTCGAGGATCCCCGTGACGGTGGACGCCCTCCCTATGAGATCTACCTCGCCGCCCTCTCGAGTGGCCGCTTTGAGCAAACCTCGCGCGAGGGCTCGTTGCGGGTTCTGTTACGCCTGAAGAAGCGGTAGCGGACAGCCCGGTTCTCGCAGGTCCATCAAGGACCCGAACTCACCGTGGCGAAAGATACCCGAGGCCTTCGAGGACGAACTGAGCGCGTCAGCGGCGAGGATGATCGCCGCCGCGGTGTAGGACGTGGTCTCTTCGTGTGGGAAAGTCAGCGCGTCGGGATAGGCAATGCCGGTCCAGTAGGCGCCGTCCTCGCGGCGATGACGACGGGTACAACTGAACAGCTCGAGCGCCTGGCTCGTCAGTCCCAGGGCGTCCAGGGCGAGCACGCATTCGGCCGTTTCGGCGGCGGTGACCCAGTCGTTGGTCGACACGCAGCGCACCCCGTAGCCGTCCATCACGTGGCGCTCCCAGCCGTCGGCGAGACGCTTCTCGCCCGGCGCGCCACCGAGCGCGCCGCAGAAGATCGGGTAGTACCAGTCCATCGCGAACTCGTTCTTGGGCGCGAAGGCGCCCGGGTGGTGCGCGACCGCGTGAGCGAGTCGGCCCGCGCACAACTCCCAGGCGGGCTTTTGGACGTCGAGGCGTTCGCCGAGGGCGACACCACAGCGAAGTGAGTGAAAGATTGAGGACGAACCCGTGAGCAACGCGTAGGACTCGGGACGTCCCACCGAGTCGAGCGACCAACGGATCGTGCCGTCCTCGAGTTGCCAGCGCAGCACGAAGTCGATCGCGCGCTCGACGCACGGCCACATCTCGCGAGCGAAGTCCGCGTCGTCGGTGGCGAGCAGGTAGTGGTACACCCCGGCCGCGACGTACGCGCACACGTTGGTGTCAAGGCGCGTGTCCTTCACGGCGTCCGCGAGGTAGTAGTTGAACCAGCTCCCGTCAGCGAGCTGGGTGTTCGCGAGCCAGCGGTAGGCCGCGCGGGCCTGTTCGAGGTGACCCGTGACGCTGAGCGCCATCGCCGCTTCCACGTGGTTCCACGGGTCACAGTGACCGCCCTCGAACCAGGGGATGGCGCCACTCGCTCGCTGCAGGCGCGCGATGTTGGCGGCGGTGACCAAGAGTTCTTGCGCGCTGAGCAGTCCGGGAACTTCGGGCAGCGTTCTCGTGGTGGTCACGGCTTGACCACGTAGACAATGATCGATTTACCAATGACTGGCGCGAGCAGCGCCTCGGCGACGCGCGTGATGCGCGGAGCCTTCATGATGTCCCACACGAGCAGGCGGTGATAGTTCTTCACCCACCAGTTCTCCTCGTTGGTGGTGCCCACGAGGCACTTGAGCCACCAATAGGGACTGTGCAGACCGTGCGCGTAGTGGTGACCGAGTACGCGAAGTCCCACCGAGGTGAGACGCTCTTCGAGCACCGAGCGCCGGTAGATGCGGATGTGCCCACCGGGCACGTTGTGGTACTCGTCCGAGAGCGCCCAGTTCACGAGTTCGGGCAAGAAACGCGGCACGGTGATCGCCATGGTGCCCCCAGGTCGCAGGACTCTGGCGAGCTCGCTCATCGCTTCGAGGTCACCGGGGATGTGCTCGAGCACCTCTGAGCAGATGACCCGGTCAAAGGTCGCGTCGGGAAAAGGCAGATGCAACGCGTCACCCTGTACGCACGCGGTGTGCAGGTCCGTGGTGCGAAGTTCGCCCGCCTCGAGCATGGCGGCGAAGGTGGCGGCGACGCCTTCGACCTCGTCGCGTCCGGCGTCCAGGGCCACGACGTGGGCCCCACGGCGCGCCGCCTCGAAAGCGTGTCGCCCGAAGCCGCAGCCCAGGTCGAGGACCTTGTCGCCGTTCGCCAGGCCCAACTGGTCGTAGTTGGCGGTCAGCATCAGTCAAACTCCATGGCGTCGGGCAGCGCCTGGTGATTAAGGATCGCCTCGTAACAGGCCGCGGTGCCGCGCGCGGTCACCTGCCAGGTGAAACGCTCCATGACGCGCTCTCTTGCGTTCGCGCCGAGTCGCTCGCGAAGCGCCGGGTCGTCGAGCAATCGGCCAATCGCCTCGACGAGCGCTTCGGGGTTGTTCGGTTCCACGAGCAGGCCGGTCTCGCCGCTCACGCCGACTACTTCGGGTAACGCGCCGCCGGTCGTCGCGACGACGGGCATCGCACAACTCATCGCTTCGATCGCGGGTAGCGAGAAGCCCTCGTAGAGGCTCGGGACGATCGCGACCTCCGCCTCGCCGTAGAGGCGCGCGAGGGCGTCGTCGGACACCCCGGAGATGGTCGTGACGATGTCCCCGAGTCCGAGCCGTTCGATCGCCGTGGCGACGCGACCCTTGGCCTTGGGCTGGCCGATTACGACCAGGTCGATATCGCGCTCGGTGCGCAACTTCGCGATCGCTTCTAACAGCGGGACCAGTCCCTTCATGGGCACGTCCGAACTCGAGGTGACCATGAGGCGACCCTTCTTCTTCACCACGTCGTCGTAGGGTCGAAACACACTCGCGTCCACGCCGACGGGCACCACCGTCATCCGCTCCAGTGGCACCTTCATCTGCGCGTTGATGTCGACCTTGGAGTTGTGCGAGACCGTGAGCACCGCGGGCAGTTGCTTCACGACGCGCACCTGCATGCGCAAGAACCCGAACCAGCGTCGCGTGGTGTAACGCTTCCACAAGCTTTCGGCGTGGTCGAGCGCGATCGAGCGGTCCACGGTGATCGGGTGATGCAGGGTCTCGAGCAGCGGCCAACCTTCGCGTAGCAGTTTCAAGATGCCCGGACCCATGCACTGGTTGTCGTGGATGATGTCGAACTCGCCGCGACGCTTCGCGAGGATCTTCTCTATTCGCATCGAATACGCGAGGGGCTCACC
>PKZO01000018.1:20099-23916 GCA_003133125.1 Acidimicrobiaceae bacterium | reverse complement strand
TGGGCCAACTCGGGTTCGAGGTAACGTACGTCAAGCTCCCTAGAGCGTCGGAGATTTGGGCGAACCCTAAGCACCCGAGAATCACCGCCGGCGCGACGGAAACCAATACGCGCCTCGCGAGGTCACCGCCTGAAGATCGTGACGATCGGTGCTTCGAGCACTCTTGGTTGAGCTCAGCCTCCAGAAGTTGTACCCGATCCGCCCGTAAGTCCGCTCGGGAACGATCCGCTCCCAAACCCGGTTGATGTCACACCTTTCGCCGTATCGGAGACAGATGTGGCTTCGACCGAGCCACTCTTCTCCTTCGTACCCTGGACCGTTACGGTGTCGCCCGGCTCGAGTCCCGAAAGGGTTGAAGCGGCGTTGCGGTCTATCGTCGTCGACGAACTGACCTTCACCGCCACGAGCGAACCGCTTGACGTCGTCACGTAGAGCGTGTTGCCAACGATATCGGTCACGGTACCGGTGGTGACCTTCGCCGCGGCACTCGCCAGGGCCTTGCTTCCAGTTAGGCCGCCAGTACCGGTCGCGAACAGACTGCTGAATGAGGAAGCTGACGCCGTGGAATGACCTCGCTGCAAATAGGCCCCGAGCCACAGTCCCGCGACGACCAACAACAACGCCGAGAGCACCGTGACGAACCACGACGCGTGATACCCCTTCGACGTCGCCTGTTCGGGCCACTCCTCGGCCTCGTCACCGAAAAGGATGTCGAAATCCTCTTCGCCCACGAGCACCGTCGAGCCCGCGAGTGTCGCGTCCCCACGATCACCCTTGGGCGACCCGCCCTCATCAACGTCTGCCATTTCCTTCGTCACCCTTGCCGTCCTTTCTTGACTATTCGTAACGCAGCGCGTCTATCGGACGCAGCGACGCTGCTCGGTAAGCCGGATAGAAGCCCGCGACAATGCCTACGGAGATCGCGACACCGAGAGCGAGCGGGATCGAATAGGACGCCAGCACCGGCTTGACGCCGTCGATTTTGAATCGCGAAACCAGAATTCCCGCGAACACACCACATATTCCACCGAGAAACGAAATCACCATCGATTCGATGAGGAACTGCGTGAGGATGATGACCTTTCTCGCGCCGATCGCCTTACGGATGCCGATCTCGCGGGTCCGCTCGGTGACGGTGACGAGCATGATGTTCATCACGCCAATGGCGCCAACGAGCAGCGACACCGCGGCCATCCATCCCAAGAGTGCCGTGAATGTCTTGGAACTCGACGTCGCGGCGGTGAGCAGGCTCGCCGAATCAATCACGGTAAAGGGCAGGCTTGACACCGTCGTGTCGTTGAGTGAAGCCAGCGTGCTCTCAACTTCACTCTCCGCGAGCGAGAGCGTGGACGACGACTTTCCCTGTACTAGGAGCTCGGAGAACGACTGAGACTCGCCGGTGAGCTGGTCCTGTACGGCCGTGTAAGGCGCAATCACTACGGCGTCCTCATTGCTGAGCCCACTCGAACCCTTCGACGCGAGGAGTCCCACGATCGTGAAATCCGAGGAGCCGAGTTGGACTTGCTTACCAAGTGGATCTGAGCCCGTTGCAAAGAGTGCGCTCGCCACCGAGGAACCAATGTCGATCACCTGTGCGTGGTTCACCACGTCACTGTGCGAGATTGACCGACCAGCCGACACCGTATAGTTCTCAGCCGTTAGATACGAAGACGTCGATCCGATGACCGAGGTGGTGTAACTCGTTCCGTCGTAGGTCGCCGAAAGACTCGTCGTGACGACCGGTGAGACCGACTTCACGTCGGGGTCGTTCACGGAACTGGAGAGCGCGGTCACCGAAGCGATATTGAGCGTCGAGTTGCGAATCTGGGTACCGCTCGAAGAGCCGGACCTCGAACCGCTGAACACTGTCAGCGTGTTTGAGCCCAAGCTCTGGATGGACTTCTCAATTGACTGGGAACTTCCGGTACCGATCGCGAGGAGCACTATCACCGACGCGACGCCGATGAGAACGCCGAGCATCGTGAGGAACGTCCGCAGCCAGTTCGAGCCAATTCCTCGTACGGCCATGAAGAAGTTCCCGAAAATCGCCGACATCAGTCCTGCGCTCTGACTTGGCCCAAGAGTGGCGCGCCGGACATCTCAAGTTCGTACGACACCGCGCGGGAGCTGCTCTGAGGTTTATCACTCACGATCGCGCCGTCACGCAGGATAACCACGCGAGAGGCATATTCCGCGATGTCGGGCTCGTGGGTGATCATCACGATCGTGCGGCCCTGATCGTGCAGACCGGAAAAGAGCGTCATCAGCTCGGCTGAGGAGCGAGAATCCAGGTTGCCCGTGGGCTCGTCGGCCAAGATGAGCGCAGGGTTGGTGCACATCGCTCGCGCGATGGCTACGCGCTGCTGTTGTCCACCAGAGAGTTCGCTCGAGAAGTGATCGAGGCGATCACTCAGACCCACCATGTTGAGCGCCGCCAACGCCCGCTTGCGGCGCTCCTTCGTTCTAACGCCCGCGTACGCCATTGGTAGCTCGACGTTTTGGATTGCGGCCATACGCGAGATGAGATTGAAACCCTGGAAGACGAAACCAATCTTCTTGTTCCTGATTTGAGACAGGGCCCGGTCATCAAGGTGACGGATGTTCACGCCGTCGAGACGATAGTGACCGCTCGTCGGCACGTCCAGGCATCCAATGATATTCATCAGTGTCGACTTGCCCGAACCTGACATTCCCATGATCGCGACGAACTCGCCCTTTTGCACCGAGAGCGAGATACCTCTCGTGGCGAGAACTTCCACCTCACCCATCATGTAGCTCTTGACGATATCCTTCATCGCGATAATCGGCGTCGGCGATGTCACGTGGCTCATGGCGTTCCCCCACCGAAGCCGCCACCACCGGTGAATCCGCCAGATGTGATCGACGCACCCGTCCCCGAACCACTTGCTGCGCTCACCGACGCAGTGGGCTCGACAATCGTCTCGCCCTGCGTGACTCCACTCGTGATCTGGGTGAAGGAGCTGCCGACGATGCCGAGAGTAACAATGGTGGTCTTCTGGACGCCCTTACTCAGTACCTTGACTGTCGAGACGTTCCCAGAGGTCGTAATCGCCGCACTCGGAAGCAAGAGCACGTTCGTCGCCGACTGCACCACGATCGCCGCGTCCGCGGTCATGCCATCCCTGAGCGACTTGGGTGCGTGCAAGATGGCGATGGTGACCGGATACTCAACGACATTGTTGGAAACCGTCGAGACAGGCGACACCGCAGTCACGACGCCTTTCAGTTCAATGTTCGACAAGGCCGCGAGGGTGACCGACGCCGGCTGGTGCACTTGGATCTTGATCGCATCGGCTTCGGCGACGTCGGCGACNNCTCGACGACGACGAACTCGTGGTGGATGATCCACCACCGCTCACCGTCTGGCCGACCGAGCCATTCAGCGCAGTTACCGTGCCGCTGATGAGCGCAACGAGTTGGGTCTCCTGGAGGGACTTCTGATCCTGTTCGAGTGCAACCTCGTCTTGGGCGATGGACCCTTGATCCTGCAGAAAGCCAATCTTGGCCTGGTCGATGGTCGACTGATCCTGGGTTATGGCCGACTGATCAGTTTGAATCGTGGAGGACGACACCTTGGCGTTCGCTTGGTCAACCTTCAGTGCCAGCTCTTGGACGGTGATGCTCGTCTGGTCCTGGGTGATCTGATTCTCGTCGGTAGTCACCTGTGCCTGGTCCGTAGCGATGGCAGCAGAGTCAACCGAGCACGAAGTCTGGGCCGTCGTAAACGTCACGCCCGTGCCCGTGCTTGAACCAACGCTATTGGTCGCGACGAGGGTGAACAGGTACGTCGTATCGG
>PKZO01000018.1:0-20060 GCA_003133125.1 Acidimicrobiaceae bacterium | reverse complement strand
TACCCGAAGAGTTGGCGGACGACCCCGCGTTCGCAGAAGCGGCGGGGCAACCGAGATTGTAGTCAGCGTCGTAGGTCGAAGTGGCATCCGAGAGCGTCGTCTGATCGTCACTCTCCTTCGTTTCGGCCGAGGCCAGTGTGTTCTCGTCGTTCGTCAACTGTTGTTGCGCGTTGTCGAGACTCTCCAGATTCTGATCCTGCTGCACCTGAGTACCACCGGCCTGATCGGTGGCGAGCGTCGACCTGTCCCTCGCCAACTTCTGTTGGTCGCTGGCGTAGGAGACACGCGAGTCCGCGTAGTTCATATTCGCCACCTTGAGCGAGATCGTCGCTTGATCGAGAGCAGAACTCTCCGTCGTTGAATCCACGGTGGCGAGTGTCTGTCCCGCCTTTACTTTCTGTCCGACCGCTGCCGTGAGCGTTTTCAAGGTGCCGCCCGAGACGAAGTTCTCATTGGCGGTTTGGACGGTCGAGAGATTCCCCGACACCGAGACACTCGCCTGAACCGTACCCTTCGTTACCTTGACCGTCCGAGTCACCGTGGCGCTCGACGTCGGCGTCGTGTGATAGATCGAAGAGAAGGCGAGGGCAGCGACGACGGCGACCGCCAACGCCAGCGTGGCGTAAGCCACGCGCTTGCGCGTGAGGAACTCGGGGGTCTTAAGGCTCATGTCAATATCTCCGTGTGGTTGATGGTCGGGGTTTCAAGAGAGGTCCGAGGAACTAACCGGTCTTCTTCGTCACCTTGGGCAAGAGCACCGAGCACGCCGCGTAAGCCTTGGTGTAGGTCGAACTCGAGGTGGACGTGACGTTGGAGGACGATGTCGTGGTGCCGTAGGCCCCTTTCGCCAGGACCACTTGATGAAGGGTCATGCAGTTACGGAAGGCGGCGAAGTTCGCCGACACGTTGGGCGGTGCTCCAAAGCCACCTCCAAGTTGCGATCCCGCGGGCAAGAGGGCGGAGCACGCCTTCAGAGCTTTTTGGGACTTGCCGCTCGACTTGAAGTTCCCCGGCGTTCCGCTACCGGGCTGAAACGTCCCAGAAGGGGTGCCACCTTTCGGGGGCTTGCCAGCACCGAAGGAAGGAACCTTGACTCCGTGTTTCTTGAGGCAACTCTCAAAGGCCTTCAACGATTTCGTGGTCACGGCTTTCGCTGGCTTCGAGGATGCCGACGCGATGCTTCCCCCGGCGAGGAAGCCAGTCCCCGCAACGCTAAGCACGAGTCCCACCGAAACAGCGGAACACAGCCGAACCAATCGCTGCTTTCCAACTCGTCTATCAACCGAACTCGTCAAGTGTTTTGTCATGACAACATTGTGCAAAGTGAGTCTGGAGATTCCCTGAGAGCGCCTTAATGAATTCCTGAATTCGCGATCACGCGAAAGGTCGGGCGACGGCACGCTTCGAGTCGAATATTGAGGCTCGCCTTGTGTCTTTCTTAATCAATACTCAGAAACCCTTGTCATACTTCTGCGGTGACAATGGAGATTCTGTCGGTCGAGGACGACGACAGTCTCGCCTTCGTCATCATGAAGACGCTCGAACTAGCTGGATTCAGCGCCACTCGTGCGAGAGACGGTTGTGAAGGGCTGAAACTCGCGCTCGAAGAATCGAGGTTCAATCTGGTGGTCCTTGACGTCATGCTGCCCGATATGAGCGGCTTCGAAGTCTGTCAACGACTGCGCGAAGCCGGATCGAACATTCCCGTGATCTTTCTCACTGCGGCGGATTCAGTCGGTGACAAGGTTCGAGGCCTCGTAATCGGTGGCGACGACTACCTCACGAAGCCGTTCAGCGGCGAAGAACTCACCGCGCGCATCAGGGCGAAACTTCGACGCAGCGAAAAAGCCCCCGAGGCGCACGTGCTGGCGTATCGAGACATCGTCGTTGACGACGACTCCCACACGGTTACCAAAGACGGCTTGGTCGTGGACCTCTCTCCAACCGAGTATCGACTCCTGCACTTCTTGATCACCAATGTCGGCAAGGTCTTGAGTCGTTGGCAGATACTCGACCACGTCTGGGACTACGGCTACGAGGGTGACCCGACGATCGTCGAATCGTACGTCTCGCAGTTGCGAAAGAAGATCGACACGTCACCACCCTCCATTATTCGAACCGTTCGAAGCATCGGCTATCGAATCGAACGACCGTGACGCTGGCGTGACTCTTCGCGCAAGGCTCACGAGCGCCGCTGCTCTCGTCGTCGTGGTTAGTTTCTTCTTGGGTCTTTTCCTGATCCACTCAGTCGAAACGGCGGGGATTCGTCAAGTCGATCAGCAGCTCGCGGGATTCCTCCCCTCGAAACCTTTTCGAATCGCTACCTCGTCGGGTCCGACGTCGAGACCAGCCCACTCGCCACCCGTGTTCAGTACCAATAACATCAGCGCGCTCTACCTCGCCACGATCACCAACGGAAAACGCACGGTACTCTCAACGCCACTAGGCACCAAAAGAGAGTCACCTCGAACTCCGAGCACCGCGTCTACGTCACGAAAGAACGTCACCATCGTGACCGTAGGATCTACATCGGGTTCACAAACTTGGCGAGCGGTTCTCGTCGCATTTCCCCACTCGCACTCAGATATTCTCGTGGCCGCCTCCTTGAGTCAGGTCAACGCGACGACGAGGTTTCTTGAACTCGCTCTCCTAGTTACGGGGCTCATCATCCTCGCGGTCCTCTTTGCGGCGGGACTTTGGATCGTTCGCCTTGGACTGCGTCCGATCACCGAAGTGACGGCCGTCGCCGAAGCCATCGCGAAGGGAGATAGAACCCAACGGGTAGCGAAGGGGAGTCAAAGAACTGAAGCGGGGAAACTGACGCGCGCCTTTAACGTGATGCTCGATGAGCAACAGGCCCTAGAAGCACGCCTGCGCCAGTTTGTCGGTGACGCTTCCCACGAACTTCGCACCCCCGTCTCGGCCATCCTTGGTATCACCGACTTATGGCGTCGAGGTGAGTTGCGAAGCGGAGAAGTGCGCGACGAAGCCATTCATCGCATTGGGGTCTCGAGTCGCCAGATGGGCAGGCTCGTGGAGGACCTTCTCCTCCTGGCCCGACTTGATGAGGGCAGACCACTTGAGTATGAGACCGTTGACCTGGAGAGCGTCGTTCGCGAAGTGGTCGCAGACGTCCTCGTAACGAGTCCGACGCGGGAAGTCACCATCTCGGCTCCCCACAAGGTCGTCGTCGAGGGTGATGAGGCTCGTCTGCGTCAAGTGGTCGTCAACCTGATCACGAATGCGGTACGGCACACACCGCCTGAGGCCAAGATCCAGGTCCGAGTCTTGGAAGAAGGAGAAGGCGCGGTGCTGGAAGTAGAGGACGAAGGACCCGGCATGACTCAAGAAGATGCGCAACGAGCGTTCGATCGATTCTGGCAGGCCGATCCGAGCAGGTCCCGAGCGGGGGCTGGTCTGGGTCTCGCAATCGTGCGAAGCATCGTCGACGCTCATTGCGGAGACATTTCGCTCATCTCAAATCCACTGACCGGCACACGCGTCACCGTGACCATTCCTCAAAGCCCGCCGGTTACGGACAAAACTTAAAAGCGGGTTGTTGACGACGCTTCAGAATGTCAACTTAACCTTAGAAACGGACATACCTCGGTAGTCCACGATGGTCACTGAATTGGTGGACCAGCGCCGCCGACCTCTCACCTTTCGTTTACCTCGATGAGCCATTCTGACTGAGGCGAGATGAGCGTCTCAGCCAATAACCAGGAAGGCCACACGATGACACGGGTGTTCGAACTACTACGACTTCGCACTTCCAAGGCGCCCATCATCCTTTTTGGTGACCTCCTCGACTTTGACGAGACACTCCGCGCAAAAGCGCGGATCCGGCGAACTGAGGAACTGGCCCACTTCGGAATGATCGTTGAGCATCCGCGATCAAGGCGCTAAACATTCCCATTTTTGCGCACCTGTCGTCCGCGGGTCAATCGATCCAAGGGTGCGCTGACTCTCCGAGCCCCTTTTGACCGACACGGTAAGTGAAACCGCTTCTCACCCCAACGAGAGAGACGATAATCATTGTGTGGGCAGACGACTCCTACGCGTGAAATCCGGCTGTTCGAATGAGGTCTTCATGTCCTGAGACCTTGTGGAACAGGGCTTAACAACTCCGTGAAAACCGGTGACGGTTTCTCGCGACGACTGGATAACTGCGGGCAAGAACTGGAGATACCACTGGCGAACGCATTATCAAAGCGAGCGTCGACCACGGTCGCCGCATTCTCGCGACGGCGTTCGTTAAGGCGAAGGAACCAACACAGACGCCCTCGACGCCCACCCAGCACAGCGATTCGTCAACCTTTTCGCGATCCAGCTCCAGGGTCTCCAGAGAATCGTCACTGAGGCTTTGGGACGCCACGAGATCGAGCTCCGCGTCCTTTCGAAGATGAGCCTCCAACCAATTCGCGCCTTTAAGACACGGCCCACAAGTCCCGTCGTAGATCAAGAGCGCGCGTTGTCTCACGTGAACAGGCTAGAGGGACTGAGAAGTACTTATCACTGATTTGGTTGCGGCGAATGCATCGACAAGCGCGGAGCCGCCTCCAGTGAAGGACCGACCAATTTCGAGCCCCTCTTAGAACTCACGGGATAGATCAGTTCGGTTCGAAACGCGCGTCTCTTGGATTCACCGGGTCGGCCACCTCGAACCTCGACCCATTCCTCTCCGGTGGCTTCGTTGCGCCCGTGGGCAATAAACACCCACTGCAGACGCAGCTCCCTTGGGACATTGACGAGCACCGGCTCACCCGTTTCGACACCGTTCCACGTATTCGTTCGCGTTATTGATCCGTCAGGACGCTTCTCGGTGGACTCGGCCATGCATCCTGTCTACTCGCCACCAGCGTGACGACGCGGAACCGCCAGGTCACACCAGTGCCGTAGGGTCCAGTCATGTCATTCGAACAGTCATTGCCAAAGTCACTCTCTCCGTCTCGCCTCGCGGATTTCAAGGCTTGTCCTCGCCGCTACCAACACGCCTCCATCGAGAGAATCTCGCAACCAGCCACGTACGCCACCGCCAAAGGACGATTCGCCCATTACATATTCGAACACCTGTTCTTGCTGCCCAATGAGGAGCGCACCGCGCAGAAGGCCCGCGAATTGGTGGATCCCGCAATCGAGGCAATCCTTACGGACTCGGTGCGCAACGAAATCGCCATGGACCTGGCCATGCTCGACCGCATGGTCGACGAGACCCGCGACATCATCACCAAGTATTTCGAGATGGAGGACCCGCGCGAGGTGAACGCCGAAGGAGTCGAGCTTCGTCTCGGGGTGAACGTGGACGACACGCCACTCTTTGGCATCCTCGACCGCCTCGATCGCGACCAGGAGGGAAACCTGATCATCGTCGACTACAAGACGGGTGGAATGCCGAACCGTAATTATGACGCGCAGACCTTCGCCAATACCGAGTTGTACGCCGCACTTTGTCGAGAGAAACTCGGCGAGACGCCCACCAAGATCCGACTCTTATACGTGGCTCACGGCGAGTCAATCGAACGAAACGTGACCGACGTTGTCGTCAAGGCACGGGCGTCGAACGCCGTGGACGCCTGGCAAAGGATCAAGCGCTACTACGAAGAAGGCGACTTTCCCGCGACGCCCTCGACCAACACGTGTCGATTCTGCGCCTACAAGGACCTTTGTCGCGCGAACGGCGTGCCGGTCCCGAGTGGCTAGTCCGTAGGCTGACGCTGTGACCGCTTTCGAACTTTCCTACGACTATCGCTGCCCCTTCGCCAAGAACATCCACTTGCACGTGCTGAGTGCACTCCGCGCGGGCGCCGACTTCAGCGTTGACTTCGTGCCCTGGACCATGAGCCAGGGTTACCGGGCCGACGGCGCCCCCGACGTATGGGACGACCCCGCCCACGACCCGGACCTCCTCGCCCTCGCCGCGAGCGTCTCGGTGCGTGATCAGCAACTCGACAAGTTCCTCGCCGCGCACGAAGCGCTCTTTCGCGCTCGTCACGAACGCGCAATCCGACTGGTCACCCTCGAAGAGATCGACACGGTTCTCACGCCGGTCGGGGTCGACGTGGAGATGCTGAGACTCGACCTGCAGAGCCGACGCCCACACCAAGTCATTGGCGAGAACTTCAGGAGGTTCGAGCAAATCGAAGCCTTCGGCGTGCCGACTTTCGTGGTGGGAGACGACGCGACGTTCGTGCGCTACATGACTCCTCCCGGCGACGACCCCAAAGCGTCCATTTCACTCATCGAGTCGCTCGTTACCCTAATGACGGCGCAGTCAGCGTTAAACGAGTTCAAGCACACGCGTCTTCCCCAATGAACTAGCCCAGGCGAAAGATCAACTCGAGAATCGAAAGTACGGCCAGTGCGCCCGCGGGCGCAAAGACTGCGAACGCGTCACCCTTGCGCAAGTGGAAGTACACCGCGCCAATCATCGTGACGGCGAGTCCCACGACGGCGACTTCATTCAACACCCCAAGGAACGAAGACCGACCCGACGCCAAGCCAATCAGTACCGCGACGGCGCCGACGAACTCCAGGAACCCAATGCGCTGGTAGGCAACCTTGGAGAAGCCGAGGTGCTCGGCGGCACTCGACATCATCGGGTTGAATCGGATCTTCTGCATTCCAGACGCGGCGAACACCAAGAACAAGACAATAGAAAGGACACTGGCTACTACTGACATATCAACTCCTCGTAGCAGACCAATTTACTGTCTGCGCAGAGGGCGACTATCTGAGCCGGTCTCCCTCGATGGTCCTGTAGCGTTTTGTTCGTGTCGAACGTCCACCAGCCAACTTTGCGTCGAGTCGGCATCGTGGGCGGAGGACAGCTCGCACTCATGATGGGAGAAGCGGCGTTGGCCGTCAATGTCGAAACGTTCGTCCTCGCCACCTCGGCGAACGATCCCGCCGCGGCGACGTGTGACCACCTGCTGGTCGGCGAGGCGAAAGACGCGCGCGCGCTCGCCGAACTCGCCACGTTGGTCGACGTCGTGACCTTCGACCACGAATTAATCGACCTCGATCAGATCGCCGCGCTCGAAGCCCTGGGCGTGGCGGTTCGACCGAGTTCGTCCGCCCTTCATTACGCGGTCGACAAGGCGTACCAGCGACGACGTTTTCGCGAAGCGGGTATACCCGTGCCGCGCTTTGTCGTGGTGAGTTCTTCGAGTGACGCGACGCTGCAGGGTTTTCTCGACGATCTCGAAGAGGAGCCCGTGATCAAGGCGCCGCGCGGGGGCTACGACGGACGCGGCGTCCTGTTTCCGAGCTCGCGCACCGAAACTCTGACCATGATCGATCAACTCGCGACGGCGGGCGACGTGCTCGTCGAAGAGCGCCTCGCGCTCCAAAGCGAGGTGTCCCAGCTGCTCGCTCGCGGCGTCGACGGCTCGCTCGCCATCTATCCCCTGGTCACCACCGAGCAAGCGAGCGGGATGTGCGTGGAAGTGGTCTACCCCGCGCGCGTCACCAACGAACTCGCCCGACGCGGGGAGGAACTCGCCGAACAGATCGCGTCACTGGTCGAAGCGGTGGGCATCCTCGCCATCGAGTTCTTCGTCACTGGCGGGGACCTCGTGGTCAACGAGATAGCGCTTCGCCCGCACAATTCGGGCCACTGGACCATCGAGGGCGCGAGTACCAGCCAGTTCGCGAACCACCTGCTCGCCGTCAGTGCTCAAACGCTCGGCGAAGCCACGCCGCTCTACGCCAATGCCGTCATGGTCAACGTCGTCGGTGCCGACCAGCCAGGTTCGCTCGAAGGCGCCCGGGCCACGCCCGACGTCGTCGTGCACGACTACGGCAAAGCCTGGCGACCGAATCGCAAACTCGGCCACGTCACGAGTGTCGGTGACGACCCGGCCACGGTGCACGTGAGAGCATGGCAGGGTGCTCTTGCGTACGGTACGAGCACCGAGGAGGCGTAATGCAGCCACAAGTGGGGATCGTGATGGGCAGTTCCTCGGACCACGAGATCATGAACGACGCCGCCACCGTGCTCGAGCGTTTCGACGTCGCCTACGAGATCCACGTGGTCTCCGCGCACCGAACCCCCGAAGCGATGATCGATTACGCGAGGACCGCGCGGAGTCGGGGCCTGAAGATCATCATCGCCGGAGCGGGAGGCGCCGCCCACCTACCCGGCATGCTGGCTGCCGTGACGACGCTACCGGTGATTGGCGTGCCCGTCGCGCTCGCGCGCCTCGACGGCCTGGACTCACTCTTGTCGATCGTCCAAATGCCCCGTGGCGTGCCGGTGGCGACCGTCGCGATCAACGGGGCGACCAACGCCGGATTGCTCTGCGTGCGCATGCTCGGCATCGACGACGAGAAACTCGCCGAAGGCCTCGAGACGTACCGGCTCGAACTGGCCAACCAGGCGAAGAACCAGGACGAGAACTTACCGAGAAATTAGAGTCCCTGGTGTGCGGACAGGCGTTCCTGACGACCGCTTTGCCCGGTTGCCCCTAGTCTGGTCAGGTAACGAAGGAGGCCCCCGTGGGTTTAGGTAAGAGAATCACCACAATTTTTCAGGCCAAGTCCAACGCCGCCCTGAACAAGATGGAAGATCCGCGCCAGACGCTCGATCTCTCCTACGAACAACAGCTCGAGAACCTCACCAAGGTCAAGCGCGCCGTCGCCGACGTCGCGACCGCGCGCAAGCGCGTAGAGATTCAAGCCGAGCAACTAAAGACCCAGGGTGACAAGTTGGCCGAACAGGCCAAGGCCGCGCTCGCCCAAGGCAACGAACCCCTCGCGCGTGAAGCACTGAGTCGTCGCGAGGCGATCGCCGCGCAGCTCAAGGACCTCGACACCCAGCACGCAACCATCGTCGAGCAAGAGGACAAGCTCACCCAAACGAGCCAACGACTCCAGACCGAAGTCGAGGCGTTTCGCACGAGGAAAGAGACCATCAAGGCCACCTACACCGCGGCCGAGGCCTCCTCGCACATCAACGAGGCGGTCGCGGGCATCTCGACGTCCATGACCGACGCCGGGGCCGCGATGCAGCGCGCCCAGGACAAGGTCGCCGAGATGCAAGCACGCAGCGGTGCCCTGGACGAGTTGCTCGCCTCGGGGGCGCTCACAGACCTCAACAGTCCCAGTGACGACATTCAGGCCCAATTGGACAAGGCCGGCACGACGTCCAACGTCGACGCCCAATTGGCGGCGCTCAAAGCCCAACTGGGCACCGGCACCGGCAGCGCGACCGAGGCAGCGGGTGAGCTTCCCACCCCGAAAGACGCCTGAGCATGGCCAATTCCAAGATTGAGACCGACCACGGTCTGAACGCGCGAATGTTCGTCACGGGCCTTCTGCTCGTCCTGCTCTACGCCATCATCGTCACGGTACTGATTCGCGTGGGCGTCGCCTACGAATTCGTGATCGTCATCGCCTTCGCGCTCATCTTCTCCCAGTACTACTTCTCGGACAAGATCGCGATGTTCTCGATGCACGCCCACGAGGTCACGCCCGCCCAAGAGCCGCGCTTGCACGAGATAGTCGACCGGCTCTGTCTACTCGCCAACATGGAAAAGCCCCGCGTGGGCGTTGCCGAAGTCGATATACCAAACGCGTTCGCCACGGGCCGCAGCCCCAAGCACGCCGTGATCTGCGCGACGCGAGGACTGATGAACCGCCTAGGTGACGAAGAGCTCGAGGCGGTGCTCGCCCACGAACTCAGTCACGTCGCGCACCGCGACGTGGCGGTCATGACGATCGCCTCGGGTGTGGGCATGCTGGCGGGACTAGTGAGTCGCATCGCCATGTGGGGTGCGATTCTCGGTGGCGGTGGGCGTGGTCGCGGCGGCCAGAACATCGTGTTGTTGGAGATGGCGACGTGGATCATCTCACTGGTCATCTACGTCATTGCCTACATGCTCACCATGGCCCTCTCGCGTTATCGCGAACTCGCGGCGGATCGTTCGGGGGCGATCCTCATCGGCAAGCCCAGCGTGCTCGCCAGTGCCCTCGTGCACATCACCGGGGACATGGGAAAGATCCCACGCACGGACCTGCGCAAGAGTGAAGGCATGAACGCCTTCTTCTTCGCTCCAGCCCTCGCTCCCGGCACGGCCGCCTCGCTGTTCTCGACGCACCCCTCGCTCGAGAAGCGCCTCGACCAGTTGAACAAGCTCGAGCGTGAACTGAACGGCTAGTGGGTTTTCGCGACGCGCTCTTCGGGCGCACCACCCAAGCCCAGCCAAAACTCGACAATCTTTTTGCCCTCTCTACGGGAGCGCTCACCCTCGAAAGCGAGCTCGACCTCGTCTCTTCCGGCGAGGCCGGCCTCTGCTTCAAGGCCGGCAGCGGCGAATCGACGATCACCACCGACGCCGACATCGAACAACTCCTCAACTTCAACGAGGCCGACAACAAAGTGAGCATCACCACCGACGACCTGGGATTCAAGTGGCTCGTCATCAAAGATCCCGACCTCGAGAGCCTCGTCACGCGCATCCACAGCGCGAATACCTCGATGGTGGAGAACGGCCTCGGGCCGCGCTTGTTGTGCGCGGTCTTCGGGTTCGTGCCCAAGTCGCCTCCCGGCGATGGTTCGGTGCGACTCGTGTACCTCTTAAAGCAGGGTACGTTCTACCCCTTTGCGCCGACCTCGAAGAACCAACGCGACAACGAACTCGAACTTCGGGTGCGCTCGTTCCTCGAAAAGGACCTACCCATGGAAAAGGACCTCTCGCGCTGGATGGCGCTGTGGAATCTACCGGTCAACTAAGCAGGTGGTGGTAACGCGCGAGGAGTGTCTCGAATTCCTCGCCGTACTCGAGGTCGAGCTCGGTGATTCCTCCACGGTCGTGGGTCCACAACTCGAGTCGTAGTTCGCGGTACCCAACGGTTGCTATCGGATGATGGTCGAGGCGCTGGGCGAGGGGGACCTGCGCTTGGAGAAGCGCCACCGCGCCGGGGTAGTCCGCAGTGCCAACGACGAGCACGAGGCGATCGCCCTCACGGCGCCAGCGTGGGTTCGCTTCGAGCCAATTTTCGATGACACTGTCCTCGAGGCGGACCGGTCGGCTCACGGATGGGTCATGTCCTCGGGCACCACCGCCGCGTCGAACTGCTCCGCGCTGAGAAAGCCCAAGCTGAGTGCCGCCTCGCGCAGTGTGGTGCGCTCCTTGTGGGCCTTTTTGGCGACCTTGGCGGCCTTGTCGTAGCCAATGATCGGGTTGAGCGCCGTGACGAGCATGAGCGAGTTGTTCAGGTGGTGGCTGATCTGTTCGTAGTCGGGTTCGAGTCCCTCGACGCAGAACTCGCGGAACCGGTCGCACGCGTCGCTCAACAAGTCAATCGAGTTACAGAAGTTGTGGATGATCACGGGCTTGCACACGTTCAGTTCGAGGTTGCCGCGCGAGCCGGCCATGGCGATCGCCGTGTCGTTACCGAAGACCTGGATCGAGACCATGATCATCGCCTCACTTTGGGTGGGATTCACCTTGCCGGGCATGATCGAACTCCCGGGCTCGTTCTCTGGAAGGGCCAACTCGCCCAGCCCCGAGCGCGGACCTGATCCGAGCCAGCGCAGGTCGTCGGCGATCTTGATGAGGCTGGTCGCGGTCGTCTTGATCGCGCCGTGCGCAAAGACCAGCGCGTCGTGCGCCGCAAGGGCGGCGAACTTGTTCGGCGCCGTGACGAAGGGCTTGCCCGTCAGTGTCGCGATCGCCGCGGCGACGCGCTCGCCAAACTCCGGGTGCGTGTTAAGCCCAGTGCCCACCGCCGTGCCGCCCGCGGCGAGTTCGTAGAGGCCACCGAGCACTAGTTCAAGACGCTCGAGGTCCGCGTCCAACTGGGCGACGTAGCCCGAGAACTCCTGACCCAGGGTGAGCGGCACCGCGTCCATCAGGTGCGTGCGTCCGATCTTGGTGACGTTCACGTAGGCCTTCGCCTTCGCGTCCAGCGCGTCGCGCAGTCGCCGCAGGCTCGGCACCAGCCGGTCGGTGATCTCGACCACGGCGGCGATGTGCATGGCCGTGGGGAACGTGTCGTTCGAAGACTGGGACATGTTCACGTGGTCGTTGGGGTGCACGGGCACCTTGGAACCGAGTACCCCGCCCGCCAGTTCAATCGCACGATTGGAGATGACTTCGTTGACGTTCATATTGGTCTGGGTACCCGAGCCGGTCTGCCAGATGCGCAACGGAAACTCGTCCTTGAGCGTGCCGTCGATAACCTCGCGCGCCGCGCGCTCGATGAGCTGGGCCCGCTCGTCGTCGAGTTTGCCCAACGCCTCATTCACCTGAGCCGAAGCGAGTTTGAGCACGCCAAAGGCGCGCACGAGAGCCGGCGGCATCGTTTCGTCACTGATCGCGAAGTGGTGCAGGCTGCGCTCGGTCTGGGCNNCCCACCCCAGGAATCTCGGCAGTTCCGTAGAGTTTTACCCCGCTCTCGTCGAGACCGGCGTTGCTGAGGGTGCCGTGCAGCGCCCAACCTCGTGCGAACAGCGAGGAGCGCACCGACAGTCATTACCATGAAAACAGTGGGACTCCCCACCCGTTAGAACTGGATGAACCATGACCGACACCTTCACGCCCGCCGCACGAGCAGTCTTCGAAAAAAAGGTGTTGGCGCACGTCGCCACGCTGGGTCCCGACGGTGCCCCTCAAGTCACGCCCGTCTGGGTGATGCTCGACGGTGAGGACATCATCATCAACACCGCACTCGGACGTGCCAAGGCACGCAATCTCGCGAGTGACTCGCGAGTGGCGGTTTCGCTCACCGACCCTGACGACCTCTACGCGGCGATTGTCGTGCGAGGCTCGGTCACTGGCTTCACGACCGAGGGGGCCGACGACGTCATTGACCAACTGGCCAAAAAGTACCTCGACGTCGATAGTTATCCCATGCGTCGCGAAGGCGAGATCCGCGTCACCGTGCGCATCCACCCCGAGCGAATCTCCCAACAACCCGAATAGTCGAACTAGGAAAAGACCGTCACGTCCCCGACCGCTTCGCGCTGCGTTCGCCCGGCACGAAGCTCATCCTCGCCACTGCGCAGTGTGTCGCCGTCGTAACTCCATACGCGAAGCTCGCGCGGTGGCGCGGGACGATTGAAGGCGCCCAGAATGGTCGCCACCTCGTTGGTGAAACTCACCTCGTCGTCAACCAGCATCGCGCGAACCACTTGGGCCTGAAGAGCGGCGTCGGGGCCGCTCACGATCACGTGATCGAGCTCGATCAGCCAGCTGAGCGTCGCAACGTCGCGCGCAGCGAGTGACGCCGGGTAGCCTTCGCCCACTTCGAGCCAGACGCCAATGGGCTTGGACCACCGGTCCTTCAGGCCGCCCGCGGCGACCACAGAGTCGGCGTCGACCCAGGCGAGCGCGACGGGCGAGGACTGCTCGCCAACGAACTCGGCGACTTGGTCGAGTACTTGCAGTGAAGTCGAGAGCCGGACCATCTGCATCGCTAGGGCTGCAGGTCTTCCTTGGGTAGGCGTTCAATGTTGACGTCGCGAAACGTGAGCACCCGCACCGACGGCACGAAGCGCGCGGCGCGGTACATGTCCCAGACCCAGGCGTCGGCGAGCGTGATCTCGAGCAAGGTGGGAGTGCCGCTGGAGCGGACCTCGACCGCGACCGAATTGGCGAGGTAGAAACGCCGGTCGGTCTCCACGGCGAAGTCGAACATGCCCACCACGGCTTTGTATTCTTGAACGAGAGCGAGTTCTAGGGTCGACTCGTAGTCGTCGAGCTCTTCTTCGCCCAAGGGACTAGGGACGCTCGGTGACGCGGAGCTCCTTGATCTTGGCGGCCTTTCCACGCAGATCACGGAGGTAGTACAACTTGGCGCGACGAACGTCGCCGTAGGACTCGACTTCGATCTTGGCAATGGTGGGCGCGTGCACCGGGAACGTGCGCTCCACCCCGACCCCGAAGCTCACCTTTCGCACGGTGAAGGTCTCTTGGAGACCCGAACCCTGGCGGCGGATGACGATGCCCTGGAACACCTGGACGCGCTCGCGGGTACCCTCGACCACGCGCACGTGGACCTTCAGGGTGTCGCCGGTGCGAAATGCGGGAATGTCGTCGCGAAGCGAGTCGCGGTCGATGAGGTCGGTGGGATTCATGTGAGCGGTCCCTTTCGGATCACTGAGGCTTTAGAAGTTTAGCCGTTGCGCCAGACCTATTCCAACGGAGGGAATTCGTCCAAAATGGCCCATTCGTCCGCGCTCAGCCCGCCGCGACGTTCGATGAGGTCACCGCGACGCTCGATGGTACGACGCAGGGACTGGGCGAGTCGCCAGCGCGCGATACGGGCGTGGTCGCCCGAGCGAAGGATCTCGGGTACCTCGAGGCCCCGGAACTCGGCGGGTTTGGTGTAGTGCGGGTACTCGAGGAGTCCGTTGGCGAAGGTCTCTTCCACGCTCGACTCGTCGTTGCCGAGCGCACCGGGAAGCAGACGCACGACCGTCTCGATCACGCAGAGCGCGGCGAGTTCGCCCCCGGCGAGCACGAAGTCGCCCAGGGAGACCTCGTCGTCGGCGACGAGGTCGAGTACGCGCTGATCGAATCCCTCGTAGCGCCCACAGAGCAGCGTGAAGCCCTCGAGTTGAGCCAGTTCGTGGGCGACCGAGTGGTTAAACGCACGCCCCGAAGGGCTGAGCGCGATGACCGGGTGCGCGAGGCCCGGCGTCTGCTCGAGCGTGCGGATAATGGGCTCGGGTCGAAGCACCATGCCGGNNCGAGTACCGACGTCGTCGCGTACTGGCGGATCGACTCGGGAAACAAGCTGAGCACGTCGATGCGCAGCGTCATTCGAACAACCCTTCGGGCACTTCGACGTCGATGCGCACATTCGCCTCGATCCGGGTGACGAAGGTGAGCGGCACCAGGGCTCCGGAGTCGAGGACCATGATGTCACTCGCGGGATTCGACTCGACCTCGATGACGCGCCCGCGACGAACGCCGTGGGCGTCGTAGACCTCGGCGTTAAAGAGCTCGTCGATCCAAATCGCGTCGTCGTCCTCGAGACGAGGCGCGCGAAGCACGACCCCTCGCCACACCTCGGCGTCCTCACGCGTGACGATGCGGTCAAAGGTGACGATGAAACGGTCCTGGTGAGCGATCGACGAACCCACGAGGAGACTTCCTCGATCGGTCTCTAACTGCGCACCGCTCGCCAGACGCTCGATCCGATCGGTCCAGAGGTCCACGAGGACCTGACCCTTGAGCCCGTGCGCCTTTACGATGCGCCCGACCTCGAGCATGGGGCGCTCGGGGGCGCTCACGATTAGTCGACGATGTCGACTGAGGTCGTCACGCCGTCGCGCGCGCCCGCGGCGCCCACGAGGGCTCGGATGGCCTGGGCGGTGCGCCCGCGGCGACCGATGATCCGACCCATGTCGTTTGCGCCGACGCTGAGCGAAAGCACGACTTTGCCCTGGCGCTCGCTGACCTCTATCGACACCGCATCGGGCTCTTCGGCGAGGGACCTGGCGATGAATTCAAGGGCCGCGGTCGCGGCGGCGGCGCGATCGGCACCGTCGTTCTCAATGTTCTCGTTGCCGTAATCCTCGTGGTTGTCGCCGTCGTCAATCGTGTTGATATCGCCCGCGACGTAGTCGTCGTGCACGTCACTCACTTGGCGACCTTCGTGGCCTCGAAGGCGTCGAGCGCGCCGCTCGCCTTGAGCAATTTGGCGACCCTTTCCGTGGGCTGGGCACCGTGCTGGAGCCAGTGCACTACTTTGTCGTTGTCAATGGAGAACACGGTCTCGGGATTCGCGTCCGAGACGCCGCGGGGTTGGTAGGTGCCGACGATCTCGAGGAAGGCACCCGAGCGGGCGCGACGACTTTCGGCCGCGACCACGCGATAGGTCGGTTGCTTCTTTTTTCCCATGCGCACCAAACGGAGTTTCACAGCCACGACGAATGTCCCTTCAAACCTTTTGTCCTGGTCCACCAGGACTGGGCGATATACCCGAGCGTCAAAGTTTAGCGTTGTTTGGGGGGAGTGACTCTCCCACCCTTCTTCTTCTTGTTTTTCGACCCGCCACTGGGACGCTGCGCGGCACCCGCTTTCATGCCCGCCGCCAGTGACTCGAAACCCGCCGGCACTGCTTCGCTGCGCTGGGCTTGGGCCCGAGCCGCGAGACTCGCCATCTTACCCATGGGACCAGGCATCGAAGGCTGGGATCCACCCATCTGGCGCATCATTTTTTTCATCTCGCCGAACTGCTTGAGCAGTTGATTGACCGCGCTGACACTGGTGCCCGAACCCTTGGCGATGCGCGTACGACGCGAGCCGTCGATGATGACCGGTTCGCGGCGTTCGCGTTTGGTCATGGAATTGACTATGGCCTCAATCTTGTTGAGTTGGCCCTCGTCGACGTTGGCCGCCGCGCTGCGCATCTCTTTGGTGACCCCGGGCATCATCTTCATGATCCCGCCCAGGGAGCCCATCTTTCGTACCTGGTTGAGCTGGGACATGAAGTCGTCGAGGGTGAACGTCCCGCTCATCATGCGCCCCGCCGACTCGGCGACGACGTCGGGGTCCATGGTGCGTTCGGCCTGTTCGATGAGGCTCATCACGTCGCCCATCCCGAGGATGCGCGACGCCATGCGGTCGGGGTGAAAGAGGTCGAAGTCGGCGAGCTTCTCGCCCGTGGAGGCGAACACCACTGGCCGGCCCACGACGCCTCGCGCGGAGAGCACCGCGCCGCCGCGCGCGTCGTAGTCGAGTTTGGTGACGATCATGCCCGAGAGCGCCAGGGTCTCGTTAAAGGCCTTAGCCGTGTGCACCGCGTCCTGGCCCGTGACGGCGTCGATGACGAGGAACGTGTAGTGCGGCGAGGTCTCCTTACTGATCGCGCGGACCTCGCGCATCAGCGCGTCGTCAATCGCGAGGCGTCCCGCGGTGTCGACGATCACGACGTCGCGACCGAGTCGCGTCGCCTCGGCGACGCCCTTCTTGGCGACCTTCACCGGATCGGAAGCGTCGGAATAGACGTCAACACCGATCTGACCCGCGAGCACCCGCAATTGCTCGACGGCGGCGGGGCGCTGGAGGTCGGCGGCGACCAGGAACGGCTGGCGGCCCTGCTGCTTAAACCACAACGCCANNTGCTCGTGCACGGCCTTGATGACCTGTTGACCGGGCGAGAGACTCTGGCTCAGTTGCTCGCCACTGAGCCGTTCACGCACCGCCTCGAGGAACGCGCGCACCACGCCGAGCTCGACGTCCGCCTCGAGCAGGGCCGAACGAACTTCGCCGAGAGCTTCGTCGAGGTCGCTGTCGCTCAGTCGTCCGCGCGAACGTAGTGAACCCGAGATGCGTTCGAGTCGTTCGCTGAGGGCGTCAAACATGATGCCTGAAGGCTACCGTCACGCGTCGAGCAGAGAATCGACGAAGTTCTGCGGGTCAAAGACGATCAAGTCATCGACGCCCTCGCCTATGCCCACGTACTTCACCGCAATGCCCAATTCGCGTTCGATGGCTATCACGATGCCGCCGCGTGCGGTCCCGTCGAGCTTGGTCAGCACGATCCCGGTCACCGACGCCGCGGCGAGGAACTCGCGGGCCTGGTTGAGCGCGTTCTGGCCCGTGGTGGCGTCGAGCACCATGAAGGTCTCGACGACCTCGCCCGGTTCGCGGTCCGCGACCCGGCGGATCTTGGCGAGCTCGTCGAGCAGGTTGGTGCTGTTCGATCGCCGCCCGGCGGTGTCGGCGAGCACGATGTCCGAACCGCGCGCCTGGGCCCGACCGAGGGCGTCGTGCACGACCGAGCCGGGATCGGCCCCTTCGTTGGCGCGCACGATGTCCGAACCGGTTCGCTTGGCCCATTGCTCGAGTTGCTCGGCGGCGGCGGCTCGAAAGGTGTCGCCCGCCGCCAAGGTGACCGAACGACCTTCGTTGACGTGGCGTTGGGCCAGTTTGCCAATCGACGTCGTCTTGCCCACGCCGTTCACCCCCACGAAGAGCCAGACCGGTACGCGTCCTTCACTCGCCTTCAACCTGACCGAACGATCGGCCCTCAGTGACGAGAGCAGGGAATCTCGAAGCGAGTTCGCCACGCCCTCGGGCGCGCCGTTCTCGCGCAGATCCGAAAGAATCTCGTTGGTCGTCGTGACCCCCACGTCACTTCGCAACAGGACCTCTTCAACTACGGCGAGCTGGTCCTCGCTGAGAGATCCCACGCCCGAGATCGAGCGCACACGATCGAAGATTGAGCGCGACGAGCTCAGTCGGCGTTCGAGGGTCGCCACGTCACCGAGGCTCGGGCGCGCGGACACGTCACGCACCAGCACTTCGGGCATGGCGGCGCGCAACTGGGGGGCGACGCTTCTGCGCGATTGGCGTCGCACCACCAGGACCGCGCCCAACAGCACGACGAGCGCGGCGACGATGATGACGACGATCACGCCGTCTCGACCTCGAGCGTGCGCGTGACGCGCTGACTGACCACCTTGGACGATGCCCCGGGCACCATCGTCACCCCGTAGAGCGCGTCAGCGGCTTCCATCGTACGCTTCTGGTGGGTCACGATGAGCAACTGCGCCTCGTCACGGAACTCGTCGACCAGACTCAAGAAGCGCTGCAGGTTGACGTCGTCCAGCGCCGCTTCAACCTCGTCCATCATGTAAAAGGGCGAAGGCCGCGAACGAAACACCGCAAAGAGGAAGGCGAGTGCGGCCATGGACCTCTCGCCACCCGAGAGCAGTGAGATCCGCCGGACGTTGCGGCCCATGGGGCGAACCTCGATCTCGACGCCGGTGTTGAGTGGGTCGTCGGGTTCGGTGAGAATGAGGCGCCCCTGTCCGCCGGGAAAGAGCATCGAGACCAGGGTCGAGAAGTGCTCGTTCACGTCGGCGACGGCGCTCGAGAAGGTGGTCATGATCTCCTCGTCGAGCGCGCGCAACACTTCTTGGAGCTCGCGGCGGGCGTTTCGCACGTCGCTCACCTGCTCGTCGAGTTCGCGGTAGCGCTCTTCGAGCGCGTGGAGCTCTTCGAGGGCGAGCGGGTTGATGGGGCCGAGTGACGTGACGCGCGCCTCAAGCTCGCCCACCCGTTGCTCGAGAGAGACACCTTCGGGCAGGTCGAGTTCCTCGCCGGGACCAATCTCGTGGGGCTCGAGACCGAGGTCGCGCCGTACGATCTCGTGCAGGTTGGTCACCATCACGGCGAGTTCGGCTCGTTCGATCTCGCCACGGTGTATCACTTCGCCGACCTCACTCAGGCGAGCTTCGGCTTCGCTGCGCTCGCGGCGAACCACCTCGAGACGTTCGGCCGAGGCGCGTGACGCCTCGAGCTGTTCGCGGTAGGTCGAGTCCATCGCCTCTTGGGACGTACGGATGTCCTCGGCGGCGCGCGTCACCAACCCGGTCAGGCGTTCGAGCACGCGTAGGTCGAACTCGAGGGACTCGCGTCGACTGGCCGCCTCGAGGCGCTCGGAGTTTCGTCCCTCGAGGCGTGATTCGATCTCGCCTCGACGTTGTTGGATGAGCCGTCGACGTTCCCCGTACTCCGCCTCACGTCGCGACAAGGCCGTCGCGAGTTCACTGACGCGTTCGCGGTCGGCTTCGAGTTGCGCGCGCGCCTGGTCGAGAGCGAGCTTCTTGTCGTCCGCGGACGCAACGGCGGACTCGATCGCCGGGAGTTGCTCAAGCAGCGTCGCGAGCTCCTCGTCGAGCTCGACGATCTGTCCGGCGAGCCCGCCCACCTCACTCGTGAGCAGTTCCACGCTCAGCGCGAGCTCCTCGAGAAGCTGACCAGTGCGCTCAATGTCGCGGCTGATCCGTTCGAGTTGAGCCTCGGCCTGGGCGTGCGCGGTCGCCGCCTGGTTGAGCCGCTGGCGCGCCGCGACGGCGGACTGGGCCGCCTGGTCGCGACGCGAACGAATGGGCGCGAGGGCGGTGTCGGCTTGGGTGGCGGCGAGGTGCGCTTCGTCGACCGTCGAGCGGGTCACGAGCGCGCGGCCCGAGGCGACGCGCCATCCCGAGGCGGCGAAACGATCACCGTCGCGCGTGACGATCACGAGATCGGGATTGCTCACCGCCACCTCGATGCCCGACTCCCAGTCGGTGGCGACGAAGGCCCGCAGAAAGAGCG
>PKZO01000003.1 GCA_003133125.1 Acidimicrobiaceae bacterium | reverse complement strand
AACCGCAGCCGAAACGCGAGAAGTCCACAACGCTCGTCGCGGCAAGATCGACATTATTAGAAAGTAAACGCCGAGATACGTCAGTGCTAGGACAAGTCCGGCTACCACTAATTGAGAATCCAATCCCACCGAATTCAACATGAAGGCAACAACCGCTAATGAAAAGTACGGTAAAAAAGTGTCCGTCCCAGTTAGTCCAATTCCGATCTTCTGGCTCATCAAGTGTGTGAGAAAGGAACCCGGGTCCAAGAAAAGGGTGTTCGGAATGTCACCGCCAACATTCGCCGGGTTACCTGGAATTGAACTCGCCCAGAGCAATGGCGGAAGGATTAACAGCAGCATCGCAGGAATTAAGGCAGTAAAGAGCGGGAAAGAATCTTCGCGTAGCCAAGGCGCCTTGAGAGGTTTCTCCAATTCGACTCCCAACGACGTACTGAAACTCAAGGTCATTCCTCTCACTACGAATCAATAATGTGGAAGGGCCCCGACTACTAAGCCACTCGACCCGGAACACACGCCTTGGATCATGGTTGTGCAATTTTGCCCTGGACTCAACGAGAGTGTAGCCCTTCAAAGGCATTTTCTAGAATTTTGCCAATTCGTCGACTTCATAACTCTTCAATCACGTCTTTGACCTTCGTCGACGAGAAACCATTTCCTCTGCCGAGGATAGGGTTACCTCGCATTCATCTGGGACAACCGACAGAGTTTCCTTCTGTTCGTCTCGCTCGGGCCACTCACACACGGTTCAACGAGTATCAACGAAGGGAATAAAGGACTTGTCGACCTCTTAGGAACGCACGAACAACCTCTCACAATTTTGGTCAAGATACTAGGTACCAGTCCTCCATATCAATATCAATAATCTTCCCTCGGACATTCTTCAACCGCTCGGTTCGCGCTAATGATTCTGAGGACAATTTTGCTTACCGACATATTTTTGAATGTCCACATGTAAGCAATGGAATAGAGCAACGAGTCCAACTAAGAACTAACGAAACGAATCAGGCGACGGTTCATCTTCCTGGCATTAGTTGAAGCATCCCCTTGAGCTGAGCCACTCGGTTTTGCGAGTTCCAGCGCTCCAGAATGGAGCACGGAGGAAAACACGAAACGAGAGCGCCGCACTGCCGTGCAGTCGATCTGGAAGCTCAAACAAGGTGAGAAGCCGTTGAACGAACTATTGCTTGGTTCAGGAATCGGGAGTTCCATCACACGCCCATGCTATGTATGAAGCAACATTGACTTTAGGTAAATCGTGACCATTAGCAAGTTACCCCTGCGGCTTGTACAGGTTCTGCTAGGCCCTCGGATTAGGATTATTGAGTGCTGGCGAGGCGGGTACTTCCTTCCGAATATGTAGCTTGGAACAAGAAGTGGGGCGCGCCATGGGGACATAGAGTTGTGCCCGGATTAGCAGAGATTGCACGCCGCGCTGGATTGGACTATCGGCTCGCTGCAATTTTAGGCCCGTTTGCATATCAAGGAAACAGTTCGACTCGGATCTACGAGTTTCCCTGGGTGTACGACTCAGTGCGCCCGACATCCGGAATGCGGGTCCTTGAAATCGGGGGCGCACTGTCAGGATTGCAGTTTGTTTTGGCACGGACGGGAAGTGAAATCCATAATGTCGATCCGTTCATCAACTACGGCGGAAGCGAATACGGGTCCGGTCCTGAGAAACGTCACGCTCAGTTGAATCGGGCCTTCAAGACCGACGTGAAACTCTATAAGTCCACTCTTTCCGACGCCAACATCGAAGGTACTTTTGACGTTATCTACTCAGTATCGACGCTGGAGCATATCCCACCAGACGCGTTGAAGGAGACTCTCACTTTCGCGCGTCGCCTCCTCAACCCAGATGGTCGGATCGTGTTGACGGTTGATCTCTTCCTCGATCTGGAACCTTTCTGCCGTCGCAAAACAAACAAGTGGGGCAGTAATGTTTCTCCAAAATGGATTGCAGACGTTCTCAATATGGAGCTGACTAAGGGCGACCCAAGTGAATTATTCGGCTACGCGGAGTTTTCTCCAGATAGGATTCTTGAACGTTTAGAGGATTACGCTGTCTATTTCGACTACCCACAGCTTGCTCAGCTAATGGAATTTAGTACGCCCTGACCACGCTTGAATTATTTGCAGAGCCGTCCGATATGGGTCGCTAATTCCACCAAGTAGTTATGCATTTAATTGTAATGGACGGACACCCGCGGAAGTCTTTGTTTCGGCGACTGCCGAATATGATGACTCCGGGCTACTGAGTGGTTCCTCATGGCTAATTCTTATTTGGATCAATCAACCGCCCTGGGTTTCCTCGAGACCAATCTCTCACTTGACCGGTCCAGTTTCTGGGTTCTAGTTCCTCTACCCATAGTCACAGTCCTCCCCCGCGTACTCTTCAAGCCCGTAATTTCCGCCAATAATCCTGAGGACAATTTTGCTTACTGACATACTTTCGAATGCCCATTTGTAAGGACTGGAATAGAACAATGGATCTAATGAATGAAAAGCTCGGTAAGAAGATCAGGCGATGGGCCATCTACTTGATCCTGGGGCGGGCGACCGATGCACTGAGAATTATTTCAAATCAGCTTTGCAGGTTAAGTTTCGGTTACGCGAACTACTCGAAATCTTTCCAATCGAATACACCGCCAATCATCTCAAGGTCACGCGCATTCATTAACGTCATGATTCCAAACCTTCACGATGGCAATAGTTTTCCTAAACTTGTTGCCAGACATTTTGATCGTAAATACCTAGTCGAAGAGTATTTCCCAAGCAAACGTAGATCTCTGAACAAACGGAATTCAAGTCAAATTGAAATCTTCCATCTTCACTTCATAGATCAAATGAGGTTGGACTACTCGCAGACGATTGCGTTGATAGATGATCTGCGTGCCGCAAACATCAAGATTGTTGTCACTGCGCACGATCTCACTCCTCATACTAAGCAGCCAGAGATATACGACCCGTTGTTTCAAGCTTGGTTGGGCGCGGCCGATGGCATCATTCACCACAGTCATTGGGGTGCAGACCTTCTTCAATCCCGCTATCGAATATCTGCGGGTACCAAGCACGCCATAATTTCTTTTCCCGGTGGGCAAGGTAAATTGAGAGCTACGACTTCGGCGCAGCGGACCTTTGCAGAAATTAGCCTCGGCTTGAAGAAGATCCCTATTCGAATAGGTATCGTAGGTGCTCCACGAAGAGAAAGACTTGTCACCGAGTTTCTCGAAGGATTTGCAAAGACAGAACGCGACGATCTGGAGATTGCTTGTTGGTCCCTCGATGAGCACGACATCGTGCCCCGTGATCCTAGGATCGTAATCGCTGAAAGATACAAGCACGTGAGCAATTACACGTTCAGAATGAGGATGCGAGCCTGCGATGTAATTGCAATTCCGTATCAGAAAGATGGTGAGATGCTCACGACTGGGGTAGTAAATTCTGCTCTGGATGCAGGTATTGGCGTTCTCCGAACTGACTGGCCCTTTCTCAAGGAAGTATTCGGTGACGCAGGAATTTACGTCGGAAGTAATGCCGAGGGCTTTGCAATGGGTCTTTCGAGACTGACAGTTGAAGATGTGGAGAGCGCGAAGCGAGCGTCATTAGAACTCGGAGCTTCCAATAATTGGCGCAGGATTGCCCAACAGTACGGAATATTCTACGAATCCCTATTTGAAGATGGCGCTGCGTCTCTCGAATAGATGACTGACATCGTCTTTCGGGAAAAGCCTCAATGGCGGTAGGCCGACTTATTGACAATTCCAATTGCAATTCGACATGGAGATGGTTGGGCTTTCATCAATCTTTCGACGAGCAGCGGTGATTCTCCAATTTTACGTTGACACAGTTCGGACCTAATTGACTCGCCTCAGGAATAGTCGAACTCAGTTGTAATTCTGACTTAAGGAGAATGTCAGGAGTATCTGCTGAGAGGTAGAATGATGGAATTAACGAAGCATGCTGAACACAATGTCTGCCTCCAGTGGATAGCCCGAAAGAGAGCACCCGGTCCGATTGTGAGCGATAACAAGCCCGCTGTTTCGATCATAATTCCGACTAGGAACAGCGCTAGATTTCTCCAGAATTTGCTCGAGTCGATTAACCGCCAGACATACGCCCCAATAGAGACAATTCTTGTTGACGGCAACTCAACCGATGGAACGCTTGAACTTGCCAAGGAGTACGACGCGCAAGTGCTTGAATACGACCCCGGATTGGCGGTTGGCAAGTTCGATGCCCCGCTCCGTCGGAATTATGGGGTCAAGATGTCTGCGGGTAAGTTCGTTTACTACGTAGACGCCGATATGGAGCTCCCCCCAAGTACTGTTTCGGAAGCAGTAGAGCTCTGTAATTCGGGAGCAAGCGCAGTCATTATCGCGGAACGTTCCTTCGGTTCAGGTCCTTGGGCTCGCGCAAAGGCTCTCGAGCGATTGGCCTATGTCGGAGATAACGCCATCGAAGCACCACGATTTTTTATTCGCAAAGTCTGGGAGGAATTAGGAGGGCTAGACGAGGCACTTGGCGGTGGCGGCGATGACTGGGACTTGCACGAAACACTCAAAGGGTCGAAATATCGTGTGGAGAGAACGCGGGCCACAGTGATGCACAATGAAGGTGAATTACGTTTGACAGCGCTTCTTCGCAAGAGATACATGTATGGACAAGACTCTTGGAAATACATCAGAAAACGGCCACGCGCAGCCATTCATTCATATTTTCCAATTCGGGCCGCATACTTTCGCAACTGGCGCCAGTTTGCTGCAGATCCAATTACGACCTTTCTGGTTATCGTCATGCGCTTGAGCGAATACGGTGCCGGAGCGGTCGGGGCCATAGTTGGCATCACTCGCCATCGTCAACAAGCTCGACTCGGAAAATGAGGTTCACGGAATGAATTACTGGCGCGAGAAAAAGGTCCTCGTTACTGGGGCTTCGGGGTTTTTGGGATCTCATCTTGTCCACGCCCTCGCAAACGAAGGCGCTGAAGTCACTTCTGTCTCACGACAGGCATCCATTTCTGAAAGTAGTGCGACACAATCGGAGGTCGCCCACTGGTTTCATACAGATCTGCTCGATTCTTCCAACATCGTTACATTCTGCGAGAACTCCGAGCCAGCAATTGACGTACTGTTCCACTGCGCCGCGCTCGATGGTAACGCCGCGTACAAGAGTCTCCACCCTGCAGAAATTGTTACGACCAATGTACGTCTTGCGTCGAACATCTTGGAAGCTGCACGCCTGAGCAAGATAGGAGACGTCGTCTTAGTCAGCAGCGCAGAGATTTACGCACGCCACTGTTCGAATCCGGTTGCGGAGATCGACGACTTCACAACCAATTTCTCCTATCCCAGTGATGGATACATTCTTTCAAAGGTAATGATTGAAATGATGGGCCACGTATACGCCGAGCAATTCAATCTGAGAATTTATGTTCCACGCCTTGCAAATCTTTACGGACCCGGTGATTTATCTGGCGCTGAACGTGGCAGGGTGATTCCAACGATGATTAGGCAGATTCTCTCAGGCCAAATTGTTGAAATTTGGGGTGACGGGCAACAATCCCGAACTTTTGTCAATGTCACGGACGCTGCGAGGGCCATCATGCTTATGGTGGAAAAGAGGCGTGTTGGACCACTCAATATTGCGACAACGGAAGAAACCACAATGGAAGCGCTCGCACGATGTCTCTTTGAATTGGCCAGCAAGCCCGTCAGGATTGAGTTCGACCCCTCAATGCCGAGTGGACACCGGCAACGAATCTTGGATCTGCGATCACTATATGAATTCATGGACTTTGAGCCTCGACCACTTATCGAAGGCTTGAAGGAAACCCTCGCTTGGTACATGGGCTACTATGCCCAACGCACTCTCAGTTCTCCTTGACCTACTTTGCGAAGCAGCCAGGGGACGAAACGTGATGTCGATCCCACCCTGCGTTTTCCTGATTATCGTTAATTGAGTATCGCAGTTCACTCAAGTAACGGGCCCAGATCGATACTGCCACCGGGCAAACGCGTCCGACATTTGAAGTCTGATGGCAATCCAGCTCAAGTCGCTCTTCTTCAGACGTCACAGGCACTGAACTCTTGCCATCGCAACGCTGATGACTCGCTCCTTGGCAGTAGGAAGCCACGTTGAATCAATTATCTTCGAAGCAAATCTTGCCAACGTCGTGACATGCCACTGTCATCTGAATTCTGAAGGTCCGGCTCAAACCTTAAGAACCGAAGTGCATTTAGGTTATCGCCACGTACTCGAAGCTCGATTCCAATTCTCTTTGTCAGTGGTCGATCTCTTTCCGAAGCCAGAAGACAACGCAATTCGATAGGCGAGGTATTGCAACGCCCCCAGTGGACTCTTGGCAAGACTTACCAAGACAGCCTGCGACTTCACCAGTGGTGATAGCGCAACTCCCTTCGCCGTTCTTGATGCGGTGCGAAATCGTTGCGTCTGTAACGCAAACTCTAAAAAGCCTAACGGAGGAATCTTGTAAACCACAGCCCCTGGAACATTCAGCGTCACAACGTTGTGTTTGCTTACATATTCTCGCAACTCCACGTCATCAGCAATGCTCCCGGAGCCTATTGGATAACGGTAGACGCCGGCGAAAGAACCTCGAGTCGCCCAAATGGCTCCCTCAGCGCGAGACGCTGTCGAAGGTAGCCTTCGAGCAATCTCTGCAACGACGTCCATTTGCCAGGCTCCTGCGCGTCGGCCGCCACCCCTGAAGCGCGGGTCAGGCAGCACGGAACCGACAGCAATGGTTGCAACAGTGTCCTCACTAAGCGAACGCACGATATTCGATACGCAATTGACGTCAAATTCAACGTCATCATTTGTAAAAATCACAATATCCGCGTCCGCGACCTCGCTCTTCGAAAGCGCTGCATTGAGTGCCTCCTTGACATACCGACGGCTGCTGGAATGATCAATCACGAGCCTGCAGCCAGATTGGTCAGCCCACGTTCGGGCTTGATCACATATGTTTTCATCAGGAGATGAATCACTTAGCACGAGGTTATATGGCTGATCGGAATATGCACGGACAGACGTATGTAACGACGTGAGAGTGGGAAGAATCGAAGCTCCAGGTGCATACGTGGGTAAGACAACGACCAGAGTTGGATTCGACATTGTCTAATTGTACCCATGCAACTCGCAATGGCAAAGTGTCACAAGGTGTCTTCACCGAAGGGGAACATCGACGTTCCCGAAACTGTCACAAAGGATTCTGATAAACGCTGTGGCGAAGCCAAATTCAGATTCGGAACTTGTGTAAAGTGCGATGGTTTCTGATTCCCCGAGATGCCCCGCCAAGTGTGACGAACCTATTGATGACCTTGGGGGATCCTTCATGATTGTCCACGCGAACGGACATCGTGCACTTAGGGTACATCCCACGAATTGTTTCACGGTGATCAAGAATCTTCTCGTGACCGCGCTGCTTACAGGACAATCAAGTTAGCGCCTAGATTGATTATCGTTCTTGTAAGTTGACGTACTGGCTGAGGGCAATGATTATGGCATCCACAACTTTGGTGTCACGAGACGTTGGGCCTGCCACGATTACGACGACATAGCCCAACTGGGCACTCAAGGAACGATCACCATTCGAACCGTGTCAGTGACAGCGGTACCGCCCGAAGAGGAGCCCGCCATGATCACGACTGGATCTCCTGGCTGAGCGATGCCTTCACTCTTCAGCTGTGCGATAGCGAAGTCACACAAAACGTCGATATCCGTGGATGACGAAATGAAAACCTCCTGTACGCCCCACGAACTACGAAGTTGACGAGCCGTTGATTCACTGGGGGTGATTGCGATGATCGGCATGGGTGGACGAAAACGCGAAATGGCTCTCGCAGTCATGCCCGAACGCGTGCACGCCACAATAGCGACCGCCCGTTCTTCCATCGCGGCGCGCCAGGCGGCTCCGGTGATCGCCGCGGTAATGCGCGTCGACTGTGTACCGGTACCAACGATCTGTTGAATACCCAGGGACGAGCCCCACTTGGCGTAGTCGAACGACTCTTCAGCGCGTCGAACGATTCGGTCCATGGTAATGACCGTGCCCACGGGGTCCTCGCCAATTGCGGTCTCACCGCTCAACATGACCGCGCTGGCGCCATCGAGGACCGCGTTGGCGACGTCGGTCACTTCAGCGCGCGTCGGCACCTGGGCATGGGTCATGGATTCGAGCATCTGGGTTGCGACGACCACGGGTCGTGCGTAGCGGATGCCGTGGCGCACGATGAGCTTCTGGAGATGAGGCACTTCTTCGATGGGCATGCGCACCCCGAGGTCACCACGTGCGACCATTATCGCGTCAGACACGGTGATGATCTCGTCGAGGTTGGCGACGCCTTCGCCGGTCTCGATCTTCGCCATCATCATCACGTCATCGCGGCTGAGGACCGTCCGCACCGAGACGATGTCAAACGCCGAGCGCACGAACGAAACGGCCAGAATCTCGAAGGCCTCGCTCTTGAGGGCTTCGAGTCGCGCCCGGTCGTCGTCGGTCGGCAGCCGGTCGTTCAGGATCGACGAAGGCAGCGACAAGCCAGGCTTACCCATCACTGCGCCACCAGACGTGATCTTTGCGGTCGTTGTTTCACCTGATGTAACGACTTGCAGAGAGACGCCACCGTCGCCGATGTGGATGCGATCACCCGGTTTCAGTTGTTCGAGGATGTCCTCACGCTCGACGTAGATTGTCGAAGCCGTGGAACTCTCGCCGAAGCCCTCAATGAGTTCGACGTCGTCACCGATTCCAAGGACCACGGGCGTAGTGCCGAAGGATCCCGCACGAATCTTGGGACCGGGAATGTCGACCATGATCGCGAGGTCTGGGGCGAGGGCGCGGACCCTACGCAGTCGGTCAATGCACGACGGTATGTCGCCGTGGGCAAAGGAAAGCCGGAACACATCCACCCCGGCTTTCACCAAGTCGAGGAGGACTTCATCACTGTCTGAGGCCGGCCCGATGGTGGCTACGATTCGCGTGCGCCGCACGGTATTCCCTTCGTCGCTTTGGTCAAGTCTATTGGATTGGGACAAAGGGCTCGAATCGAAGAGAAGTCGTGCACTGGCGTCGTCCGAACACACTGCGTTCACGTACCCAGTGGTAAAGAAGAGAAAGCGCCAAGCACGCCGGCGCTTTCTCAGTTGCGAACAGGGACGATGACGTCGCTTCCATCGACGTCGATGACGCGCAGGTTCATGCCATAGTGATCTGAGAGTTCGTGGCTGCGAATGACGTCACGCGCCGCGCCGTCGATGACCACCACTCCTTGGTCAAGGAGCACCAGGCGATCGGCGAACTGGCCCGCGAGAGTAAGGTCGTGCAACGTCGCGATGATGGTCAAGCCGCACTCAGCGACCTCCTTCTTCAACAACTCCAGCAAGTCCATTTGGTGGCGAAGGTCGAGCCCGGTCGTGGGCTCGTCGAGCACGATGACCATCGTCGACTGGGCGAGGGCCCGAGCGAGGACCATGCGCTGGCGTTCGCCTCCCGACAGTGTCGCGACGTCTCGCTGCGCGAAGCTCGCGAGCGACAGTCGCTCGAGCACCTCGTTGACCACTCGCTTGTCCCCCGCACTGGGGGCTCGTAGAACTCCGTGATAGGCAACGCGACCAAGTGCGACGTAGTCGTGCACCGTCATTCCCGCGGGCACCTGGGGGTGCTGGGGCACCAGGGAAACCAGTCGCGCCCGCTCTCGCTCGTTGAGCGCACTGATTGACTGGCCGGCGATCTGAACTGTCCCGCTCGCGATGCGCCGAAGTCCCGCGACCGCCTCAACCAAGGTCGTCTTGCCTGCGCCATTGGGTCCAATGATCGTGCACCACGTGCCCGGTTCGACCCCGAGCGTGATGTCCGAGATCAAGGTCGCCGCGCCCACCTTCACGCTCACGTGTTCCACGTCGACCCAACTCATCGCACACTGGCCCGACGAAGACTGAGGATCACCACGAACACCGGTGCGCCGATGACCGCGGTCACGACGCCGAGTGGTAACTCGGAGGGCGCCATCACCGTTCGCGCGATGGTGTCGCAAAAGACGAGGAACGCGGCGCCAAAGAGCACCGAGATCGGCAGAATCCTTCGATACGAGGTGCCCACGAGGAGACGAACGATGTGGGGCACGATGATGCCGACGAATCCGATGAGCCCCACCGCCGAGACGATCGCCGCGGTGCCGAGCGAGGAGGCGGCGATCACGATGAGACGAACTTGTCGAACCCGCACGCCTAGGGACCGCGATTCGTCCTCACCCACGCTCATCGCGTCGAGTGCCCGGCCCGAGAGCACGCAGATGAGTATGCAGATTCCAACGTAGGGAATCACCAGAAGTACCGACGACCAGTCCGCACTCGCCAGCGATCCGAGAAGCCACAAGTAGACGTGGGTGATCGA
>PKZO01000017.1 GCA_003133125.1 Acidimicrobiaceae bacterium | reverse complement strand
GTGAGCGCCCCGGATCGACCACCACTGGGATAGCTGTCCAGATAGCCCGGGCCCGCGAAGGACCGCGCCGAAGACGACGCCGTCGTGGTCGTGGGGCGCGTGAATATCGCGACGTCCACCTCGTTCGACGCTGCCTTGTAGGCGGCCAAGTCGTCCGAACGGACGTTGAGAGAAGTCACCGCGATGCCGTCATTTCTCCACTGCGTCTCGACCTGGACGGCGACGGCCTGGTCGAGCGCGGTTGGACCCACGGCAACGGCGAGCGACAAGCGTGCACCAGTGGCGCTGAACCATCCCGAAGGCATCTTGATGTAGTCGAACTTCTCGAAAAGGTTGACCGCGCAGAGCGCGCAATCGTTTAGTGAACCCGTTTGTTGGGTAGACGGAACGGTCGTGGTGGTGGACTGCGCGGACGGAGCGCTGCCGTTGCCCCCCGGATACGCGGCTTGGCCCTGACTGTAGAGCGACGATTGGGCGACCGCTGGTGAGAACGTGACCGATCCGTAGATGTCGTTGATGATCGACTGACGATCCAGGATGAGGCTGAGCGCTTCGCGTAGGGCCAACACCTTCGTGAGAGGCCGTGACGGGGCGAAGGTGATTTCGGCGTTCTCGCTCGACGTGCCGATGTGACTCGATACCGAAGGATGCGCACTCACCGCCTCGACTGTCGCGCTGGTGACGTCGAGTGAATAGCTGGCGAAGTAGGCGCTCGGGCTCGCGGGAATCGTCGACGAGTCGCTGATGACGATGCGTCCGAACCGACCGGGATCGAGGGTCCAGTCCTTGTTGGCGACGAGCACGAAACGGTTGTCCGTAGCGCTCACGAGGTCGTAGGGACCCAGCGACGGGCGAGCGAGGAAGCTCGACCACGAGCAGCCCGCCGGCGTGCCGATCGCCTCGACGTCACGAAAGAGCAGGTTCCACTCGGCGTAGGGCTGAGAAAACGTCGCGGTGACCGTGAGACCGGCGTTGGTCTCGGCGAGTGAGCGGATGTCGCGGTAGCCGTCGGACTGGATGCTCGCGAGCTGCTTGGCTCGCAGCCACCAACTAACGAGGTCGATGCCGCTAAAGCTCGCACCGTCACTCCAGTGTTGACCCGATGCGATCGTGTAGACGACCGTTTCGGGACTGAGCGAGACCAGTTCCGCTGACGCGATCGCCCCTCCCTCGCCCGCCAGGTTGTCGTTGGTGGTCGTGAGAAAGGCCGACGGGCGAAGTAGGTCGAGGATGGCGTTGGTCGTGGGGGTAGCTCCCGAGTCGAGAACCGTGCAACCATTGAACGGCCCCGGCAGCGAGAGGTTGAGAGTCTTCACCACGCTCGCAGGTGGCGAGGCCGCGTCCACCGAGGTGACGAGCAGCACCGAGGAAGCCAGGACCAGTCCAGCACCCAGCGTGCGAAGGATCGATCCGTGAAGGATCATGCCGGTTACTGCAAACGCAGGTCGAGCGTCAGCGTCGCGAACGTGAAAATTAAGGCCACGGCGATCGTGATGCGGTCGAGGTTGCGCTCGACGACGGTCGAACCCGAGGCGACCGCGCCCATGCTGCCACCGAGCAAGTCAGAGATGCCACCACCGCGACCAGAGTGCAAAAGGACCAGGAAAATGAGGCCCACGGCCGATGATGCCTCAATAATGACGAATGCCCAGGTGAACATCACAACCTCCGATTAGCGCTTGCCATCGTAGCAGTCATGACAGGACTGGATAATTGACATGAACGACTCGGCCTTGAGGCTCGCTCCACCGACGAGAAATCCGTCGACCCGGCCCTCTGACATGAGGGCCCCGGCGTTCTGCGCGTTGACCGATCCTCCGTAAAGCACGCGGATTCCCGGCATCGCCAGACCCGCGAGCACCGAACGGATGTGGGTGGTCATGTCCGCCACCTGTTCGCTGGTGGCGTTGAGTCCGGTGCCGATNNACGTTGAGCGCCTCACCCACGCACAGCACCGCGCGCAGACCGTTGCGCACGACCTGGCGCAAGGTCGCCACGACCAATTCGTCGGTCATGGCGTACATCGCGCGACGCTCGGAGTGACCCACGATCACCCAGCTCACGTTGAGCCGCTTTAACATCGCGACACTCACCTCGCCGGTGTGCGCGCCGGCGTCGTTCTGGTTCACGTGTTGGGCGCCGACCCCCACCGGGATCCGCTCGGACTCGACGATCGAGCTCACGCTGCGCAGGTCGACGAAGGGCGGCACGAGCACGACGTCAACGTGTTCGAGCGGCTTGTTTTTCAGCATCACACCGATCTGTTGACCCAGGTGCAGTGCCTCGACGTAGTCGAGGTTCATCTTCCAGTTGCCAACGACCAAAGGCTTCTTCATTCGTTGAACGGACTCTCGCGAAGCGCCTTGAGCCCGGGCAGGTCACCGAGTTCCACCAGTTCAAGTGACGCGCCCCCACCGGTCGAGACGAAACTGACCTGGTCTTCGAGGCCGTAGGACTGTAGCGCCGCGACCGAGTCGCCCCCGCCGATGACCGACACCGCCGACGACGCGGCGACCGCGCGCGCGACCGCCTCGGTGCCCGCGCTGAGACGTGGGTCCTCGAAGACGCCCATGGGTCCGTTCCAAAGGATCGTCTTGGCTTGGGCGATCGCCGCGCAGAACGTCGCGGTCGCCTTGGTCCCGATGTCCAGTCCCACGAAGCCATCGGGCACGTTGGCGCCGAAGTCGATCACTTCGTCTTGCCCGCCGTCTCCGAAGGGCTGTCCGTCTTTGAGCCCGCGTGAATCCTCGGGGATCAACACGTTGCCACCCTTTAACAGCGTCGCGCAGTCTTCGAGGTGCGTGCCGTCGAACAGTGACGAGCCGATTGTTCGACCTTGGGTCACCTCAAAGGTGTAGGCCATGCCCCCACCTACGATGACCGTATCCGCTTTCTCACTCAGCACGCGCACGATACCTAGTTTGTCGGCGACCTTCGCGCCACCCACGATCGCCACGAAGGGACGCTCGGGCGACGTGAACAGCGACAGGATGGTCGTGACCTCTCGCTGCAAGTTCGGGCCGGCCGCGCTCGGCAGCAACTGCGGAGGGATCATGATCGACGCGTGCGCGCGGTGCGAAGCGCTGAAGGCCTCGTTGATGTAGTAGTCGAAGCCTTCGACGAGCGACGCACCGAAGGCCGGGTCGTCGCTCTCCTCGCCCGGATTGAAACGAAGGTTCTCCATCAGTTCGACGCCCGGACAGAGTTCGCCGAGACGTGCGCGCACCGGCGCGACGCTGTACTTGGCGACCACTTGACCCTTCGGGCGACCGAAGTGCGTGCACGCTACGACCGTCGCGCCACGACGAAGCAGGTCCTCGAAGAGCGGGATCGTCGAGCGGATCCGAAAGTCGTCGGTGACCTTTAGTTCGCCGTTCACCTCGGCGACGGGTGTGTTGAAGTCGACCCGTACGAGCACGCGCTTGCCCGTGAGGTCGCCCCAACGCTCGTAGGACGGGAGGGCGTCCACCGCTACTTGCCGATGTAACTGGTCAGGTCCACCAAGCGGTTCGAGTAGCCCCACTCGTTGTCGTACCAGCCGAACACCTTTACCAAGCTGCGCGCGTCGTCGATCTTTATGACCATCGTCATCAACGAGTCGAAGGTGCACGAGAACGGTGTGCCCACGATGTCCGAAGACACGATCGGGTCCTCGGTGTAGGCGAGGATGCCCTTCAGTGGACCCGAGTCTGCCGCCTTCTTGTAGGCCGCGTTGATCTCTTCGACGGTCGTCGAACGCACGATCGCGGTGAAGTCCGTGATACTGCCCACCGGAATCGGTACGCGCAGTGACGTGCCGTCAAGGCGTCCCTTCATCGAGGCGAGTACCAGACTCGTCGCACGCGCGGCGCCGGTAGAAGTCGGCACGATGTTGACCGCAGCCGCCCTCGCGCGACGAGGGTCCTTGTGCTGAAGGTCGAGCAAATTCTGGTCGTTGGTGTAGGCGTGCACCGTGGTCATGAGGCCCACGTCAATCCCGAAGGCGTCGTCGAGGACCTTTACCATGGGCACGAAACAGTTCGTGGTGCACGAGGCGTTCGAGATGACGTGGTGATTTTCCGCGTCGTAACTGTCCTGATTGACGCCCATCACGAGGTTCGCGTCCGCGTCGCTCGACGGTGCCGAGATGACGACCTTCTTCGCTCCCGCACTGAGGTGCTGGGCCGCCGCCTCGCGCGAGGTGAACAGGCCCGTCGATTCAATCACCACGTCGATCTTGAGGTCGTTCCAAGGAAGGGCGGCGGGGTTGCGCTCGGCGAAGACCTTGATGGTGTCCTTGCCGACCTTGATGTTCCCGTCGACGACGCTGACCGGCACGCCCAGGACTCCCTGGGTCGAGTCGTACTGCAAGAGGTGCGCGAGCATCGAGGGCGACGTCAGGTCGTTCACCGCGACGACGTCGATGTCGGGGTTGTTGAGCGATGCCCTCACGTAGCCGCGTCCGATTCGTCCAAATCCATTAATTGCAACACGTATTGCCACGGCGTCTCCTCGGTAGTTGGTCATCACTCCACGCGCCACGCGTTGAGTGCTCGTACCAATTTTTGCACATCGTGGACCAGGCCATTAACGCCCGCCAGATCCGCGTAACTCGTCGGTAACGAACACGCCTGAGTGGCAAACTCCGAGTGAGCATCGACCAGCACCTCGTCGGGGACAACCGCGTGACGAACCAGGGCGTCGACGTGATCCTGGAGTGTGAAACCCTTGGTTTCGGGCACTTCGGGTCGCAGATTAGCGACGTAAACCTTGTGGGCCCGGCTTCCCGCGATCGCTTGGGTGATCCCGGGCACGACGCACGCGGCGAGCACACTCGTAAAAAGTGAACCGGGGCCAATCACGACGAGGTCCGCGTTCTCGATCGCCTCGACCGCCGCGGTGGGCGCGGGCGCGTTCTTGGGTTCGACACTGATGTTCTTGATCCGGGTCGCCTGGGCGACTTTGGTCTCGCCGCGCGTCGCCCCGTTCTCGGTGCTCGCCACGAGTTCCACGCCCTCACAGGAGGCTGGCACGATGGCCCCGGTCACGCCCATGACCTGGGCGACCGCGCGCACCGACTCCTCGAGATTGCCCGTCGCGTCGATCAAGCCCACGAGCAAGAGGTTGCCCACGGCGTGTCCTTCGAGTTCGCCGACGTGAAAGCGGTGCTCGAAGGACTCGGTGAGTGGATTGTTCGGGTCCGCCAGCGCGCCCAGGCAGATTCGCAGGTCGCCCACCGCCGCCACGTTGAGCATGGCGCGCAGGCGCCCCGTCGAACCACCGTCGTCGGCGACCGAGACCACACCGGTCACTTCGTTCGTCATCTGTCGAAGGGCTCGCAGTGACACGGCGGTACCGTGTCCCCCACCCAGCGCGACGACCCTCATCGAGCGATATCGCGGTGCAGCACAGCGTTGGGGATCTTGAGGCGACGACGAATCTCCTCGGCGATGGCGACTGACCGGTGTCGACCACCGGTACAGCCAATTGCGATCGACAGGTAGGCCTTTCCCTCGTTCGCGAAGGCGGGGATCTGCCACTCGAGCAGTGAGCACACGTCGGCGAGGAAGTGTTGGGCCGGTTCTTGACTGAGCACGTACGTCGCGACGGGCTCATCCAGGCCCGACAGGGGGCGCAACTCCTCGATCCAATGCGGGTTGGGTAGGAAGCGACAGTCAAAGACAATGTCCACGTCGCGCGGTATGCCGTTGGAGTAACCGAAGGACACGAGTGAGACCCGCAATGATCCTGGGGTATTGGTGTCGGTGAAGATCTCGACGATGCGCGCACGAAGCTGGTTGGTATTGATCGAACCGGTATCGATCACCAGGTCGGCCGCGTCGCGAATCGACTGCAGCAGCGCACGTTCACCCGCAATCGAGTCCGCCAAGGATGGCGCGGGGAACGGGTGGCGCCGACGATTTGCTTCGAAGCGGTGGATGAGCACGTCGTCGGGCGCGTCGAGGAAGAGGATCTTCGCGTTCTCGTGCATTTGTTGTAGCTCCATCTCGACCGCGAGCAACGCGTCGGGTTGGACGCGACCCGAGCGTCCGACGACGAAGGCCACACCGGCGTAGTCGAACGAACCCGCCGCCGCTAGTTCGCCGACGCGCACGATCAACTCCACGGGGAGATTGTCAATCACGAACCAACCGAGGTCCTCGAGCGCAGCCGAGACCGTCGAGCGACCCGCGCCCGACATTCCCGTCACGAGCACTACTTCACTCATCGCCTGCACTCCCCTTCGTGGGTCTGGGCTCACTGGGCGCCTGTAGATGATCGTAGATGTTCCTCGCCACCGTTTCGGGTAGCCATTCGAGAACCTCGAGGTCCGCCAACGTGGCTTGACGAAGTGCGTCGAGCGAACCGAACTCGAGCATCAATCGCTCGCGTCGTTGGGGCCCGAGACCCGCCACGCCCTCGAGCGACGAGGCGACCATCGACTTCGCGCGCTTTGAGCGATGAAACGTGATGGCGAACCGGTGCGCTTCATCGCGGATGCGCTGGACGAGATAGAGGCTCTCTGAACCGCGCTCGAGCGAAATTGGTGTCGACGAGCCCGGGCGGAACAGCAACTCCTCACGCTTGGCGAGCGCGGCGAACTCTATGCCGGTGACCCCCAATTGCGCCGCGGCCTTTTGTGCCGCGTGCAGTTGAGGCAGTCCTCCGTCGATGATGATCAGGTCGGGGTGACGGAACTTCGCCGTCGCCTGGCTATCGTCCAAGTGCGCCAGGCGCCGACGCACCACCTCTTGCATCGCGCCCACGTCGTCGTTGCCGAGGATTTCCTTCACGTTGAAATGTCGATAATCGGCCTTCTTCGCAATCGCGTCCTCGAAGACCACCATCGAACCGACGTAGTTCGTGCCCTGCAGGTGACTCATGTCAAAGCACTCGACGCGAAAGGGCGGTTGGCTGAGCCCTAGCGCGTCACCCAGTTCTTGGAGCGCCCGACTGCGCACGTTGTGGTCACTCTGGCGACGAAGCGAGTCGCGATCGATCACCGCCTTGGCGTCATTGACCGCCAACTCGAGCACCCGCCGGCGTCGTCCGCGCTGGGGTGCGACGATCTCGACGCTGCGACCTCGTAGTCCGCTTAAGTACGCGCCCGTGAGCGTGGTCGCCGACGACGCGCCAACTACCACCACGACCGGCGGCACGCCCGAAGGGTCGTCGTAGAGGTCGGGCAGCACCCCTTCGATGATCTGGGCGTCGTCTTCGTCCATCGACCGGTCAATCAGGTGCACGGTGCGCCCGATGATCCGTCCGTGACGAACGCGAAAGCGCACGACCGCCGCGCGTCCGCCCTCGGTCTGAACAGCGATCACGTCCAGGTCAGAGTGGTCATCGAGCACCACGCTCTGATCACTCGCGGCCCGCTCCAACGCTTCGAGGGCGTCGCGGGCCTTGGCGGCCGCTTCGTAGTGCTTCAATTGGGCGGCCGTGGTCATGCGTTCGCGCAATAACGAACGAAGTTGACGAACGTCGCCCTCGAAGAACCTCGCCCAGGAAGCGACGAGGTCACGGTAACCCTCGGGGTCGATCGCCTTGACGCAGGGCCCCGAGCACTTGCCGATGTCATAGAGCAGGCACGGCCGATTGATTCGCTCTTGGTAGTTGAACTTATGGCGGGTGCACGAGCGAAGTGGGAACGCCTGTAACAACTCGTCGATCGTCGTGCGCAGCGCTCGCACGTCGACGAAGGGACCGAAGTATCGCACGCCCTTCAGGTGCTGGGAGCGCGTGATGAACGGCGCGGGAAAGTCAACGCGGGTGTCGATTGCCACGTAGGGGAAGCTCTTGTCGTCCTTTAGGCGCATGTTGTAGCGCGGTTGATTCTCCTTGATGAGCTCGTTTTCAAGGATTAACGCGTCGAGTTCGCTCGGGGTGACGATCCACTCGACCGACGTCGCCTCGTCCATCAACGCCTGGGTCTTCATCGTCATCGCGTCGCTGTTCTGGAAGTAACTGGACAGCCGCTGGTTCAACGAGAGGGCCTTACCCACGTAGATGATGGTGTCGTTTCCGTTGCGAAAGAGGTAGCAACCACTTTGACGAGGGATGCCCGAGGGCTTGGCGAACACTACGAGTTCCTGCTGACCGCCAACACCTCGCGCAAGACCGTCCCGGTCGCGGTCTCCAACTGGGCGATGTCCTCGGGCGTCCCCTCGCCCACGATCAATCCACCGCGACGCCCGCCCTCGGGTCCGAGGTCGATGACCCAATCCGAGGTCTTTACGACGTCGAGGTTGTGTTCGATGACGAGCACCGTGTTGCCCTGGTCCACCAGTCGATGCAAAACCTGCAAGAGCCGGTTCACGTCGTCGAAGTGCAGGCCCGTCGTGGGCTCGTCGAGCACGTAGAACGTGTGGCCCGTCGGGCGCCGGGCCAACTCGGTCGCCAACTTCACGCGCTGGGCCTCTCCCCCCGAAAGCGTCGGCGCGGGCTGGCCCAGGCGCACGTACCCGAGTCCCACGTCCATCAGGCTCTGGATGTTGCGCAAGATCCCTGGCTGGCGGTCGAAGAAATCCACCGCATCGGCGATAGGCATGTTGAGCACGTCACTGATCGTCTTGCCGCGGTACTTGATCTCGAGGGTCTCGCGGTTATAGCGGGCGCCGTCGCACGTCTCACAGTTCACGTAGACGTCGGGTAGGAAGTGCATCTCGATCTTGATGGTGCCGTCGCCCGCGCACGCCTCGCAACGACCACCCTTCACGTTAAAGGAGAACCGTCCGGGCTGGTAGCCGCGGATCTTGGACTCCTGGACCTCGGCGAAGAGCTTGCGAATCTTGTCGAACACGCCGGTGTAGGTCGCCGGGTTCGATCGTGGCGTGCGACCGATTGGCTGCTGGTCAACGGCGACGACTTTGTCGAGGTTCGCGACGCCCAAGATGGTGTCGTGCTCGGCGACGTGGGTCTTGGCCCGGTTGACCTGACGCTCGAGAGAACTCAGGAGAATCGAATTGATCAGGGTCGACTTTCCCGAACCCGACACGCCCGTGACCGCGACGAACGTGCCAAGAGGGATCTCGACACTGATGTTCTGCAGGTTGTTGGCGCGCGCGCCCTTGATCGTCAGTTTCTTGCCGTCGCCCTTGCGCCTGGTCGCGGGAGTAGGAATCGACTTCTCGCCCGACAGGTACTGTCCCGTGATCGATCGGGGGTTCTCGAGCAGTTCCTTGTAGGTGCCCGCGTGCACCACCTCGCCGCCGAACTCACCGGCACCGGGTCCGATGTCCACGATGAAGTCGGCCAGTCGAATGGTCTCCTCGTCATGCTCGACAACGATGACCGAGTTGCCGAGGTCCCGGAGCCGCTCGAGCGTGGCGATCAGGCGGCGGTTGTCGCGTTGGTGCAAGCCAATGGACGGCTCGTCTAAGACGTAGAGCACGCCGACCAGGTAGCTGCCGATCTGACTGGCGAGGCGAATGCGCTGCGCTTCGCCGCCCGAGAGCGTCGCCGACGCCCGGCTCAAGGTGAGGTAGTCGAGGCCCACGTCCATCAAGAAAGTGAGACGCGCCAGGATCTCCTTGATGACCTGACGCGCGATCGTCTCCTCACGTTTGGTCAACTTGAGCTTCTTAAAGAAGTCGATCGCCTCGTCGATGGTCATCGCGTTGACGTCGGCGATGTTGTGGCCGTGGACCTGCACCGCGAGCACCTCGGGCTTGAGACGTTTTCCCGCGCACGTCGTGCACTCGACTTCGCGCATGTACTGCTCGGCCTGTTCACGTGACCAGTCCCCGTCGGCCTCGGAGCGCTTGCGCTCGAGCCACTCGATGATGCCGCGGTACGTCGTGTCGTAGGTGCGGACCTTGCCGTAACGATTGCGATACTTGACCGGAACGGTCTTCGTCTCAACGCCGTTAAGGATCAGCTTGCGATCCTTTGCGCGCAGCTTGTTCCACGGCGTCTTGACGCTGAACCCGCCCATGTCCGCGATGCCACCGATGAGCCGCTCAAAGTACTTAAAGCGCGCGCCCGACCACGGCGCCAGTGCGCCTTGGTCGAGCGACAACGTCGAATCGGGAACCACGAGCTCGGGGTCTACTTCGAAACGCGTGCCGAGACCCGTACACACCGGACACGCACCGTAGGGCGAGTTGAACGAGAAGTCACGCGGAGCGAGTTCGCTGAAACTGATGCCGTCGTGACTGCACGCCATCTTCTCGGAGAACTGCTCGATGTCGTCAGAATCAAGAAACAGAAACGAGACGAGACCCTTGGTCAGCTTGAGCGCGGTCTCCACCGATTCGGTGAGCCGCTGTCGACTCGAGGCCTTCACCGAGAGACGGTCCAGCACCACGTCGATGGTGTGCTGCTCGTAGCGCGCGAGATCGATCGTCTCGCGCTCGCTGAGTTCGAGGACCGTGCCGTCCACTCGCACGCGACTGAATCCCTGGGCGGCGAGTTCGTTCAACAACGTGCTGTACTCGCCCTTGCGGCCCTCGACCACCGTGGCGAGGACGAGGAACTTGGTACCTTCGGGTCGCGCGAGCACGAGGTCGACGATCTGCTGAGGCGTCTGGCGCGTAACGACGCGTCCACACAGGTGGCAGTGTTGCACGCCCACGCGAGCGAAGAGCAGTCGCAAGTAGTCGTGGATCTCGGTGATGGTGCCCACGGTTGAGCGCGGATTTCGCGACGCGGTCTTCTGGTCAATGGATATCGCCGGGGAGAGGCCCTCGATGAACTCGACGTCGGGTTTGTCCATCTGGCCGAGGAACTGGCGGGCGTAGGCCGAGAGACTCTCCACGTAGCGGCGCTGGCCCTCGGCGTAGATGGTGTCAAAGGCTAGCGAGGACTTACCCGATCCCGAAAGACCCGTAAAAACCACCAATTGGTCGCGCGGGATCTCCACCGAGAGGTTCTTCAGGTTGTGGACGCGCGCGCCCTGGACGCGAATGGTCGAGGTCATAGCGGCAATCTACCGGTCAAGACACGTCGCTCAGGCTGTCGAGCGTCGAATCGAGTCCTTGACGCTGCAGGGAATGGAGATAGTCGCGCAGCGCAGCCGCCTCCTCGAAACGCAGTTCGCCCGCCGCGGCCAACATCGCCTCTTCGACGCGCGCGATTTCCAGGTTGAGGTCGTCGGGTAGCGAACTCTCGAGCGAGGTGATGCCGTGAATGCGGTTCGTTGGTTCACGCGCAGATTCCGAACGAAGTCGTCCCAGGATGTCGGCGACGTTCTTCATGATGGTCTGAGGTTTGATGCCGTGCTCCTCGTTGTAGACGATCTGGAGCAGACGCCGACGTTCGGTGACCGAGATCGCCTCTCGCATTGAATCGGTCATTCGATCCGCGTAGAGCACGGCCTCACCGTTCGAGTTGCGCGCCGCGCGTCCGATGGTCTGGATAAGGGCGCTGCGCGAACGAAGGAACCCTTCCTTGTCCGCGTCCAGGATCGCCACGAGCGACACTTCGGGTAGGTCAAGTCCCTCACGCAGGAGATTGATCCCCACCAGGATGTCGAATTCTCCCAGGCGCAATGAGCGAAGAATCTCGATGCGCTGGATCGTGTCGATGTCGCTGTGCAAGTACTGGACCCGGTAGCCGGCCTTGGCGAGAAAGTTCGTGAGGTCTTCGGCCATGCGCTTGGTGAGGGTCGTCACGAGCACCCTTTCGCCGCGTGCAATCACCGCGTCGAGTCGAATCCGCAAGTCGTCGATCTGGTTCCTGGTGGGCACCACGCTCACCACCGGGTCGAGCAGACCAGTGGGCCGGATGACCTGTTCGGCGATCTGGTCGCTGTGCTCGATCTCGTAGGGTCCGGGAGTCGCTGACACGAAGATCATCTGGGGCACGAGCTCCATGAACTCGTCGAAGTTGAGCGGTCGATTGTCCATCGCGCTCGGCAATCGGAACCCGTGTTCGACCAGGGTCTCCTTGCGCGACCGGTCCCCGGCGTACTGACCACGCACCTGGGGCACCGCCACGTGCGACTCGTCAATGACGACCAGAAAGTCCTCGGGAAAGTAGTCCAGCAGCGTGTAGGGACGCTCGCCCCGGCTGCGTCCGTCGAGGTGCGCCGAGTAGTTCTCGATCCCCGCACACACACCGGTCTGCTCGAGCATCTCGAGGTCGTGTTCGGTGCGCGAACGCAGACGTTGGGCCTCGAGAAGTTTGCCTTCGGACTGGAACGTAGCGAGCTGCACCTGCAGTTCGGCCTCAATGGAACGACACGCCCGATTGATCGTGACGGCGCTCGCGGCGTAGTGCGACGCGGCGAACAAGGTGAACTCGTTCACCTTGCCGCGTTGTTCCTGGGTGACCGGATTGAAGAACGAGATTTCCTCGACTTCTTCTCCAAAGAACGACACCCGCACCGCCTCGTTGGAATACGCGGGCTGGATCTCGAGAGTGTCGCCCTTCATGCGAAACGATCCCCGATCAAGCACCAACTCGTTGCGGCTGTACTGCATCTCCACCAACCGACGAAGGAGTTCGCGCTGATCGAACGTCGCGCCGACTTCAAGGGGCAACATCCGTTCGCGGTATTCGAGGGGAGAACCGAGCCCGTAGATGCAACTCACTGAAGCGACCACGATCGTGTCGCGATGGGTGAGCAGCGACGAGGTCGCGGCGTGGCGCAATCGATCGATCTCCTCGTTGATCGAACTGTCCTTCTCGATAAAGGTGTCGGTGCGCGGTATGTACGCCTCGGGCTGGTAGTAGTCGTANNAACTCGACGCGGTTCTGGGGCAGCATCTCCTTTAGTTCCGAGGCGAGTTGGGCCGCGAGTGACTTGTTGGGCTCGAGGATCAACGTAGGACGCTGGACGCTCTCGATGAGCCAGGCAATGGTGGCGGTCTTTCCACTGCCCGTGATGCCCTCGAGGGTCTGGAATCGCAATCCATCACGTACACCTTCAGCGAGGGTGGCGATAGCCGTGGGCTGGTCGCCCGAGGGCTGAAACGGTGACTCGACCAGAAACTTATCCATCAATCAACCCGCAACGCAGTAATTGTCCGTCAAGTTGCGCGTACAACTCATCGAAGGTCCCGTTGTTCCACAGAACGTGGTCCGCGATCGACGCCCGTTGGTCGTTGGTGTCCTGGCTCGCCAGGCGCGCCCGCGCGTCAGTTCTCGAGAACTGGCGGTGTTCGACCAAGCGCGACAACGCCACGTCCGGCGAAGCGAGCACCGCCCAGACCTCGTCGATCTGGAAGATCGCCCGATGCTCCGGACGATAGAGCGGTAGAGCGATAAAGACTGCCCTTGACGAAGCTCCGCCGATACGAGTCAGGATCCCTTCGCCGATACGACCGTGCGTGATCAGGTTGAGACGCTTCAGCGCACTCGGATCATGGAAAACAACGTCAGCGACGAAGGCGCGGTCGAGGGTCTGGTCTGGTCCAAGCACGGCATCGCCGAACGCGTCGCGCATCGCGGCCCACGCGGGCTCGCCCGGTTGAGTGACGGCGTGGGCGACGTCGTCGGCGTCGATGACCGCAAAGCCACGATCCGCGAGGTAGTCCGTCGCCGCCGACTTTCCCGCACCGATACCCCCGGCGATCGCAATTATCTTCACGCTCGCACGCTAGCCATCACCTGTGACACCACGATTAACAGCGACCAGGTGTTACTAGGGGGTACACGGAGTTGGCTATTGTCCTAAGAAGTCCTAAACGGGGGAAGAAGTGCTCAGGTATGTAACGCGACGGTTGCTCATGCTTCTGGGCATCGTCTTTATTATCTCGGTCGGCAGTTTCTACCTGATCCACCTGCTTCCGGGCAACATCACCACTGTCATTGAGGGACCCGGAGCCAGTCCGTCGAACCAGGCCAAACTGTACAAGCTTCTTGGTCTCAACAAGCCCCTCTTTCAGCAGTACTTCATCTGGATCAGTAACGTCCTTCGAGGCAATCTCGGGACTTCTTTCATCTCCCAGACGTCGGTCGCCAGCACGATCCGCGCCGCCCTGCCAATCGACCTCGAGATGATGTTCCTTTCCCAAGTCGTTGCCTTCGCCACCGCCATCCCCCTCGCCATGCGCTCGGCGCGAAAGCCCGACGGCTGGCTCGACCGGATCTTCAGCGCGGGCAGCTTCACCCTTTTATCCGTGCCCTCGTTCATCGTGATCGTCCTATTGGTACTGTTCGTCTCGGTGAAACTCGGCGTACCGCACACCGGGCCCTCGTCATACGCGCCCTTCAACCAGGACTGGATCGTGAACCTCGAGAGCATGGGTCTGCCCACGATCGCGCTCGCCATCGGGAGTTTCGTCGTCTATTTTCGAGTCCTGCGAAGTGACCTGATCGCCACTTTGCAAGAGGAGTTCATCACAATGGCCCGCTCGAAGGGCATCAGCCAGCGACGCATCATGTGGCGCCACGCCTTTCGCCCGTCTTCGGTCGCCCTGCTCGGCACGGCGGGCGTGAACATCGGCGGGCTCTTGGCGGGCGGTTTCATTGTCCAGTACCTACTAAACATTCCCGGGCTCGGCTATACCCTGATCCAGGCGATCAACGAGAGCGACTACCTGTTGGTCCAGGGAATCGTCCTGGTGGTGTCGGTGGGCGTCGTCCTCATCAACTTCATCTTTGACTTCGTCATCAACATCGTGGACCCGAGGATCAGTCGTGAGTAACTTCAGTCAAATGATCGCCGAGGAAGAGATCGCCCTCGTAGAAAAGCCGGAGAAGAGCGAACCGCTCGGACTGCTCTTTTGGTTGTGCGTGGGCTGGATTGGTCTCAACATCATCGGCGCCATCTTCGCCAACGTTCTTCCCCTGCAAAACCCCCAGTTCCAGGACTACAACGCACTCAACGTCGGTCCGTCGCTTCACCATCTCTTTGGTACCGACGACCTGGGACGCGACCTCTTCGCGCGCGTGGTGTACGGATCGCGGATCTCGCTGTCGGTGGGTGCTGGTTCGATGCTCATTGGCTTTGGTATTGGGTCGCCACTGGGTATGCTCGCCGCCTATCGTCGAGGGCGATTCGACACAATCCTCACCAACCTCATGTACGTGTTCCTCGCCTTTCCCGCGATCATCGCGACGATTGCGATCCTCTCGTTCTGGACGCCCCGCTCCCTAATCAAGATCATCGTGGTAATCGGCGTCGCGTCGATCCCCCTCGTCTATCGCGTCATACGCACCGCCACACTCAACGTCGCCACCAAGGACTACATCATCGCGGCCAAGGTCCAGGGTGCGACTGATCGACGCATCCTGCTTCGAGAATTGTTACCCAACATTGCACCGATCGGAATCTCGTTCTTGCTCATTGGCGTAGCGACGGTGATCGCGCTCGAGGGGGCACTCGCGTTCCTCGGACTCTCGGTGCTTCCCCCGACGCCGTCGTGGGGCAACATGATCAATGAGTCGCGCACGATCCTTCAGCAGAATCCCTGGCTCGCCGTATTTCCATCGCTCGCCATGTGCCTGTTCCTGCTGTGTCTCAACTTCATCGGCGACCGACTGCGTCACCACTTCGACGTGACCGAGGTGAAACTGTGAGCCCGGACAACGAGAAACTCCTGGTGGTAGAGAACCTGGCCACGACCTTCTCGACCGCGGGCGGACCCCTGCCCGCCGTTGGCGGAGTCTCCTTTGAACTCATGGCCAACGAGACCATCGGCGTCGTGGGCGAATCCGGTTCGGGTAAGACGGTACTGACGCGCACCATCATGGGTCTCCAACAGCGCACCAACGTGAACGTCACCGGTTCGGTGCTGCTCGACGGACACCAGATGGTGGGCGCCAGCGAACAGGAGAAGCGCGCGGTCTGGGGTACCGAGGTCGCGATGATCTTCCAGGACCCGATGACCTCACTCAATCCCGTGATGCGCGTGGGTAAGCAGATCGACGAGGCCCTCCGGGTGCGCCTCGGTATGTCCAGGGCTGACGCGAAGGTTCGGGCCATCGAATTACTAGAGCTGGTGGGGATACCTTCACCCGAGCACCGCTACCAGTCCTACCCGGGCCAACTATCGGGCGGGATGCGTCAACGCGTCGTGATAGCGATCGCGCTCGCCTGTTCGCCCAAACTGCTACTCGCCGACGAACCAACGACGGGTCTGGACGTCACGATCCAGGCTCAGATCCTGAACCTGCTCGATGACTTAAAAGAGCGCCTCCACATGTCGGTGATCCTGGTGACCCACGACCTGGGCGTCGTCGCCACGCGCACGTCGCGGATCATTGTCATGTACGCGGGTCGCATCGTCGAGATCGGCAGCACCCGTGAGGTCTTTTCCGCGCACCGCATGCCCTACACCCGTGCGTTGCTCGAGAGTTCGCCCAAGGTCACCAATGACCCACACACTCGCCTCGTCACGATCCCCGGTCGCCCGCCCAACCTGTTGAAACTGTCCGATGGGTGCAGCTTCGCTCCGCGCTGCTCGTTCGCGACCGACCAGTGCCACAAGGAACGTCCCGAACTCCAGGACGCCGACGAGCCGGGACACGCCTTCGCGTGCTGGAACCCGCTACCCGCTACCCGCAAGAGAACGGTGAAGACAACATGAGTAGCCCCGAACCGCTCCTTAGGGTCCGCGACTTAAAGGTCACCTTCGGCGTGGGCCACCACGCGATCCAGGCGGTCGCTGGGGTGAGCTTTGACGTGCTCGAGGGCGAGACTCTCGGACTCGTCGGCGAGTCGGGCTGCGGTAAGTCCACTACGGGTAAGGCCCTCATGCGCATTGTTGAACCTTCGAGTGGCACCATTGAACTCGACGGCGTGGACCTCGGCGCGCAAAAAGGCAAGGCGCTGCGCAACGTACGCACGCGCATGCAGATGATCTTCCAGGATCCCATCAGTTCGCTCAACCCGCGCCGGCGCATCAAGGACATCGTCGCCGAGCCCCTCGACTGCTGGAAGACCGTGACCGGTCTCGAACGCGACGCCATGGTGAGCGACCTGCTCGTCAAAGTCGGCATCGACCCCAAGGTCTACGGCAATCGCTACGCCCGTCAGTTCTCCGGTGGNNTTGTTCATCGCCCACGACCTCGCGGTCGTGAAGAACGTCAGTGACCGCGTGGCAGTGATGTACCTGGGCAAGATCTGTGAGATCGGGCCCTCGAACACGCTCTACGAGGCGCCCGCGCACCCGTACACGAAGTTCCTACTGGGCGCCGCCCTCGAGGCGGACCCCGATTCGCCGGTGCACGGCGACGTGCTCAAGGGGGAACCACCCAGCCCTATGAACCCGCCGAGTGGGTGTCGATTCCGCACGCGTTGTCCCTACGCAACCCAAAAATGCGCCGACGAAGAACCCGAACTCGCCGAGGTCGCCCCCGGGCACAGCGTCGCCTGCCACTACCCACTGACGATCAAGACGCCACGAATCCGTAAGCCGCGCACGGCCGCCTAACCCGCGAGGTCACTCGCTCGCGGGTGCCTCGTCGGTTGTTTCAACGGTCGCGTCGTCGGACACTTCGGGTGCCTCGTCGCCCTCGGGCGACTTGACGACGACCTCGGTGGCGTACTCGGCCCAGGCGGCCTGCGCCTCGGTCTCGGGGGTGAACTCGCCGTACTCGATGCCACCGATGTAGTTACCCTCGGTGTCGTAGGCGTGACTGCCGAAGGCCTCACGGTACTCTTCGCTGACTTCGCCACCCTCGGCGGCCTGCTTGATCGACAGGCTGATGCGTCGACGAGCGGTGTCGAGTTCGATGATCTTGACCCAGAGTTCCTCGCCCGCGCTCACGACCTGGTCGGGTGACTCGACGTGGTGCGCGGCCATCTCCGAGATGTGCACGAGACCTTCGATGCCCTCGCCCACCTGGACGAACGCGCCGAAGGGCACCATCTTGGTGACTCGCCCGTAGACGAGTTGGTCCACGGCGTGGCTGTCGGCGAAGACCTGCCAGGGGTCGGACTGCGTGGCCTTTAACGAGAGCGAGATGCGCTCCTTGGAGAAGTCGACGTCGAGCACTTCCACGTCGACTTCGTCGCCGACCGTGACCACCTGGCTCGGGTGGTCGATGTGCTTCCAGCTGAGCTCAGAGACGTGGATGAGTCCGTCCATGCCGCCCAGATCCACGAAGGCGCCGAAGTTAACGACCGAGGAGATGACGCCGTGGCGACGCTCGCCCGGCTTTAGGTTGTTGAGGAAGTCGCCTCGCTGTTCCTTCTGGGTCTCTTCGAGCCAGGCGCGTCGCGAGAGCACGACGTTGTTGCGATTGCGGTCGAGTTCGATGATCTTGGCCTCGACGGTCTTGCCGATGTAGGGCTGGAGTTCACGAACGCGGCGCAGTTCGACGAGCGACGCGGGCAAGAACCCACGAAGACCAATGTCCACGATAAGTCCACCCTTGACGACCTCGATGACGACGCCCTTTACTACCTCGTCGCGGTTCTTCAGTTCTTCGATGTTGCTCCAGGCCTTCTCGTACTGAGCGCGCTTCTTCGAAAGGACCAGTCGCCCTTCCTTGTCCTCTTTTTGCAGGACCAGGCACTCGACGCGCTCGCCCAGTGAGACGATCTCGGAGGGGTCGACGTCGTTGCGGATCGAGAGCTCGCGCGAGGGAATGACGCCCTCGGACTTAAAACCAATGTCGAGCAGGACTTCGTCGTGGTCGATCTTGACGACGGTGCCGGTGACCAGGTCGCCGTCTTCGAACTCGAGCACACTGTCGCCCACCAGGGTGGCGAGGTCGGTGCCGACCATGTCGTCTTCGGTGATGACGCGCGGAACGTATTTTCCGTCTGCGTCGAAGGTTCCCATTTGCTGGGAGGAAAGGAGGCTCGTGCCGTCCGACATGCGTACTTCTTTCATACGACCACACCGGGGTCCTCTNNCCCCAGGAGAGCGACACCTCGAGGGGCACTGACAGGTGCGCCGCGTTGGTCAGCGCGTCGCGCACGATCTCTTCGACCCGATCTTTCTCCTCGGGCGGTGCCTCGACGAGCACCTCGTCGTGCACCTGGAGGATCAAGCGCGCCTCGAGCGCGCCCGCAGTCAGTTCGCGGTCCAAGCGAACGAGCGCGGACTTAAAGACGTCCGCCGCGAGACCCTGGATACCGGCGTTCATGGCCTGGCGCTCGGCCGCCTGGCGCTGGGGGCCGACCGCGGTGACGAGGTCGGGGAAAGGTCGGATGCGCCCGAACTCGGTGCGCGAGTAGCCCTGATTGCGGATCTCCTTGATGGTGGCGTCCATGTAGGCGCGCAGCGACGGGAAACCCGAGAAGTATTGGTCCATGATCTCCTTCGCCGAGGAGACCGTGACCCCNNGGAGCGATGCCAAAGACCGAGCCCGCGATGGTGCGGTGCACGTCCTCGTTCGAGGCGAAGGCGGCGAGCAGACCGGTGTCTTGGCTGAGATGCGCGAGGATGCGCAGTTCGATCTGGTTGTAGTCCGCCACGCAGAGCGACCACCCGGGACTCGGCACGAAGGCGTAGCGCAGGCGGCGCCCCTCTTGGGATCGCACCGGGATGTTGTGCAGATTCGGGTTCTCCGAAGAGAGCCGACCAGTGCGCGCCACGGTCTGGCGGAACTCGGCGTGGATCTTGCCGTCGGGACCGACCGCGTCGATGAGGGGCTTTCCGTAGGTGCTGCGTAGTTTCTCGACTTCGCGGTAGCGCAGGATCAACGGCACGATCTTGTGCTCGTCTTGGATGGCTTCGAGACTCGCGGCGTCGGTCGAGAAGCCGGACTTTATCTTCTTCACCGCGCTGAGCCCCAACTCCTCAAAGAGCACCGTTTGGAGTTGCTGAGGCGAATTCACCTTGAACTCGTGCCCGGCGACCTTTTGGATCTGAGCGTCGAGCGTCGTCGCCTCCTTGGCGAACTCGTCGTTGATGGTGCGCAGCATCCCCACGTCCACGCAGATGCCGCGCGCCTCCATGCGACCGAGCACCGCGACGAGGGGCAACTCCACCTCTTCGTAGACGAAACCCAGTTGCCAACGATCGATGTCGGCGCGCAGCACCTCGCGCAGTCGTGCGCTCACCTCGACGTCGCGCACCAGGGTGTCGTCGTCGGAGGTCTCGTCGAACAGTGACGGTGCGTGCGCCGCGATGCTCTCACCGAGGAAACGTTGGACGACGTCGGCGAGTTCGTACTGACCGCTCGTCGCGTCCACCAGAAACGCCATGATTGAGGTGTCGTCGGTCGGCTCTCGTAGCGCGACGCCCGCTTCGCTCGCGTGACGGTACAGCTCTTTTAGATCGTGACCGCTGAGCGAACAGTCACTCGCGAGCGCGAAGAACTCGGGCTCGTTCGCCAGAGCGACCGTGGCGGTCGCGGGATCGAGCACCGCGACGCGACCGCGCGCGTAGGCGAGGACGTAGGCGCCCTTCGCTTTGACGACGTCAGCCAGCGAACCCGCACGCTTGAGCGCGGTCGAAACCTTGGCGGGTTTGCCCGCCGCGGGTGCGGGCGTACTCGCGGCGTCGGGATCGCCCAAGAGGCCGTCGCGCATCAGTTTCTCGAACCTCGTGCGCATGGCGTTCATCTCGAAGCGGTCAAAGAAGGCCGCCACCTCCTCGCGCTTCCATCCACCCATGGTGAGGTCTTGGAGCGTGAAGTCGAGCGGCACGTCGCGCACGAGCTCCATGACCTCGGCGTTGTTACGAGCGCGCTGCTCGAAGGTAGCGAGGTTTTCGCGCAACTTAGGCGTCAGACTGTCCAGGTGCTGGTAGAGGTCGTCGAAGTCCCGGTACTGCGCGAAGAGCTTCGCGGCGGTCTTCTCGCCCACCCCGGGAACCCCGGGCAGGTTGTCCGAGGTGTCGCCGCGCAGGGCGGCGAGCAGCGCGTAGCGCTTGGGTTCGATGCCGCAACGCTCGAAGATGCCCGCTTCGTCGTAGAGCGAGTAGTCCGAGACCCCGCGCCGGTTGTAGAGGACCTTGACGAAGGGGTCCTCGACGAGTTGAAAGGTATCGCGGTCCCCCGAGACGACTACGACGGGAATCTTCGCGTCGCGTCCCCAGGTGGCGAGGGTGGCGAGCACGTCGTCCGCTTCGAACTGGGGGACGCCGTGCACGGGGATGTGCAAGACCTCACAGAGCGAGCGGATGAGCTCAAACTGGTGCTCGATCTCGAGGGGCGTCTCGGCGCGACCGCCCTTGTAGTCCTCGGTCATCGCGTCACGGAACGTGCCCCCCGTGAGGTCAAAGGCCACGCACATCGCGCGCGGCTCTTGGGTGCGCACGAGCGAGTGCAGCATCGAGGCAAAGCCGTGCAGCGCGTTGGTCACCACGCCCTCGGAGGTCTTGATGTCCGTGGACAGGGCGAAGAACGCGCGAAAGGCCAGCGACATGCCGTCTAACAACACGAGCGGCCGTTGGTCGGACGCGGCCTCAACCAACGAACTCGCCTTTGAGGATCTGTTGGGCGATGTCGCGCATGCGAGTGCGCCCGCGCATCGCGGACTGCTGGATCACCTCGAAGGCGGCCGGCTCGTCCAGGCCGCGTTGTTCCATGAGGTACTCCTTGGCGCGCTGGACGATCTCACGGGTCTCGATCTTGTCGTCCACGTTCGAGACTTCGGGCGCCTCGAGCGGTTCAATCGAGAGCGGGTTGATGATGGCGGCGAGCTTGGGCAGGATCTCGCTACTGCGAAACGGCTTGACCAGGTAGGCAACGACCCCCGCGTCACGCGCGCTCTCGATCAGCGCACGTTGACTGAAGGCGGTGAGCAGCACGACCACGGTGTCGCCGCCCTTGATCTGACGAGCGACCTCGATGCCATCGAGACCGGGCATCTTGATGTCGAGCAGCGCGAGGTCGGGTTCGAGTTCGCGGATCATCGCGAGCGCGTCGTCGCCGCGCGCCGCCTCACCCACCACCAGGTAGCCGTCACCCTCGAGGATCTCCTTGAGGTCAAGTCGGATGATCGACTCGTCGTCGGCTATCACTACTCGTTTATCCATGCTCATCCTTCGGTTTCCATTCGCGCAAGAGTTCGTCACGCTCGCTCATCAATGCTCGCACTTCTTGGGTGCGCCGTTTCATTTCAGCGTTCGCCGCAGCGACGTGGCGCGACAACTCGTTATATTCTTGCTGCTGGAGTGGGGTCTCTGAGACCAGCGAACGAATTCGGGCGTCATCGAGGGCGTCGTCCCAGACCCGGACCTGCTCTTCGAGCACGCTGAGGCTCTCGCGCGCGGCCATCAGGCGGCGCTGGAGGTCTTCTAAACGCCGCTGCACCTTTGGGGCCATGCCCTTGAGTGTAAATCCAGGCTCAACCGAGCGAGGCTACGAGCACGCTTTTCTCCAGTAAACCCTTGGCTGGCCCGAGCCCGAAGCCGGTGGGCGTGCTCGTAAAGTCGTGCGCGGCGTCAGAACTCGTGGTGACGTCCCCGATGTCACTGGGTTCATCCGTCGTATGCCAGGCCAGGGCCCGGTTCACCGAACGAGCGAACGGCGATTCGAAGAAGCCCCCGACGTAGGGCCGCAGTCCCAGTTCCTTGGCCCGCTCGAGCATCGTTCGCGCGTTGGCGTAGCCCCCAACGCGCGCCGGTTTCACGCACACGATCGTAGCGGCGCGGTAGCGCACGATCTGGTCGAGATCACGCAGGCTGCGCACCCCTTCGTCCAGACTGATCAGCACCGGGGTCTGTTCGGCGAGTCGCGCGTGGTCGACCACGTTGCCCGGGCTAAAGGGTTGCTCGACCGCGACGATCTCGACGCTCGAAGGGATGCTCGCCAGTTGCTCCAACACGTCCGCGTCCGATCGCGCCGAACAGTTGAAGTCCAAGAGCACGGGACAGCGAAGCGACTCGAGAAACGCGACCTCGCGAGCGCCGAGCACGCCCGGGGCGGTCTTTACTCGAACGCGCGCGACGTCTCTGGGAACCTCAACACCCAACGTCGCGTCGAGCAGCGACGTCGTCACCTGGCGCGGGGTGTCAAAGCGCACGGGCCACCGGTCGCTCAAGCACTCACCCGCCATGCGCAGCTCTCGGTCCAACAGCGCCATCTCGACGAGGGTCACCGCGGGGCCGCTCGCGTCGCGAGGTCCCGCAAAGCGCGCAATGCGCGTCCAGGACGGCACCTCGCCCTCTCGGGCGAACGCTGATTGGACCTGGAGCAGCACGACGCCGTCGAGCTCTTGAATCACGTCGACCACGCTCGGGTCACCGTGCAACGAAAAGGGCTGGGGATCGATCTCGCCGTAACCCTCGACGCCTTCGTGCTCGACTTCCAGGTACAGCCTCGTGCGCGAGTCGTGACGTTGATGAGCGGCCGTGACGGGCTTGGCTAATTCTTCCTCATCACGCCAGAGAGTCAGTTTCACCGCACCAACCTTAAAGTACCTGATACCGTTGTCGCCGCAGCCCGGATGGCGGAATCGGCAGACGCGGAGGCCTCAAAAGCCTTTACTCGAAAGGGTGTGTGGGTTCAAGTCCCACTCCGGGCACACTGTTACCTTTAGGACATGTCGATTCAGCCCCACGGTTTTAACCGCGACGACTGCGTCGTACTCTTCCCGGGACAAGGTTCGCTAAGCGGTGGCGCGGGAAAGCCCTGGCGTCACTCGACCCACTGGTCCATCGTCGAAAACGTGAGCGACGTGAGTTCGATCGACGTGGCGAGCCTGCTGCTTGAGGCGAGCGACGAAGAAGTCGTACGCACCGACCGAGCTCAGATCGCGACGTTCGCGCTCTCGCTCTTGGGTTTTCACGAGTTGCTGGAGCGCGGGGTGCGACCTCAGTACTTCCTCGGTCACAGTCTCGGTGAGTTCAGCGCGCTGGTCGCCTCGGGGCTGCTCACGCTCGAGGACGGCGCGCGCCTGATCGCAGTTCGAGGCGCGGCGATGGCTCGAGCCGCGAGCGCGCAACCGGGTTCGATGGTGGCCCTGATGGGAGGCGACGACGGTGCGCGCGAAGCACTCGCGTCCCTCAACGAGGTATGGATCGCCAACGTCAACGGCACGGGCCAACTCGTGGTGAGTGGGACCACGCGAGGCCTCGAACGTTTGCTCGCCACGCACAAAGAGCTCGGGTGGCGTCGCGCGACACCCTTGGCCGTCGGGGGCGCCTTTCACTCGCCGCTGATGGCCCACGCCCAAGAGGAACTCGACGAAGCGCTCGCCAACGTCATCTGGGGCACGACCGAGGTGACCCTGATCGCCAACGTCGACGCCCAAGTGCACCGCGACGCGCGTGAGTGGCGAGAACTCCTGTCACGCCAGTTGACTTCCCCGGTCGAGTTCCTCGCAGCGACGCTGGCCCTGCCCGTGAACGTGACCACGTCCATTGAGATGCCGCCGAGCGGGGTGCTCACCGGTCTCACCAAACGCATCCGACCTTTCGAGCACCAGTACGCCCCGTCATCACTCGAAGAACTCCAGGAGATACCACTATGAGCCGCCACGTCATCGTCACCGGAGCCAGTCGCGGCATCGGCGCCGCTATCGCCGAGTTCTTCATCGCCGCGGGCGACCGCGTCGTCGCGTTCTCGCGCTCGGGAGACGCACCCGAGGGTTGCGCGCTCAGCCTCTCACTCGACGTCGCGGACTCAGCAGCGCTGAATGATGCGGTCAAGCGGGCGGTCGCCGAACTGGGTCCGGTCGACGTGGTCGTGGTGAACGCGGGCGTCACCAAGGACGGACTGGCGCTGCGCATGTCCGACGAGCAGTGGCGCGAAGTGCTTTCGACCGACCTCGACGGTGCTTTTTACACCGCGCGAGCAGCCCTCGCTTCGATGGTGCGCGCTCGTCAGGGTTCGATCATCTTCATTGGATCGATCAGCCCGTTCATCGGGGTCCCGGGCCAGGCCAACTACGCCGCCGCCAAGGCCGGACTCGTAGGACTGGCTCGCGCCTTGGCCAAAGAAGTAGCCACGCGTGGGATCACCGTGAACGTGGTCGCACCGGGACTCATCGAGACCGACATGACCAGTGATCTCGGCGCGGCGAAGGACCAGATGGCCGCCATGATTCCCATGGGCCGTCTCGGCCAGCCCGACGATATCGCTGGTGTGGTGGGGTTTCTCGCGAGTAACCACGCCCGCTACATCACCGGCGCGGTGCTCTGCGCCGACGGAGGACTCTCACTCGGCCACTAGGTCACTAGAGTCATTCGGTTGGTTTAGTACCATGTAGCGACAGAAACTTAGGGGTTAATCCATGGACCGTAACGAAGCACTCACGAAATTCACCGACAACGCCGTCGAAGTTCTTGCCGTGGACCCGTCCCAAGTGACCCTCACGACGTCCTTCGAAGACCTCGGTGCCGACAGTCTGGACCTCGTCGAACTCGTCATGGCCCTCGAAGAGACCTTCGACATCGAAGTCGCCGAGGACGAGCTCAAGGAGATCCGCACCGTAGGTGAGGCCTTCGAGCTGGTCTACGCCAAGCTGTAGTGCGAGTAGCCACCACCCCCTCGGGGCCGGTGCAAGGTCGCCGCGTCGCCGTGACCGGACTCGGGGCCCTGACCTGCGCGGGCGTCGGCGTCGAGGCGCTGTGGGCGGCCCTCATCAAGGACACCGCTCCTCCCTCCAAGCGCATCGCCCCCTTTGACGCGTCGCACCTCGGTGGGCCCAAGGAACTTCGACGACTCGACCCCTTCACTCTCTACGCACTGATCGCCGCTGACGAGGCCTGGAAGCAGAGCGGACTCGAGGGTCCCCTCGTCGACGCGGGCAGCATCGTCACCACGGGCATCGGTGGGCTGCAGACGGTGCTCGACCAGGTGGCGGTACTGAACGCGAAGGGACCCGATCGCGTCTCGCCCTTCATGGTGCCCATGATGATGCCCAACGCCGCCACCGCCGCAGTCTCAATGCGCTTCGGACTGGGCGGACCCTGCGAGACCGTGACGACCGCGTGCGCCGCGGGCACCCACGCGATTGGTAACGCGGCGCGACTGGTGGCGAGCGGACGCTGTCCGGTCGTGGTCGCCGGCGGCGCCGAAGCGGTCATCGTCGAAATCGCCGAAGCCGGTTTTCGTAACATGACCGCACTCAGCAACGAGGGACACTCGCGGCCCTTTGACGCTTCGCGCAACGGCTTCGTGATGGGCGAGGGCGCGGGCATCTTGATCCTCGAGGACTGGGACTACGCCCAGGAGCGAGGCGCGACCATTTTCGCCGAGGTCATCGGCGCCGCCTCGACCGCCGACGCGCACCACATCACCGCGCCCGACCCCGAGGGCAGTGGGGCGACGCGTTGCATGCAGATCGCCCTCGCCGACGCGGGCATCACCGCGAAGGACGTCTCGCACATCAACGCCCACGGGACCTCGACGCCACTGAACGACCTCGCCGAGGCGATTGCCGTACGCCGGGTGTTCGGTGATCACGCACCGCCAGTCACGTCGATCAAGGGCCACCTCGGCCACAGCCTCGCCGCCGCGGGCGCGCTCGAGGGCGTCGCCTCAGTGCTGACCCTCCAGAACCAGCTCATGCCGCCCACGGCGGGCACCGACGAGATCGATCCCGAAGTGGGACTCGACGTCGTGACGGGCGAGCCGCGCCCCGGGAACATCGACGTCGTGCTCTCGAACTCCTTCGGCTTTGGCGGCCACAACGGCTGCGTGCTGTTTCGCCGCTACGTGGCTTAGAAGTTTCGCCACTCCTCGCGCTGGCGTTCGACGTAGCTGTTGGCGTTCGCCCAGCGCGCGTTCGCTATGAATTCACCCAGCAGCGAGGGATCCTTCAGCCCGGGTTCGATCTCCACGCCAGAGCGCACGTCCACGCCCCACACCGGAAAGTTCTGCACGACGTCGACGACATTGGACGAGTTGAGACCACCCGAGGCGATGAGGGGTGTGGGGATCGAGCGGTCCGCGAACACCTCGAGGCAGTCGATCAACGTCTCGACGTCGTCGGACTCGGGTAGCAAGAAGTAGTCGACGCCCTCGATCGACCTCGTCTCGCGCAAGACCTCCGCGTTGGGCAGGGTGCGGATCACGGTGGTGACGCGCTCGGCGACCCAGGCGAGCGAAGCGGCCGTGATGGGACCGTCCAGCTGGACCGCGGAAAGTCCGAGAGTGTTCGCCACTTCGACGATCTTCTGGGGTAGTTCGTGGATGAAGACCCCCACCGAGATCGCCCCCTGGGGCAGACGGCGCACGATGTCGTGCGCCTCGTTCGGGCTGATTCGTCGAGGGGTGGGTCCGAATTCGAATCCCACGGCGTTCGCGCCCAGGCCAATCGAGAACAGTGCGTCTTGTTCCGAGGTCACGCCCGAAACCTTGATGAACAGACCCTCAGTGTTAAAGCGCACGACATGCCTCCTAGGCCAAGGTTAATTGGGTGCTTCGTGACTTCAGGGAATCACCGTGACCTTCACCCGTTGGTCATCGTGGCCCAGGTCCTCGAGCGCACTGCGGTGAAGGAAGCCGAGCGCGAGGACCTCGCCGTCTCGCGCGACCGCGCTGGTGACGCCCTTGGGCCCCTTGGGGCCCTTGGCGCTCAGGACCTCTTCGATGCTTGAAAGAGACGGACCTCTCGCCGAAACGAAGCGCCAGGGCACACTCGATCCCCTCGCGTCCAGACGAGCCACGAGTTCTTGACCGGTGAAGCAGCCCTTGGTAAAGGAGACGGTTCGCTCGACCAATGAGTTGCCGTAGCACTGGGGCGTGAGACCCAAGAACTCCGCCGGGCCCGGTTCAGCTCGATCGATCTGTTCGCCGACCGTGTTGTAGGGACCGCGCTCAGCGTCCTCGAGGCTGAGCGTGCAGTCCACGCGTAGATGGAAACGTCGCAACCGCGCGAGCGCCCGCTCCGCGAGCGAGCGCGCCACCAGGAGTTCGTAACCGCCCCCGCTCGGGGCGAGCGCGACCGTGCAGAGCACGTCGCTCGTGGGATCGAGCAACAGCGACCACGCGCCCGACTCGCGAAGTCCCGTGAGGTCCTGGCTCAACTGACCCTGGAGCAACGCCTCGCTCGCGGGCCCGCGCACCACGATCCGCGACCAGAGAAAGGGCTCGTGCTCGTCGATGGCGTTTTGAAGACTCATGGACCATTACGCTAGGCGCCAACGACCAGAAAGCTTGCGAAGGCTCCCACCGTGTCCATGCAGAACGAACTGAACACCATCACCTCGTCGATCAACGAGCTTTCCGCGCGGATCACCCACCTCGTCGAGACCGAGGGATCACACATGGAAGGCGACGTGTACACCGAACTCGTCGCCGCCGAACGCACGGTGACGGCGCTCTTGCGCCGACTCAACCGCGTCGCGAGTCGGGTGAAGTAGCCCCCGATAACGTGCGACCATGAGTGAAACCTGGCAGTGCAGCGCCGTGCTGTCGGGCGAACAGCGCCTCGAGGTGCTCAACCTGCTCAATCGCACCGAGGCCGAGCTGGGCCGCGAAGCCATGGACGAGGGTCGACGACGAATCGTGGTGCACGGCTGGCCGGGCGAACTCTGGCTCAAGTACGAACACGGCGTACTCACCCAGTTCGCCGTCGTGAACGGTATCAAGCACGTCACCGTCGAGATGTGCGGCGGCGGGTTCGACCCCGAACTGCTCGCGGCGGTCCTCGAGCGTCACGCCGTCATCGACTGGTGGACCCGGGGACTCAACCGCAGTGACCAGGGTCACGAAATTCGCACCCTGCAACTGCTCGAACTGCGCCTGCCCGTGGCGAGCGTGGGCGTGCCCGAGGGTGCGGTGCTGCGAAGCTTCGAACCGGGCCACGACGAAGAGGCCTGGCTCACCCAGAACAACGCGGCCTTCGCCGACCACCCCGAACAGGGTGCCTGGTCGCGAGTGGACTTAGACGAGCGCACCAACGAGCCGTGGTTCGACCCTTCGGGGTTCCTGCTGCTCGAGATCGCGGGTCAACTCGCCGCGTCGTGCTGGACCAAGGTCCACGAGTTGCACCCTGACCGTTTCGGCGAGATCTACGTCGTTTCGGTGGACCCCGCCTTCCAAGGCCAAGGCTTAGGCAAGGTGATGGTCACCCAGGGTCTCGCCGCCCTACGAAAGAAAGGCGTCGGCGAAGCGGTGCTCTTCGTCGACGAGTCCAACACCGGCGCACGCAAGCTCTATGAGTCACTGGGCTTCAAATTGCGACGAGAGGATCGGCTTCTGCGCTTCGCGCGTTAGCGCGTACCCACCAGCCGACCAACGCCGTAGGTGACACCAGCGGCGATCACGGTGATGACGAGTTGGCGCAGCGCCCAACGAACCATTCCGCGACGGGTCATGTTGCCAATCGCCCCACCCACCAAGATCGATCCCACGCCCGCGAAGGCCACCGACCAGAGGATCGGATTTCCATTCGCCGACCACAGCCAAGGAATGAGCGGGATGAACGCTCCCACGGCGAAGGAACCGAATGACGAAAAGGCGGCCGCGATTGGCTTGCCGGTCGCGGTGGGATCGACGCCGAGTTCCTCGCGCGCGTGCGTCGATAGCGCCATATCCGGATCGCGCATGAGGTCCACCGAGAGTCGTTCGGCGAGCGCCGGGTCGATGCCGCGCGCGACGAAGAGGTCGCGCAGCTCCAAGCGTTCGGCTTCGGGGCGATCGGCGAGCGCCTGACGTTCGACGCCGATCTCGTACTCGAAGAGTTCCTTTTGTGCGCGCATCGAGAGGTACTCACCAGTGCCCATGGAAAAGGCGCCCGCCACGAGTGTCGCCAGCCCGGCGAGTCGAACAACGTTGTGACTCGAGTTCGCACCCGCGAAGCCCAAGAGGAACGAGATGTTGGTAACGAGTCCGTCACTCACGCCAAAGATCGCCGCGCGAATCCAACCGCCCGAGATTTGACGGTGATGCTCTTGGGGGTGTCCGGCGCTCACGTGGCAATCCTAGAGTCGAGTGTGCGCGCGTTCGTCGCAGCAGTCCCCAAAGTAGAGTCTTAGGGGAGGTAGTTATGGCCACGAACGTCAAGAGCGCCGAGGAACTGAAGGCCCTCGTGGGCTCGCACCTCGGGTACTCCGAGTACCGAACCGTCACCCAAGAACAGGTCAACCTCTTCGCCGACGCGACGGGCGATCACCAGTGGATCCACGTCGATCCCGAACGGGCCAAGGCTGGCCCGTTCGGCCACACCATCGCCCACGGCTACTTGACACTCTCACTCGTGCCCGTCCTCCTCGGCGGAGTGCTGCACGTCAAAGACGTGAAGATGGGCGTCAACTACGGCACCAACAAGGTCCGCTTCACCAGTCCGGTTCCCGTCGACTCCGAGGTTCGCGCGGGCGCCACCCTCGCTTCGGTCGAAGACGTCCCCGGCGGTGTCCAGGTGGCCCTGGACGTCACGGTCGAGGTCAAAGACGCCGCCAAACCCAGTTGCGTGGCCCAAGTGGTCTTTCGCTACTACTTCTAGGCCGTGAATCGCACCCCCCTGCCCCAAGGTGAGGAGAAGACGCGTCAGGTCCGCGCCATGTTCGACGCCATCGCGGGTCGCTACGAGATGGTGAACAAGTTGATGACCTTTGGTCTGGACGCGAGGTGGCGTCGCAGGGCCGTCGCGGACCTGCGACTGCCGCCGGCGAGCCTGGTCCTGGACATCGCCGCGGGCACGGGCGACTTCACCCGCGAACTCGCCCGACAAGGTCAGCGTCCGGTAGCGACCGACCTCAGCTACGGCATGTTGCACGCGGGCCGTTCGCTCAAGTTCCGCGTCCAGGCGGACGCCTCGCGCCTCCCCTTTCGTGACGCGGGCTTCGACGGGATCACCTGCGGGTACGCGCTGCGGAACTTCACCGATCTCGCCGCGACCTTTGACGAGATGGCCCGGGTGACGCGCACCGGGGGGCGCATCTCACTACTCGAAGTCGCCGAGCCCCGGTCGGGTATCTTGCGCGCGGGTTTTCGTATCTGGTTTCGCCGCGTCGTGCCGTTCATTGGATCGATCGTCTCGGACCGTGCCGCCTACCACTACCTTCCCGAGTCGACCGCGTACCTGCCGAGCAGCGAGCAGATCGTAGGGATGCTCAATCACTCGGGATTCAGTGCCGTCAATCACCGACACGTCATGGGTGGTCTCAGTCAACAATTCGTTGCCACGAGGTCCGCGTGAAGTTCCGCCGCTACCAGATCGAGCCCCAAGCGCGTGACGCCTTGCGCGCCGTCGCGGCGCGCGAGGGATGGTTGGTCGAGACAACCACGACACTGCGCGTCGGATTCGGCGGCGTCGCGGACACGATCGACCTAACCGACCTCGACGAGCCCACCGACGCGGTCTGCTTGCTCGACGCGCACGAGTTGGTCGGCGACGAGGGACCCACCGGTACCGGCATCGTCGCGTTCGGTTCCCTGCCCTTTGACCGAAACGCTTCGGCACGCCTCGACGTGGCGCGCTACAGCATCACCCAGACCCGCGACGGTGAGGCGTGGGTGAGTGAACTCGATGGGTCGCCAGACTTTCGCAGTCTGCTCCTCGACGTCGCCCCCGCGTTACAAGAGACCCAGAACGTAAGGTCCATCACCTATCAGCCCACCCCCGAGGAATACGCGCACAACGTCGCTCTCGCCGTGGAGATCCTTCGACGCAAGGAGATCGACAAAGTGGTGCTCGCGCGCGCGGTCTTGGGCTCGGTATCCGATCCCCTCGACCCGGCGTCGATTGCCCAACGGCTCCGCCAGCGAGAGCCGATCTGCACCATCTATTCAATGCCCACCACCGACGGACGTCGCTTCGTGGGCGCGAGTCCCGAGCTACTCGCGCGTCGCCACGGCAACCAGATTGAATGCCACCCGCTCGCGGGCACCATCGCGCTGCCACCCAACGTCGCGCCCGACGACTACCAGAACTGGCTGCTCGGCAGTACGAAGAACCTGCACGAACACGGCGTGCTCGTCGACGACGTCGTCACCGCGCTCTCGGGTTTCTACGACGACATCACCGTCGACGCCGAACCCTCGATCGTGACGCTGCGCACGGTCGCGCACCTGGGTACCTGGGTGCGCGGCACCGCCACCAGCGCGAAGGCCCCCGACGCGCTCGAAGTGCTTCGGCTCTTGCACCCCACCGCGGCGGTGGGCGGCATCCCGCGAGCGAGCGCCTATGAACTCATCAGTCGACTCGAGCAGCACGACCGCGGCCACTACGCGGGTCCCGTGGGCTGGCTCGACGCCAACGGCGACGGTGAGTGGTGGGTCGGCATCCGCGGCGTGATGGTGAAGGGCACCGAGTTCGAAGCCTGGGCGGGCGCGGGCATCGTCAGTGAGTCCGATCCAATCGCCGAACGTGAAGAGACCAAGGACAAACTCGCGAGCGTGCTGTCCTCGGTGCTGGTCGACCGCGTCTAACGCGGTGCGCGTCCGAAGGGACGAAGCAGCGCCCATTGGGTCACGAGCACGAGCGCCTCTCCCACGATCGCACCGGACATCTTGGACTCGCCCAATTCGCGGTCGGTGAAGGAGATCGGCACCTCGATGATCGACAGACCCGCGCGGCGCGCGCGATACGTCATTTCGATCTGAAAGCCGTAGCCGTTCGCGCTCACCGTCGCGAAGTCCATCTTCTCGAGCGCGCTCTTCGAGTACACGCGAAAACCCGCCGTCGAGTCCGCGACCTTCAGTCCCAGCATGATCGACGCGTACTGATTGCCCCCGCGCGAGATGAATCGGCGCAGGAACGTCCACTGGGGGATGTGACCACCCTTGACGTAGCGCGAACCGATCACGACGTCGTGGTTCCCAGCCGCGTCAAGCAACGTCGGCAACGCCGCGGGATCGTGGCTGAAGTCGCAGTCGATCTCAACGAAATGGTCGTAACCGCGCTCGAGGCCCCAACTGAACCCGGCGCGGTACGCGCCACCCAGTCCGCTCTTCTCGCTGCGCTGGAGGACTTCGACACTGCCGAGCTCTTCGGCGAGTTCGATTGCCTTCTTCGCCGTGCCGTCGGGGCTACCGTCGTCGACGACCAGCACATCCGCGGAGGGAACCGCGTTGCGAAGTGCGCGCAACATCGATTCGACGTTCAAGATCTCGTTATACGTGGGTAAAACCACAAGGGTGCGCACTCGAAGATTCTACTGAACTCACCTAGACTGCAATGGTCGAAGAACGCCAACGACCCAGGGAAAGCGACGCGTTTAGAGAACTCTTATGACCAGCGAAGTCTCTAAGAAACGCTTCACCATGCCTCGAGAGATTCGGATCATCCTCAGCGCCGGGTGCCTGGTCTTCGTCTTTGAGTACCTGGTGCTGCCCCAGTTCGCTTCGGCCCGACCCGCCATCCACCTGCTCGCCCGACTAAACCCGGTCATCGTGATCCTGGCGATCCTCTTCGAGGCGGCGGCGATCTTCGCCTACGTGGAGTTGACGCGTACCGTGCTGTACCCCTACGCGCCCAGTCGCTATAACACCATGCGGGTGAACCTCGCCGGACTCGCCATCAGCCACGTCGTACCCGGCGGCACCGCACCCGCGGGCGCGCTCAGTTATCGCATCTTCAACGAACTCGGTGTGCCCAAGGAGACCAACGCCTTCGGGCTCGCCGCCCAGGGGGCCGGATCCGCGGTGGTGTTGAACCTGATCTTCTGGTGCGCGCTCGTGATCTCGATCCCGCTCAACGGTTTTAATCCGGCCTACGGCTTCGCGGCGTTGGCGGGAGTGTTCCTTCTCTTGGCGTTCTTCGGGACGATCCTGCTACTCACGCGCGGCCAGCGACACGCCGACCGTTGGCTACGCGCCGCGGCTCGACACCTACCCGTGCTCCATCCCGACAAGATCTCTGAACTCTTGGGCAAAGTCGCCGGACGCATCACACTACTGATCAACAACCGTCGCACGCTCTGGTGGGCCTTCGCCTGGGCGGGGCTCAACTGGTTGCTCGACGCCGCGTGTCTGTGGGTTTTCGTGTGGTCCTTTGGCACCGTGATCTCGCCCATAGACCTGTTGGTCGCCTACGGTCTCGCCAACATCTTCGCCGCTATTCCGGTGACCCCGGCGGGACTGGGCGTCGTCGAAGGTGTACTGATCGGGACCCTCGTTGGTTTCGGCGTGCCCCACAGCCAGGCGATCCTCGCGGTACTCGCCTACCGTCTCGTGAACTTCTGGATCCCGATTCCCGTCGGCGGCGCCGCGTACGCGAGCCTGCAGTGGCGAAAGAGTCCCGCTACAGTTGCGGGACCGAACGGGACAGCGACGTCTCCAGACGCTTGAACTCCGCTTGGGCCGAGAAGAGGTTGACCGGCTGCAGGCGACGCCAGCGTCGATCGGTACCGAGCGCCCACGTGAAGAGGTCGTCGCGCCAGGTGATCTCGAAGGCCTCGTGGAGCTCTGACTGCAGCAACGGATCTTCGATGGGCACGACGACTTCGACGCGACGATCGAGGTTGCGTTCCATCAGGTCCGCCGAACCAATGAACACTGAATAGGACCCGTAACCCGGACGTCCGAAGATGAACACGCGCGAGTGTTCGAGGAACTCGCCCACCAGACTGTGCACCGTGATGTTCTCGGAGAGTTCGCTCACGCCCGGACGCAGGCAGCAGAGCGTACGCACTTCGAGACGGATCTCCACGCCCGCGGCGCTCGCCTCGTAGAGTGCGTCGATGATCGCGGGATCGGTGAGCCCGTTCACCTTGATCGCGATGCGACCACTTGATCCAATGTCGCGTTGCGCGTTGATGAGTTCGATCACGCGCGTCCTCGTCGAAGTCGGACTCACGATCAACTTCTCGTAATTCCCGTTACGCGCAAAGCCGGTGAGAAAGTTAAACAACTCACCTACGTCGTGGGTTATCTCGGGGTCACAGGTGAGCAACCCGAAGTCCTCGTAGAGCCGCGCGGTGGTGGCGTTGTAGTTGCCCGTGGCGACGTGCGCGTAGCGGACAGTCGAGTCGCCCTCGCTTCGCACCACGAGCGCGGTCTTTGAGTGGGTCTTTAAACCCACGACGCCGTAGACCACGTGCACGCCCGCGTCTTCGAGGGCCTTGGCCCATTCGATGTTGGTCGCTTCGTCGAAACGCGCCTTCAGCTCGACCAGCGCGACGACCTGCTTGCCGCGCTCGACCGCGTGGATCAGGGAAGCGACGATGGGCGAATCACCCGAGGTTCGGTACAGGGTCTGTTTGATACCCACGACCTTGGGGTCGTTCGCCGCCTGGGCGATGAAGACCTCGACCGAATCGGTGAAGGACTCGTAAGGGTGGTGCAACAAGATGTCGCCCTCTTTGATCGCGGCGAAGATGTCACCGACGTGATCGCCGTCGAGCAGTCGTCGAGGGGTGATAGGCGACCAACCCTCACCCTTCAGGTCCGGTCGGTCGATGGCGTAGAGCGACCAGAGGTCGTGCAGGCCGAGTGGTGCGTCGGTGACGTAGACGTTCGAACGGTCGATCTCCAATTGGGCGACGAGCAGGTCGAGGTAGTCCGGGGACATGCCGCTCTGGATCTCCACGCGCAGTGCTTCGCCGAAACGACGACGACGCAATTCCACCTCGAGGGCCACGAGCAAGTCGTCGGCCTCGTCCTCTTCGAGGGTGAGGTCCGCGTTGCGCGTGACGCGAAACAGGTCGGCGCGACCAATGCGCATGCCCGGAAACAAACGGTCCAGGTTCTCCATGATCAGGTCCTCGAGTAGACACCAGCGGTTCTCGGCGACCTGGAGAAAACGAGGCAAGGAATTCGGGACCTTCACGCGCGCACTTCGCTCTTCGCCGGTGCTGTCGTCACCTACCGTCACCGCGATGTTGAGCGAGAGGTTCGAGATCATGGGAAACGGGTGGCCCGGGTCGACCGCGAGGGGCGTCAGCACCGGATAGACGTTCTCGTCGAAGTACTTGTTCAAGTGCTTCTTCTCCACCTCGTCGAGGTCGCGGTAGTGGACCACTTGGATTCCGCTCTTCGCCAACTCAGGTAGCAACGTGTCGAGCACGATGCGGTCCTGTCGTTCCACGAGCGAGAGCACGCGTTCTCGTATCGCCGCGAGCTGTTGACGCGGACGCACGCCGTCGACCGAGGGGGTCTGCACCCCGGCGGCGACCTTGTCCTCGAGGCTCACCACGCGCACTTGGAAGAACTCATCGATCATGTCCGCGAAGATCGCCACGAACTTGAAGCGCTCGAGGATTGGCAGACGGTGGTCGTCGGCGAGGTCGAGGAGTCTTGCCCCGAACTCGAGCCTCGACAGCTCGCGGCTCGAGAACCTCTCGGGTCCGTACGCGAGCAGATCGATTGGCATGACACATTCTCTTTCTCAAATAATGAAAGTGGTATCGAACATGCTACGACTACTCTTGATTCGTGGCGAAACCCTTGAGCAAAAGTACGCCTCCCTACGGTCAGGCGCTCGTCACCAAGACGTCACGTTCCACCGAGTTGGGCCTGATGACACTGGCCTGGATCATCGTGACCGCCTTTTACGTACTCGCCTCCTACGGCGCCCAGGGCCACATGCCGCCTCGCATCTGGCTGTTCCTGGGCAGCATTGTGGCGATCTCGCTGGGCATGCACGTCGCGATCCGGCACTACGCCCCCAACGCCTCCCAGGTGCTCTTACCAATCGCGACGTTGCTCAACGGCATTGGTTACGTGGAGATCGCGCGCTGGAATCCGAGCGAGGCGAGCTACCAAGCCGTCTGGTTTCTCGTGAGCGCGCTGGGCGTCGTTCTCACGCTCAAGTTCGTGCGCCGCGTACGCGACCTTGACCGTTACCGCTACCTGACCCTTAGCGCCGCCATTGTCTTGATGCTGTTGCCGCTCGTGCCCCACGTGGGCGAGAAGATCAACGGCGCACGCCTGTGGGTCGTGATCGGTCCGATCTCATTCCAGCCCGTTGAGATTGCGAAGATCCTCCTCGCTTTCTTCTTCGCGTCGTACTTCGCCTCCAACCGGGAGTTGTTGTCCACCCCGACCCAGCGCGTGGGTCCCAAGCTCATCGTGCCACCGCGCACGCTCATGCCCATCCTCGCGGCGTGGGGTTTCTCACTGGCGATCCTCGGCGCCGAGAACGACATTGGCTTCGCCATGTTGCTGTTCGCACTGTTCATCTCGTTGCTCTGGGTCACCACTGGTCTTAAGACTTACGTCGTGCTCGGCATGGGGCTCTTCGCGGGCGGCGCCTATTTCGTCGCCAAGTACTTCAGCCAAGTGCACTCGCGCATCGGATTCTGGCTCGACCCGTGGTCCGCGGCGCACTGGGCGATATCGAATCAGTTGGGCCTTGGCTGGTTCTCCCTCGCCGCGGGGGGCATCACCGGCACGGGACTCGGTCTCGGTCAGTCGGGCAACATCCCCTTCATCACCTCGGACATGATCTTCGCCGCCGTGGGCGAAGAGCTCGGTTTCCTCGGGATCATCCTGGTGCTCTGTCTCTTCGTCGCCTTCGTCGGGGAGGGCTTTCGCATCGCCCAGCACGCCCACTCGGATTTCGTGCGTCTCACCGCCGCGGCGCTTACGGCGACGATGGGTTTCCAGGCCTTCTTCATCATGGCGGGCGTGCTGCGGATCCTGCCCTTCACTGGTATCACGCTGCCGTTCATGGCCTATGGCGGCAGTTCGCTCGTGGCGAACTACATCATCGTGGCGATATTGCTGCGCATCTCGGACGAGAACGCCATGGAGTTCCGCGGCGGCCAGGTACTCGAGCTCGACCTCAACTGAGGAAGAACTCCCCCAGCACTTCTTCGTTGCAGAGGATCGGCGCGTTGACCACTTGACGCAGCGCGAGGATCAACGCGTCACTGGGTCGCGCGTCAAAGCCCTCGCGACCCCGAGGCGTCATGACGTCCAGTACGGCGTAGAAGACACCCGCCTCGTAGCGCGCGATCCGCACCGCAATGATGTCCGCCTGGAACTGGCGAAAGAGCGCCGAGGCGAGTTCGTGAGTCGAGGGGCGTCGCCCGGTCAAGTGGTTCATCGCCGCGTGTAGCGCCTGGGCTTCGGGAAGCGCGATGGGTACGCTGAGGTGGCGATAGGGCGGCTCGCTCTCCATCAGGTGCACCTGGGGAGAGGCGTCGCCGAGGTTAAAGGTCACCGACTCAACGGTCATCACCCGATAGGTGGCATCGCTCGCGCCCGCGGTCGTGGCGTCAGCGTCGAGTTCTCTCTCGGGCTCGATCTCGAGCGCCTCGTCGAGGACACCGGTCTGGTCTTCTTCGGGGGTGGTGTCGGCGTCGTTCATCGAGACCAAGACTAATTGGCGCTGCGACGAGAGACCGAGAGCACAACCCCACCCGCGACGAAGAAGACCAGCTCCGCCGAACCGCCATAACTGAGTAACGGTAAGGGGATGCCGGTGACGGGCATGATGCCCATCGTCATTCCGATGTTCTCGAAGCAGCTGAACGCGAAGAAGATGAAGATCCCCAGGCACAAGAGGCGTCCCATGGTGTCCTTCGCGTTGCGCCCGATCANNGTCTGGAGACCCTTGAAGAGACCCGCGCCCCGCAGGCCACCCGAACCAATCGCGCTCTTGGCGTTGTTCACCTCGTAGATGAGCGCCTGGAGAGCCGGGTTCGTCGAGTTCTGGTGCAGGAACGAGATGAACCGATCGACCTGATACTTCTTTAGTAAGTCCAGGTACGTCGCCGCCACCAAGCTAATCGAGCCCACCACCGCGAGAAAGGTCATGAAGCGCGGCGGCACGCCCGCGACGACCAGCATCGCCGCCACGCAGAGCACGATGATCGTCGACGTGCCCAGGTCGGGCTGTCGGATGATCAAGAGCAACGGCACCGCTGCCATCACCAGCAGTCGTGACACGTCGTACATAGTGAGACCCTCGGGCCTTCGCGCACAGAACGTCGCGATCGCGAGGATGATCGCGAGCACCGTGAACTCGCTCGGCTGGATCTGCACGAAGCCCAGGTTGTACCAGCGCTGGGCGCCGAGCGCGCTCTGGCCGAGCACGAAGACCCCCGCGAGTGCGAGCAGCGAGCCCACGTAGAGCGGCGTGGCGACGATCTCGAGTCGCCGGTAGTCAATCAGGGACACGAGGTACATCGCGATCACGCCCACGACGAGGAACTCACCCTGGCGCTCGAGGTAGTAGTGCCCGTTATAGCCCGCGTTCACCAGCGCCTGTCGCGTGGCGCTGTAGATCATGCCCACCCCGATGACACCGAGCGCGACGAGTCCAGCCGCGAGGCTGTAATCCATGCGGTCCGAGCTTCGAAGCTTCGAGGTCCAAGCAACGAGCGTGTCGGTCACGAGATCACCTTCATCAGTTCGGCGCCGTCGATCTCGGTCTCGAACCACCAACTCATCTGCAGGGCTGCCTGGTAGGCGAGCATGCCCAGGCCGTTCTGAGTGCGACAGCCCGCCGCTTGGTACATCGTGCGCCAGGCCGACAGCGCGGGCGCGTAGGTGACGTCGACCGCGATGGTCTCGGGGGTGACCCCCTGGATCACGGCCGCCTCATTGTTTCGTCCGCCCTCGGGCAGGGTGTTCACGATCAGGTCCACTGGACGGTACTGGAGCATGTGGCCGAACACGTTGGTGTAGCGCCCGCTCAGTTCCTCGACCTGCTCGTGATTGCGCGCGTGCACCGCGACCGAGCTCGCCCCGCTCTCTACGAGGGCGTCGACGATCGAACTGGCCGCGCCGCCCGAACCCAAGACCACCACGTGCATGTTCTCGGGGCTCACGCCAAAGCGAGCGGCGAGCGCGGCGAGAAAACCCGCGCCGTCCACGTTCGCGCCGTGGACCTTGGCGTCGCGCCAGAGCAGCGAATTGAGCGCCCCGATACGCGAGGCGACCTCGTCGAGCTCGTCGCAGTACGCCAACGCCGCGCGCTTTAGTGGCATCGTCACCGACAGCGCATCGTAGGTCTTACCCATCCACTTGCCGAGCTTCTTCGCGTCGGCTTCGTGCAACTCGACGCGCGTCGAGCTGCCCTTTAGACCAGCGATCCGCAAGCCCGCCTCGTGCAACTGGGGCGAGACCGAGTGCTCGATGGGATAGCCCACGACCCCGAGGCGCCACTTCACGAGATGCCGTTCTTCGCCGCTTTCGCCTCCGCGGCGAGTTGTTGGGCGAAGGTCGTCGAGAACTGCATGGTTCCATTCTTGTTCACCAGTTCGAAGTAGAGCCACGAGCCAGCGGGCGCGTGCAACATCGCCTTGAGCGAGTACTTCGAGACCGTGCAAATGGGCGTCGGGGTGAGCCCCGCGTTGAGGTACGTATTGTAGGGCGTCGGCGTTTGCAGCATCGCCGGGGTCACCGTGCCACCGTCTTGGTGGAAGTAGTACTCGACGGTCGCGTCCATCTGCAAGGGCCCGCCGCGCGCGAGCCGGTTGTAGATGACCCGAGCGACGCGCGGCATGTTGGCCGGGTAGTAGCCCTCCTTTTCGTCAATCGAGGCACCGACGATCAGTTGATAGGCGTCCAGGCCGTTCACGTGGGTGCTTGGCGTCAGGCCCACGGACTTAGCGAGCTTCGAGAAGTTAGCGGTCATCTGGTCGAGCAGTTCGACGGGCAACTCGCCCACGCTCAGCACGTAGTTGCCGGGTCCCACTAGGCCCTCGAGCGAACCCGCGGACCCGAAGCCACTCTCCTTGGCGAGGGTGGTCTCGTCGGCGACGAACTGGTCCCCGAAGGAGTTCGAGGTGTGCTGGGCCACCTCCTGGGCGATCTCGTGCAGGGTGTAGCCCGAGTACACGCTCACGACGTTGGGCTCGTGCGAAAGGATCGAGCGCAGCGAAGAGAACGACGCACCCTGGGCCATGCCGTAGGTCCCCGGGATCACCGTCGGCGAACCGAAGATCGTCAGGTCGAGACGAAAGGCGAACGTCGAACTGATGACGCCCTTGTCGTGCATCTCGTTGGCGATCGTGGCGAGCGAGTCACCGGGCTCGACCGTGACGAACTCCTCGCGACCCGATCCGCCGAGGGGATGGGCCTCAAGAGCGAACCACACTCCCGCCACGAGCACGAGTACGACCAATAGAGCGATGATTCGGCCCAGGGGCTTAAACAGAATGAAGGCCATCAAGGTAGTTTTGCAGCATTATCACCGCGGCCGCCGAATCGACGTGATTGCGCTGCTCGCGCGCTCGCATACCCGCCGCGGCCAGTGATTTCTGGGCCTCGAGGGTGGTGAGCCGCTCGTCCCACTGGATGACGGTCACGTGATGCAATCTCTCCTTGATCGAGTAAAAGAGCGTGTCCGCTTCAAGGGTGCTCGCGGTCTCGTGACCCGCGAGTGCGAGGGGACGTCCCACGATCACCAGCCCGATCGACTCCTCGTCGACTAACGCCGTGAGCAGTACGAGCAGCGCCTCGTTCTGGGCAAGTGCCGGGCGAGGAAAGGCCATCGTGCGCTGAGAGTTGGACACCGCGACCCCGCAACGTTTCGATCCGGGATCAATGCCCAGGACCCGCGACATTGTCTAGAGGTCCGCGGCGGCGACGAGCACCTTGTCGATGCTCGACGTGTCGCGCCCGCCCGCGAGCGCGAGGCGCGCCGAGCCACCACCGCCGCCGCCCACGAGCGCGGCGAGGGACTTGACGGTGCTCTGTGCGTCGAGTGATTCGTCACTCGCCACCGCGATCGAGACCTTGTCCTCGGCCGCTCCCACCAGTACCACGGCGCGACGCCCGCGCCGCTGCAGGTCCGCCGCGAGGCTGCGTAGTTGCTCACCGGGATAACCGTCAACGCGCGCGACGAGCGTCGGGGCGTCAGAAGCGGCGTGCAGTTGGTCCGCGACCGAGGAGAGTTGGCCCTGGCGTAGGGCGGCGACTTCCTTCTCGACGTCGCGCTGGCGCTCGAAGAGTCGCTCGAGAGCGGGCACCACGTCCTCAGAGGAGACCTTGAGCAGCGTCGCCACCGCGCCCAGCGCGTGTTCCATCTCGTTCGTGCGTCGCTGAGCGCCCAGTCCGCTCACCGCCTCGATGCGTCGGGTGTTCGAGCCGATCGACGCCTCGCTCACGATCTGGATCTGTCCGATGTCGCCCAANNACGGTCTGGACGTCGTCGTTCTCCACCACGTCAGCGTTGACCAAACCCAGGATCTCGCCGCGCTCCTCGTCCTTCAGCCCGGCGCCGTGACTGAAGTCGAAGCGCAACCTCTCCGGTCCGACGTAGCTACCCTGTTGGCGCACGTGCTCGCCCAGCACCGCGCGAAGACCCGAGTGCAAGAGGTGCGTCGCGGTGTGGTTGCGCCGGGTCGCCTCGCGCCTCGCGGGCTCGATCGTGGCGACCCCGACCTGGCCCGGGAGGACCTCACCGCTCACTCGGCCCCGGTGCGCGAAGAGACCACCCGCGACGTTCTGGGTGTCGAGGACGTCAAAGCGCCCGGTCTCGGTGACGACGGTGCCGGTGTCGCCCACCTGTCCTCCGGACTCGGCGTAAAAGGGCGTCGAGTCGAGGAAGAGTTCACTGGTACCGTCCTCGCCCACCAACAGTGCGAGCACCGTCGTCTCGACGCTGTAGCGCGCGACGTCGCGACCGACAAATTCCGTGGTGCCGTAGCGCTCGATCAGGTCGCGGTACTGCGCCTCGTCAGCGACGTTGAGGGTCTTGGCGCCGGCGCGCGCCCGCGCGCGCTGCTCGGCCATTGCCCTATCGAAGTCCTCGCGCGCGACCGTGAGGCCCGACTCGGCGACGATCTCGTCGGTCAGCTCTACCGGGAACCCGTGGGTGTCGTGCAACTTAAAGGCCACGTTGCCCGGAAAGACCGTTGAGCCGGACCTGATCACTTCGTCGCGCGCCTCTTCGAGCAGGGACATGCCCGTTCGCAACGTGCGCGCGAAACCCGCCTCCTCGCGCTCGAGCACCTCGATGATCAGCTCGCGGTCCTTCACGAGTACCGGATAGGCCGAACCCATCTTCTCAATGGTGGCGTCGACCAGGGCCGCGCAGAGCTTCGCCTCGGAACCGCTGCGACGAGCTGCGAGGATCGCGCGACGGATGATCCGGCGAAGCACGTACCCGCGNNGCCGCGGTCTCGAGCAGCGGGTGAAAGAGGTCGGTCGCAAAGACCGACTCCAGGCCGTTCAAGATCGCGAGCACGCGGTCAAATCCCGCACCGGTGTCGATGTTCTGTTTGGGCAGCTCGAGCAACGAGCCCCCCGCGCCCTTCTCNNCTGCATGAACACGAGGTTCCAGAACTCGACGAAGCGGTCCTCGCCGCCCAAGGCCGGTCCCCCGTCCGCGCCGAACTGAGGTCCCTTGTCAAAGAAGATCTCCGAACACGGGCCGCACGGTCCGGTCTCGCCCATGTCCCAGAAGTTGTCCTCGTCGAGGCGTTGGATCCGCTCGGGCGCCACGCCGATCATGTCGCGCCAGAGTTCTTCCGCGACGTCGTCACTGGTGTGCACCGTCACCCAGAGCCGATCGGGGTCCAGACCGAAACCCTCGGTGATCAAGCCCCAGGCGAACTTGATGGCGCCCTCTTTGAAGTAGTCGCCGAAGGAGAAGTTCCCCATCATCTCAAAGAACGTCAGGTGGCGCTGGGTGGTGCCGATCTGGTCGATGTCCGCGGCGCGAAAGCACTTCTGGATCGAGACCGCGCGGTTAAAGGCTGGTATCTCCTCACCGAGGAAATAGGGCTTGAAAGGCACCATGCCCGCGACCGTGAACAACAGCGACGGGTCGTGGGGGATCAGACTCGCCGAAGGTACGACCGTGTGCCCGTTCTCGGCGAAGTAATCCATGAAAATAGAGCGAAGTTGGGCGGCTTCCACGGCCTTTACTCTACCGGCGGGCCAGTGGCGTCCGGGTCCTCGCGACGAGTTCGATCGCGCCACTGCTCGACGAGCGCACGTTCGAGCCCGTAGGGCGAAGGGTCATAGAAGTGCGAACCCACCAGCCCCGCGGGCAGGTACGTCTGGTCCACCCACCCACCGGCGAAGTCGTGGGGGTAGAGGTAGTCGCGCCCGAAGCCCTCGCGCGCAGCGCCGGCGTAGTGCGCATCACGAAGGTGATCGGGCACTTCGACGAGGCCGCCACGCTGCACCGCCGCGGTCGCTTCGCCGAGCGCGCGCGTCGCGGAGTTGGACTTGGCGCTCAGTGCGAGGGTGAGCGTCGCGTGCGCGAGGTTGAGCCGCGCCTCGGGCAGACCCACGAACTCGACGGCTCTCGCGCAGGCCTCGGCGACCAAGAGAGCGGTGGGATTGGCGAGTCCGACGTCCTCGCTCGCGAGGATCACCAGACGACGCGCGAGGAAGCGCGCGCTTTCGCCGCTCTCGAGCAGCGTGACGAGCCAGTAGAGCGCCGCGTCGGGGTCCGAGCCGCGAATGGACTTGATCAGAGCGCTCACTTGGTCGTAGTGGGTGTCGGCGGACTGGTGGTAGAGCCGACCGTCACGCGCCTGGGTGACCTGTTCGATCTCGACCGTGACGGGTCCCTCACCGAGCCCGCGAGCGAGGACAATCGCGGTGTCGAGGGTCGTGAGCGCCGAGCGGGCGTCGCCGTCGGCCGAGGACGTCAGAGCGGCGAGCGCATCGTCACTCACGTCAGCCCCGCGTAGTTCTGCTCCGCGAGCAACGAGTAGCGCGAGGTCGCTCTCGCTGAGCGCGCGCACGCGCCAGAGCGTGCACCGGCTCATCAGCGCGGCGTTCACTTCGAAGTAAGGGTTCTCGGTCGTCGCCCCGATGAGCACGATCTCGCCGGTTTCGGTAGCGGGAAGGAGCAGGTCCTGTTGGGCCTTGTTGAAGCGATGAACCTCGTCGATGAACAGTACGGTGCGCTGTGCACGCTCGCCGAGGCGTTCTCTCGCGCGCGCGATCGCGTCGCGTACGTCCTTTACCCCGCCGTTCACCGCCGAGAGGCTCTCCTCTTCGTACCCGGCCGACGCGGCGAGGATGCGCGCGAGGGTCGTCTTGCCGGTGCCCGCTGGACCCCAGAGGATCATCGAGGTCAATCTCTTCGCCTCCACGAGACGCCGCAGCGGACCGTTCGCTCCCACCAGGTGGTCTTGGCCCACGACGTCGTCCAGGGTGCGCGGGCGAAGCGCCTCGGCGAGGGGTGCCGCTTCGGCCAGGCGTTGCGCGAGGGCGTCGTCAAAGAGCGACGTGACTATCCCTTCGGCGTGATCTTGATGCGCAGGTCGCGCATCTGGCGCTCGGAGATCGGCTTGGGCGCCGATGTCATCAGGTCCGCGCCCGACTGGGTCTTGGGATAGGCAATGACCTCGCGGATGTTCTCCTCGCCCGCGAAGATCGCCACCAGACGGTCGATTCCAAAGGCGAAGCCCGCGTGCGGTGGCGCGCCGTACTTAAAGGCCCCGAGCAAGAAGCCGAACCGGTTCTCCGCCTCCTCGTCGCTGATGCCCAGCGCGCTAAAGACGCGCGACTGGATGTCCGCTCGGTGGATGCGCACCGACCCGCTGCCGAGTTCCCAGCCGTTGAGGACCAGGTCGTAGGCCTGGGAGCGGACTTTCAAGGGGTCGGTCTCGATGAGCTCGAGGTCCTCGGGGTGAGGCATCGTAAAGGGGTGGTGGGCCGCCATCAGGTGGCCGTCCTCGTCGACACCCTCGAACATCGGGAACTCGGTCACCCAGACGTAGTGGTGCGGCCCCTCGCCCACCGGCGGCGAACCGAGCGCCACGCGCAGCGCCCCGAGCACCTTGCACGCCGCGACGTACTCGTCGGCGACGCAGAAGATAATGTCACCGACCTCGGCTCCGTCGGCGCCGCGCACCGCGGCGCTCTCCTGCTCGTTGAGGAAACGCGCGAGCGGCGAGTCGAGACCCTCACTGGTGATCTTGAACCAGGCCAAGCCCTTCGCGCCGAGTTCTTTCGCCTGATCGGTCAGCTGGTCAAGGCGGCTTCGCGTGAAGCTCGCCCCGCCCGGTACGCGCATGGCCTTGACGCTCGAAGCGGAAAAGGCCTTCACCTCGGTGTTAGCGAAGCTCGTCGACAGGTCGACGAGTTTCATGCCAAAGCGCAGGTCGGGCTTGTCGGTGCCGTAGGAATCGAGCGCCTCGGCCCAGGTCATGCTCGGCACATCTCCCGGACGCACGCCGGTCACCGCCTCGGCGGCGTCGAGCACGGCTCGACTGACGAAGCCCAACACGTCGTCTTGGGTCACGAAGCTCGCCTCTAAGTCGAGTTGGGTGAACTCGAACTGGCGATCAGCGCGCAGGTCCTCGTCGCGCAGGCATCGCGCGATCTGGTAGTAGCGGTCAAAACCCCCCACCATCAGGAGTTGCTTAGCGATCTGGGGGCTCTGAGGCAGGACGTAGAACTCCCCGGGGTGCAGGCGTGACGGCACGACGAACTCGCGCGCGCCCTCGGGGGTCGGCGCCCAGAGCAGGGGCGTCTCCACCTCGCAGAATCCCTGCTCGTCCATGGCTCGGCGCAACGTCGCGTTCACCTTGGCGCGCAGGCGCAGGTTCGCCTGCATGTTCTCTCGGCGCAGGTCCAAGTAGCGATAACGCAGCCGCACCTGCTCGTCGATCTCGACGCGGTCGTCGAGTTGGAACGGCGGCGGGTCGGCGACGGCGAGCACTTCGACGCGACAGTCGGTGAGTTCGATCTCGCCGGTCGCCAAGCGGTCGTTGACCGTGCCCTCGGGGCGCGGCGACACGGTGCCGGTGACGCGAACAACGTACTCTGCGCGCACGTCGACCGATCCCTCGACCACGGCTTGGAGGATGCCCGAGCGATCGCGCAGGTCGAGGAACGCGAGGTGCTCGCCGTGCTCGCGGCGCTTGGCGACCCACCCGCATACGCTCACGCGCGTTCCCACCATCGAGGAGTTCACCGAGGCGCAGAGCCAATCGCGCAGGCTCGTGGCTTCAAAGTTCGTCGACATGGTCACTTCATTCGTAGTAGTTGGACGATCGTCGAAACGACGTCCTCTTGGGAAACGCGCTGTTGCGTCTGCCCAAAATCCGCGCTTCGCAGGTCCCTAATCGTAACCTCACCGGCCGCGAGCTCCTGGGGGCCGACCAACAGTGCGAGGCGCGCCCCGGACTTGTCCGCCACCTTCATCTGGGCCTTCATCGAGCGCTGGTCGTAGGCGCGGTCGCTCGCCAAGCCCGCCGCGCGAAGTCGGTCGAGCAATAGCGTCGCGACGTCCTCGTGCGTGGTGTCCACGACGAAGACGTCGAGCTGTCGCGCGAGCAACGGGGTCGTGATCCCTTCGGCCTCGCGCGCGATAAGTAGCCGCTCGACGCCGCTACCAAAGCCAATACCACTGGTGGGTTTGCCCCCGAGTTGCTCGACCAGGCCGTCGTAGCGTCCTCCCCCGCCGATCGCGTTCTGCGCCCCTTCGAGGGCGTCCGAGACGAATTCGAAGGTCGTGCGGGTGTAGTAGTCGAATCCGCGCACCAGGCGCGGGTTCAGTTCGTTGGCGACTCCCAGGCGCGAGAGTCCCTCGCGCACCGCAGAGAAATGCGTGCGACAGTCCTCGCACAGGTGGTCGATCAGCATCGGGCCCTTCGCGGTCACGGCGACGCAGGCCGCGTTCTTGCAGTCGAGCACGCGCAACGGATTGGTCCGCCAGGTCTTTTGGTGCTCGTCACAGAGTTCCTCGGCGTGCGCCTCGAGGTGGGAGCGAAGAAGCTCGACGTAGGCCCCGCGACACTCGAGGTGACCCATGGAGTTGATGAGCAGGCGGAACCTGGTGAGTCCGAGGGCCTCGTAGAAGCGCTGGGCCAAGGTGATCACCTCGACGTCCACCGCCGGGTCCCCGGTGCCGAGCACCTCGACGCCCAACTGGTGGTGCTGACGATAACGGCCCGCCTGGGGACGTTCGTAGCGAAAGGCCGGCGTGAAGTACCACGCCTTAAAGGGTGTGGTTGGTTGGTGCTGGACGAAGGCCCGCACGACCGGTGCCGTGCCCTCGGGGCGCAGCGCGTAGAGACGCTCCCCGCGGTCTTTAAAGACGTACATCTCCTTGCGAGCGACGTCGCTCTGCTCACCAATGCCCCGGTGAAAGACGCCCACGTCCTCAAAGACGGGCGTGATCACGAGCGAGAAGCCGTAGAGGTGCGCGTAGTGCGCGAAGGTCGCTACGAGGCCCTCCCACTGGGCCGACTCGGGAGCGAGGACGTCGTGGGTGCCCACGGGCGCTTGGAACTGCGATGGTTCGCTCATGAAGTCTTGTTCTGTCCCGGTAGTTGGCGAAAGGCGTCAAAGACCCCGTCCACGCCCTTGAGTGCCGCCAAGAGACTACTGAGGTGCGCGGGGTCCGCGAGTTCGACGTCAAAGACCATGCGAACAATGCGCGAGCCCGAGGTCGTCGTGGAACTCGAGATGATGTTGAGGTGGTACTCGGCGACGATCTTGGAGACGTCCAGTAGCAACCGTGACCGGTCAAAGGCCATGACCTCGAGCACGGCGCGGTACTGGCCACCGGTCGAACCGTCCCACTCGACGTCGATGATGCGCTCGCCCAACCGATGCGCGAGCGCGACCGCGTTCGAGCAGTCGTCGCGGTGGATCGAGACACCCCGTCCCTGGGTGATGAAGCCCATGATCGGGTCCCCGGGCACCGGCGAGCAGCACCGCGCGAGGTGGATCATCACGTCGTCGAGGCCCTCGACGTAGACCCCCGCCGAACGACGGGCCGTGCGATTCGCGCGCGGCGCGCGCGTCACGGTCGTGGGCAACTGTTCGGCGTCGCCGCCGTGCAGTTCGCGACTGAGTCGCTGGACGACCGCGAGCGCGGAGATCTGGTTCGAGTCGATCGCCATGAACAACGCGTCGAGGTCCTCGAGGTTCATCGAGCTGATCACCGCGTCCAACGCGCTCGAAGAGAGCGAGGTCGCGATCGGCAGCCCCTCTCGGCGCAACGCCTTGGTGAGCTCTTCGCGGCCGCCCTCGATGGCGTCCTCGCGTCGTTCGCGCTGGAACCACTGGCGGATCTTGGACTTGGCCCGAGAAGAGGCGACCATGTTGAGCCAGTCCCTCGAAGGTCCCGACGAATCGTTCTTGGACGTGACGATCTCGACGACGTCCGCCGAATGCAGGACCGTTTCTAAGGGCACGAGACGTCCGTTCACCTTGGCGCCCACGCAGTGGTGTCCCACCTCGGTGTGCACCGCGTAGGCGAAGTCGATAGTCGTCGCGCCCTCGACCAGGGCGATGACGCGACCCTTGGGCGTAAAGACGTAGACCTCGTCCCCGCCGAGGTCGAGCTTGAGCGCCTCGAGGAACGCGATCGGATCGGCCTCTTCTTCTTCGACGTCGGCGAGACGCTGCATCCATGCGATCTCGCGTCCCGAGGCGCCTTCCTTGTAGCTCCAGTGCGCGGCGACGCCGAACTCGGCGCGTCGGTGCATCTCCTGGGTGCGCACCTGCACCTCGACGGACTTACCGCGCGGACCAATCACCGTCGTGTGCAGGGACTGGTAGAGGTTGAACTTGGGCGAGTTGATGTAGTCCTTGAAGCGACCCTGGACCGGCGACCACAGCGCGTGAATCGCGCCGAGCACGGCCCAACAGTCGCGATCCTCCTCGACGATCACCCGGATGCCCACGAGGTCGAAGATCTCGTCGAACTCTTTGCCGCCTACGACCATCTTCTCGTAGATGCTCCAGAAGTGCTTCGGTCGTCCCTTCACCTCGGCCTTGATCGAAAAGGACTCGAGTTTTTCGCCCAGCGTCTCCATGACCTCTTTGAGGTAAGCCTCGCGCTCGGGCTGGCGCGCGGCGACCATCTGCTCGATCTCGGCGTAGCGCTTGGGGTGCAAAGTCGCGAAACTGAGGTCCTCGAGCTGCCACTTGACCTGCTGGACCCCGAGACGGTGCGCGAGCGGGGCGTAGACGTCCAGGGTCTCCTGGGCGATGGCGCGCTGGCGGTTCATGGGCATCACCGAGATAGTGCGCATGTTGTGCAGGCGGTCGGCGAGTTTGATCAACAACACCCGCCAGTCCTGGGCCATGGCGATGAACATCTTGCGGATCGTCGCCGCCTGCTGGGCCTCTTTGGAGTCGAATTCCAGTCGGTCGAGCTTGGTCACCCCGTCAACGACGGCGGCGACCTGCGGGCCGAACTCATTGGCGAGCCACTCGGTGGTGACCCCGGTGTCCTCNNTGGGTCACGTAGGGCTCGCCGGTGCGCCGCAACTGACCCTCGTGGGCGTTGATCGCCACTAGGCCCGCGCGACGGATCAGGTCGACGTCCCCGGACTCGTGGTGCTCGAGGAAACGCGCGATGAGCCGCTCGATCGAACTGGTCAGCGCGGGGTCGGCGCTCGAGCGGTTCGTGAGACTGACCATAGGGTCAGCCTACCGGCGCCCTATCGCCTTTTACGCTTTCGCGCGCGAGGCGCGAGGATCGACGAGGAGCTTCGCTGCGTACGCGCCACGCCCGACGCGCGCTGGACGCTCTCACCCGAGAGCAGCGCGGCACTCGCGGGACTGTAAATGCGGTGGTCGCTGCGCGCCGCGACGCGAATCGCGAGATCGCGGAAACGCGGCTCGCGCTCTTTCATCCACGCGAGCAACGGGCTCGCGATGAAGATCGACGAGTAAGCCCCACTCATGAGTCCGACGAACAGCGCCAGACCGTAGCTCTGCAACGTGGTCGCGCCCAGGATGTACGCGCCGACGATCAAGACTGAAAAGACCGGCAGGATCGCGACGAGCGAAGTGTTGATCGAACGCGCGAGGGTCTGGTTCATCGAGAGGTTGACCATCTCGCCGTACGTGAGGTCGCCGGACTTCAAGACCCCGCCGGTGTTGTCTCGCACGCGGTCAAAGACCACCACCGTGTCATAGAGCGAGTAACCGAGGATCGTCAAGATGGCGATCACCGTGTCCGGGCTTATCTGCAAACCGAAAAGCGAGTACACGCCCACCGTGACGAGCAGGTCGTGGACCATGGCGACGAAGGCCGCAACGGCCATCTTGGGCTCGAAGCGGATGCTGATGTAGGCGACCACCGCGATGAAGAAGATGATCAGCGCCTCTAAGGCCCGGTCGGTGATCTGCGAGCCCCACGTCGGTCCGACACTGCTCGTGGACACCTGATCGGGGTTCACGTGGGCGACCTTCGCCATGGCGTCTACGACGGCGTTGGTGACGCTCAGTTGCTTGGCGGCCGAGAGACTGTTGAGGTCCGCGGTGACCTCGTAGGTCGTACCGCCGAGTTCTTCGACGGTGGGCAACGTCAACCCGGCGCCCTCGACGGCGTGGGTCATGGTCGCGATCGAAGTGTGGGGAGCGAGGACCTCCCACGAGTCACCACCCTTGAAGTCGATGCCGAAGTTAAAGCCACGGATGCCGAGCGAGCCGAGCCCGAGCAGGATCACCACGAGGGACATCGTGAACCAGGTCCGGCGCCTTCCCACGAAGTCGATCGTCGTGAGGCCCCGGTAGAGACGCTGGAAGGGGTTGGGGGTCTTCACTTCGCTACTCATGCTCGACTCCCGCGTTGAGTCCAGCCGCCAGCGAGAGCAGCGACGTGCTGTCTGAACCGCGTCGACCCAGCAACACGACCATCGGGCGAGTGAAATACCACGTGATGAACACGTCCATCAGGGTTGAGAGCCCGAGGAAGAAGGCAAAGCCGCGCACGTCACCCACGGCGATGATATAGAGCAACACCGCCGCCAAGAGGCTGACGGTGTCGGCCGCTAACACGGTGCGCCAGGCGGACTTAAAGCCCCGGTCAACCGACGAACGCACCGATCGACCCGCGCGGGCCTCGTCCTTTAATCGCTCGAAGTACACGATGTAACTGTCGACAGTGATACCAATTGACACAATCAATCCGGTGACACCAGCCAAGTCGAAACTCGGGGCGAAGGCGGTATGGCCGAGCGCCGAGATGATCGCCCAGAGCAGGGCGGCGGTGACACTGAGCCCGAGCACGATCACCAGACCCAACGCGCGGTAATAGAGGATCGTGTAGAGCAACACGAGCGCGAGACCCACGAGACCAGCGCCGAGACCAGCGACCAGTGCGCTGTGACCCAGCGTCGGCGAGACGGTCTGGGTCGTGAGTGGTTCGAGGCGCACGGGAAGCGAACCGAACTCCATGGCGAGTGCGAGGTTCTTCGCCGAGGCTTCGGTGAAACTCCCCGAGATCTCGCCCTGACCGGCGAAGGACGTGAAGCTCGCCTGAGAGGGCTGGATGAGGGGCGCGGACTGGACCACGCCGTCGAGTTCGATGGCGAGCAGCGCGTGGAAGTTCTCCTGGGCGACCTTGTCCCACAGGGGACTGCCCGTCGAGGTGAGCGTGTAGTTCACGACCCACTGGCCGATCTGGTTCTGCTGGGCAATGGCGGACTTGACTGACTTACCGGTCAACTGCGCGGGTCCCAGCACATAGCGCACCGCGTTCTTCGTCGCGCCAAGCCCGGGCAGGATCACGCTGTGCTTGGCGATGTCGTTCTTGGGCAGAGTGGTCTTGATGTTGTCGTAGGCGGGGTCGGCGGCGATGTTGTTCGTCGCGTTACCCGTCGAGGTGTTCACCGCGAGATTGGCGGCGGTCATGGCGTAACTGCTCGCGCACGCGGGAATCGACGTGCTGGGCTTCGCCTTCGCCGAGGCGGGAGGTGCCTCACAGAGCACCGGTCGAAAGAGCAACTGCGCGGTCTGGCCCACCGCGGCGAGCACGGCGCGCGCGTCGGTCACGCCGGGCACCGAGACGACCACGTCTTTGCCCTGGAGGTTCACTTCGGCACCCGAAACGCCCAGGCCGTTCACCCGGTTGGTGAGGATGGTGACGACCTCTTGCATGTCGGCCTTGGTGGCGTGGGTCGCGGGCTTGTACACCACCGACAGTCCGCCCGCGAGGTCCAGGCCGAGCTTGGGACCCCAGCCGAGCGCGAGGGTCACCCCGAGGGATCCGAAGGCGATGACGATGGTGAGAAAGAGGCTGACGACCAGCGATCGCCGCGATCCAACTTGCTGAGCCATTACTTCTGATCGCCTTCTTGGGCCGTATCGTCGTGGGGCTCGTCAACGGGCTTCGGGTCGAAGCGACGCGCAATCGCGGTGGGAATGAAGTCCAGTTCGACACCGGTGGGTGTCCTTAGGGTGATGAACTCGTCGGTCATCTTGGTCACGGTGCCCACGAAACCGCCGATCGTCTGGGCCCGCTCGCCCACGTCGACCTTCTTCTGGGTCGTGCGCGCGGCCTTTTGACGCTTGGAGCGAGGACGGAGGTAGAAGAAGTACAACGCTCCAAAAACCAAAGCGTAGATAATCAAGATGTAGGACGAACCACCTTTTGCAGCAGCGAGCATGTGTCTTTCCTCCGTCAATAGACAAAGAAACCCTAGTCGCTGGCGGGCTATGACTTAGAAAAGTCCCCCGGAGCGAGGGGTTACGCCCAAGTGGCGATACGCCTTTTCCGTGCCGACGCGCCCGCGCGGGGTGCGCATCAAGAAACCCTCGCGCAACAGGTACGGCTCGTAGGCGTCCTCGATCGTGGCGGGTTCTTCACCGCACGCGTGCGCCAAGGTCGTCAGACCCACGGGCTGGTTGGCGAACTGACCACACAGCAAACCGAGGATCCGTCGGTCGATCTTGTCCAGGCCGTACTCGTCGACCCCGAAGAGCTCGAGCGCCTCAACCGCGACCGCGTCGTTGACGACCGGGTGACCCTGGACGGCGGCGAAGTCGCGCACTCGTCGCAGCAGGCGATTGGCGATACGCGGCGTACCCCGGCTGCGCGAGGCGATGATCGTCGCCGCGTCTCCCTCGAGCGCCACCTCGAGCAGCGTCGCCGAACGCTCGGCGATGACCGCCAACTCGTCCACGTCATAGAGGTCGAGTTGACCTATGAAACCGAAGCGGTCACGCAACGGCGCCGCGACGAGGCCCGTGCGCGTGGTGGCGCCCACGAGGGTGAAGTTAGGCAGGTCCAGTCGGATCGAGCGCGCCGAGGGTCCGCGTCCGATCATGACGTCGAGGCGCCGGTCTTCCATTGCGGGATAGAGCACCTCTTCGACCGCGCGCGAGAGTCGGTGGATCTCGTCGATGAACAAGACGTCGCCGTCCTGGAGGTCGGTGAGCAGGGCCGCCAAGTCCCCGGGCCTCGAGAGCACCGGGCCCGAGGTGATGCGAAGACCCGAACCCATCTCGACCGCGACGATGCTCGCGAGCGAGGTCTTGCCGAGCCCGGGGGGTCCGGCGAACAACAGGTGATCGGCACTCTGGCGGCGGGCTCGAGCCGATCCCAGCACGATCTCCAGGTGGCGAACGAGTTCACGCTGGCCCACGAAGGCGTCGAGGGTTCCTGGTCGCAGCGAGACCTCCGCGCGCCGCTCCTGCTCGTCCGCGACCGGGGTCACGACCCCCGCACTCAGCTGCTCTAGGTCGATGTCGCGGTGGCTCACGAGCGTCGCAGTCGCGAAAGGGCCGCCCGCAGTGCCTCGGCCTCGTCGTCGGGCAAGCTAACACCGTCCAGGGCCTGGCGGATCTCCTGGCTGGAATAGCCCAGACCACGCAAGGCCTCATCGATCTCGCCCGAGACCGAGACTTGATTCGCCTCGACACCGGCGTCGCTGACGACGAGCTTTCCCTTGAGCTCGAGCACGATGCGGCTCGCGGTCTTGGCTCCGATGCCCGGAATCGTCGCCACCCGTTTCACGTCACCACTCTCGATCGCCCCGGCCAGTTCGGCGATGCTCATGGTGCGCAGCGCCGCGAGCGCCGTCGAGGGTCCGACCCCGGGCGTGATGAGCAGCAGTTCGAAGAACTCGCGATCCGCGTACGAGCTAAATCCGTAGAGCTGGATCGCGTCGGCGCGCACCACGGTGTAGACAAAGAGCGACACCTCCTCGCCAACGCGGTAACTCGTCGAAGAACTGACGCTGAGCTCGTAACCAACACCATTGACGTCAAGGACAATGGCGCCGGTCAGGTGCTGGTGCACCACGCGTCCGCTCAACCAGCCAATCACGTCGGACTCAACTTCGAGTAACGCTGCTCGCTGCGCACGATCATGAAGTAGGTAATCGCGAGCCCCAGTGCGTCGGCGACGTCGGCGGGTTCGGGTACCTCGCTCAACGAACACAGGCGCGTGACCATGCCCTGGACCTGGGACTTGCTCGCCGCGCCGTAACCGGTGACCGCGAGTTTCACCTGTTGAGCGGTGAACTGGCGTACCGGCAGCTCGAGCGATCCCGCGAGCGCTATTGCGACCCCGCTCGCCTGGGCGACGGGTATGGCAGTCTTCGCGTTTCGTTGATAGAAGATCCGCTCCACCACGACGGCGTCTGGGGTCGTGTCAGTGATGAGCGTGCGCAGTTCGACGAAGAGCTGGCTGAGGCGACGCTCCACGTCCTCCTTAGGGTCGGTCTCGACGACGCCCGCGCGCACCGCACGGAACGACTCGAGGCCCTCGAAGGAACCCTCTACCAGCCCAAAGCCGCAACGGGTGAGTCCGGGGTCGATTCCGAGTACGAACATATGTTCGATACTAACCCGTGGCGCGGGTGCTTTACCGGCTCTAACCCTCGAAAGCGGACAGTATCTCGTCGGGGATGTCGAAGTTGGCGTAGACGTTCTGGACGTCGTCGTGGTCGTCAATGGCGTCCATCAGACGCAGAATCTTCTTCGCCTCGGACTCGTCGTCGACCTCGATGACGTTCTGGGGCACGAGGGTCAACTCCGCGCTCAGTACCTTGGCGCCGAACTTCTCTAAGGCCTCGCGCACCGCGGCGAGGTCGTGGGGTTCGGTCGTGACCACGTAGTTGTCGCCCTGTTGGGTGAAGTTCTCCCCGCCCGCTTCCATGACCCACTCGAGGAGCTGGTCCTCGTCGACGGGTCCCTTCACCTCGATGATGCCCTTGCGATCGAACTGCCAGGCGACTGCCCCGGGTTCGGCGATGGACCCCCCGTTACGGGAAAAGACGTGCTTGATCTCGGCGCTGGTGCGATTGCGGTTGTCGGACAAGGTCTCGACGATCACCGCGACACCCCCGGGGGCGTAGCCCTCGTAGGAGATCGACTCGTAGCGCACGCCCTCGAGTTCACCGGTGCCGCGTTTGATTGCGCGCTCGATGGTGTCGATGGGCACCGACGACTCACGGGCCTTTTGGAACATGGTGCGCAGGCTGGCGTTGGTCGCCTGGTCTCCTCCGCCCTCGCGCGCCGCGACTTCCACCTGACGGATCAACTTGGCGAATACCTTCGCGCGAGCACTGTCCTTCGCACCCTTGCGGTGCTTAGTCGTTGCCCATTTTGAATGGCCGGACATGGTTCCTCCCGCCCCTCGGGGCCTCTGTATGGTACCGAACTCAGAGCGAGTCGGTGAAGAGCTGGTGAACGCGCAGATCACTCGTGAGTTCAGGGTGAAACGAGCAGCCCCAGACGTTGCCCTGACGTACGAGCACCGCGTGTTCGCCGTCACCGTGGTCGAAGGTGGCGAGGACCTCGACATTCTTCTCGTAAGACTCGATCTTGGGTGCGCGGATGAAGACCCCGGGCACGACACCCACGTCTCTTACCTCGACCGAACTCTCGAAACTGGCGATCTGGCGTCCGTAACCGTTGCGCCGTACCGCGACGTCCAGCTTGTTAAAGCTCCACTGGTCCCTTCGACCGTCCAGGATGTCTCGGCTCAGCATGATCAGACCCGCGCAGGTGCCAAAGACTTTGAAACCCTCGTCCAGTTTCGTCTGGAGAACGGCCCGCAGCCCCGAGGTCACGAGCAGGTGCGCGATGGTCGTCGACTCCCCCCCGGGCATGACGAGACCGTCGAGTCCTTCGAGGTCGCTCGGCGTGCGCACCGTCACGACGGTGACGCCTAATTTCTCCAAGGTGGCGACGTGCTCGCGTACGTCGCCCTGGAGGGCGAGTACGCCAACGCGCGGCACTACCAGCCGCGCTCGGCGAGACGTACCTCGAGCGTGGAAGTCTCAGCGCCCACCATGGCCTTACCGAGTCCGGTCGAGACCTTGGCGACGACGCCCGGGTCCTCGTAGTGCGTGGTCGCTTCGACGATCGCGCGCGCCATGCGCACCGGGTCCTCGCTCTTAAAGATGCCCGAACCAACGAAAACCGCTTCGGCACCGAGTTGCATCACGAGTGACGCGTCCGCCGGAGTGGAAATGCCCCCCGCGCAGAACAACGGCACGGGTAGCTTTCCGGTGGCGGCGACCTCTTGGACAAGCGCGAGTGGTGACTGGAGGTCCTTCGCCAGAGCGAACAGTTCCGCCTCGTCGGCACTGGCGAGACGTCGCATCTGGGCGTTGATCGTGCGCAGATGGCGCACCGCTTCGACGACGTTTCCCGTGCCCGCCTCGCCCTTGGAACGGATGAGACACGCTCCCTCGCCAATGCGCCGAAGCGCCTCGCCGAGGTTCGTCGCGCCGCAGACGAAGGGGACCGTGAAGGCCCACTTGTCGATGTGGTGCTCCTCGTCGGCCGGGGTCAGGACTTCGGACTCGTCGATGTAGTCAACGTCGAGGGCCTGGAGTATCTGGGCCTCGGCGAAGTGACCAATCCGGGCCTTGGCCATGACCGGGATGGTAACGCTCTTTTGGATCTCCTGGATCATCTCGGGGTCGCTCATGCGCGCCACGCCGCCGTCTCGACGGATGTCCGAGGGCACGCGCTCGAGCGCCATGACCGCCACGGCGCCGGCGTCTTCGGCGATCTTGGCCTGATCGGGGTTGACGACGTCCATGATGACGCCGCCGCGCAACATGTCAGCGAGTCCCCGTTTGACGAGGGCCGAACCGACAATCGAAGGGTTGGTCGTTGAACTCATAACTTCAGCCTAATGGTGTCTTACCATTCGTCCAAGGCGAGGGCGCGCAACTCCACGTCGTCCAGGTCACTCAAGTCCGGCGTGACGCGGTCACCCCAGATGTCGAACCAGATCCAGCGCCAGGTGGCGTAGTCGGGCGTGGCGAAGAAGGAACCGGGGCCGTTGGCGTGACGCGAGCACTTGCGTAGGGCGTTGGCGAGCCCCTGTGGATAGCGGATCGCCGCGGCGGCGACCTCGTCGGCCCGGTAGGCGCTGCCCACCCCGGCAAGGGCGCGGCGCGAGTCCTCGCTCAGTGCCACCACCGACGCCGCGGCCTCGCGACTCAGCAGTCCGAGGCGGTGACGAGCGAGGCAGTGCGCCACGACGCCCTCGATCTCGATGAGTTCGAAGTCACGCATCATGGCGCTCGTGACGAACATCGACAGGGCCGCTCCATTAGGCACGAGGGCCGCGTTGTAACCGGACTCTTCGACGATGAACGCCGAGACCCCATCCACGCCGAAGGTCGCCGTGAGCCGGTCGAGCACCGTCACGAGCCTCTGGCGATCGACCGAGGTGCCACCGGGTTGAAAGACGGCGAGCATCGCCGTGGCGAGTGCATCCCCGCGCCGCTCGTAACGCCCGAGCGAGCGGCGCAGGTCCCAGAAGTACAGTCCCGCGATCACGACGCCCAGCGCCGGGAGCCAGGGCATCACCACCACGCCCGCCACCAAGGCGAGCGACACCACGCTTATAAGAATTGTCTGGGGCAGCTTTCGGCGTAGTGCGAATTTGCGCACGGCGTGCTGGTTGGCGTGACGCTCGGTCGCCGAGGGCGCGTAGGGGCTCTGCCAGCCCGGGTCCAGGACCGGGGCTACGTAGCGTGGCTCGCGGTCGCGAGAATTCGACCGGCGCGAACGCGAACGTTGTTTGGTTGCCACACTTCAGGTTACCTCGCGTGATTGAAACGTTCGATCGCCTCGGCGTAGAGCGCGAGATAGGCGTCCACGAGTCGCTTCATCGACCAGTGCTCGGCGTACTCGCGCGCACTTCTAATGCGCTGCTCGCTCTCAGAACTGATCGCTTGGATGACGGCTCGTTCGAGGTCCGAGGCGTCGCCCGCCACGAAGAGCGTCGCGTGCTCACCCGCCGCCTCGCGGTAACCCGAGATGTCACTCGCCACGACCAAGGTCTCACTGGCCATGCCCTCAAGCAACGGCAGTCCGAAACTCTCGCCACGCAACGCCGGGGCGAGCAGCGCATTGGCCCGACGCAACCACGCCCGCTTGGCGCCGTCTGAGAGCGCGCCCTCAAAGACCACCATCTCGTCCCCGCCCGCGCGAGCTTCGAGACGAGCGCGTTCAGGTCCCTCACCTATCACCAGGAGTCTCCACTGGTCGAGCCCGCGCGCGTTGTGCGCACGTACCGCGTCAATCGCGACGCTCACGCCCTTACGCTCTTCGAGACGGCCCACGCAGACGAGCACGATCCCGTCCTCGCGTAGTCGCGGCGTGGCGACGAAACGCTCGATTTCGAAGCCGTTAAAGAGCACCGTTGCTTCGATCCGACAGGCGCGGTGAATGGTCTTGGCGGCGGGCTCACTCACCGCACTTGAAACGTCGAGACCACGCGCGAGCAGGCGCAGCAACGGTTTGGTGAGCGTGAGGGCCGGGCCGGCGCCGTTGCGGTGAAAGGTCGCCACGCTCGCGCTTCTATGCGCACGAAGCGTCGACCATCCCACCAACGGCGCGAAAGGTTCGTGAAAGTGCACGACGTCGGGTGCGAACCCGGCGATCGCCCTCGCCGCCCCACGTGAGGCCCGCAGTGACAGGGTCAAGGGCGCACGTGAGCCATTGGCGGGCAGCGAGAGTCGAGACCCGAAGCGCACCACGCTGGCGCTGGTGTCATAGACGCTGTGGTCGATGTCATCAGGCGCCACGACGAGCACGTCGAGTTCTCGCGAGGAGAGTTCGCGGCTCATGGCGAGCACTTGTTCCTGGACTCCCCCAAAGACGCTCAGCGCGTAGGGCGAGACCAGCGCGACGCGGCGAATCACTCGGCGAACCTCGGTTGCAGGACGTGCCACTGCTCGGGCGCGCGCCGGATCAGTCCCTCGAGATCGTTCGCGATCAACTGGGTGACCCGGGTGACGTCATCGCGGAGTCGACCCGTTCGTTGAGCGGCGATTGGTGCGGTAATGACCGCGAAGTGGTCTCGACCCGGACCCGAGTAGCAGGCGGCGCACACGAGAGTGGCCCCGGTACGCAGCGCCAAGGTGGCCGGACCGGCGGGGATGGTGACGCGTTCGCCGAAGAAGTCGACTTCGACGCCGTTGTCCTGGAGGTCTCGGTCACAGAGCAGACCCACTACGCCCCCGTCGCGCAACGTCTGGAGCAGCACCGTGCCCGCGTGGGCGTCGAGCGGCTCGATCTTTATGCCAATGGACTCGCGCTTCTTCTTGAACCATTCAAAGAGCTCGGCCGGTTCGAGTTCTTCGGCGACGGCGGTCATACCGAGATCAATGCTCGCGAGAAACGAGCCACCCCAGTCCCAACTACCGATATGGGGCAGCGCGATGACGATCCCCTTGCCGAGCGACTTCGCTTCGAGCAAGTACTCCAAACCCTCACCGATCTTGAAGCGCTCGGTGATCGTCGAGGGACGAAGGCCCGAGAGCTTGGCCCCTTCGGCCCAGTACTGTCCGTAGCTCGCAAACCCGCGCGAGACGAAACGCTCGAGCAGCGCTGGCGCCACGTCAATGCCTTCACCCCCGAGCGCGTGGGCGACGTTGACGCACAGGTTCGACCTCGCGGGACCCTTTCGTCGCCCGAGGGTCACCGCGACAGTCCTCGCGAGTGCGACGTCCACGCGCTCGGGTAGTCGCTCGAGCAGCGTGCCCACGGACTTAAACAGCGAGACGCGCGCGTTCACGGGCTGGTCCTAGTGGCGAGAAGTACGGCTGAGCCCCCGGCGGAGTCGATTGGCCTGCAAGTGGCGCATCGACGAGGTTGGCGCGGGCTCGGGTGCCGCGGCGATTTGCCAGACGCGCCAGAACCGCCCGGCGGCGGTCATCGTCGTGAGCGCGAGGATAAGCCAAAGTCCCGGGATGAACATCGGCGCCCAGAGCATGGCGGCGCCGAGCAGCACCATGCGCTCGGCGCGTTCCATCAGACCACCCTTGGCCTTTAGACCCAGACTCTCGGCCTTGGAACGCTGGTAGGAGATCATGAAGCTCATGGTGAGAATGGCGAAGGGCAACAAGACGAGTTGTCCGTGGTGGCGCGCGACGAGGTAGAACGCGACCCCGCCCATCAAGACCCCGTCAGAAACTCGGTCCACTACCGAGTCGAAGAAACTGCCGCGCTGGCTCGCGCGGTGCGAGGCTTTGGCGACGGGACCGTCAAAGAGGTCGTGAAAACCGGTGAGGGTGAGCAGCACGATCGCGAGGTAGAGGTAACCCGCGCCTATCGCCCAAGCGGTCGCGCACGCGAAGACGAGGCCCGATCCGGTCAGTACGTCCGCTGAAAAGCCAATCCGCACAAGCCAGCGACCAATGGGTGCGGTGACCGTATCTACGGACTTGCGAAAATTTCCGTCAAGCATTGATCCTCCGGACCCTTGCGCCAAAGTCTACCGGCGCCACCCCGTAGGGGGGGCTAAAGGTGACCATGGACCTTTTGCCAGGTCGAGGCCAGTGATTCGGGCAGCACTCGCGTCTCACCAATCGACGTCATGAAGTTCGTGTCGCCACTCCAGCGCGGCAACACGTGCGCGTGCAGGTGCTTGGGGATGCCCGCGCCGGCCGCGTGGCCGATATTGAAACCGACGTTCATCCCGTCGGGGCCGTAGGTCTCTTCGATCGCGACCACGGTCTTTCGCAAGGTCCAGAAGAACTCGGCGAACTCCTCGTCGCTCAATTCCTGAAGCGTGGCGACGTGACGACGAGGAAGCACCAGCAAGTGACCCGAGCCGTAGGGGAAGGCGTTCAGGATCACGAAGCTGGTGTCGTTACGAAGCAGCACACCCGAGGACTCGCCCACTTCCTCGTTCGCGAAGGTACAAAAAACACACTCCCCCTCGTCCTTGGCGTGCTCACTGGCACTGACGCTGGTGACGTACTCCTCGCGCCACGCCGCCGAGAAGCGCTCGAGGGGCATCAAGAACCTTCGGGCGAACCGTGGCTCGCGATTTCGTCAGCGAGTCGCGTGCGAAAGGCGCCGAGGTCGACGCCGCGTTCGGGGTCGTTCGAACCTCGTTTGTTCACTCCGAGGGTTCGCTCCTTCACGTCGTCGTCGCCGACGACCAANNATCGTGATCGTCGCGCACGCCGAGCACGCGCACTTGTTCGGGACTGAGCCACGTGGGCATGTTGCCCGCGTAGTGCTCGATGAGTATGGCCATGAAGCGCTCGACGGAACCGAAGAGCGCGCGGTGGATCATAATCGGGCGCGTGCGCGCGTTGTCCGCGCCGACGTAACTCGCCTCGAAGCGCTGGGGCGTCTGGAAGTCGAGTTGAATCGTCGACAGCTGGTGGGTGCGGCCAATGGCGTCACGGGCCTGGACCGAGATCTTCGGACCGTAGAACGCTCCGCCGCCCTCGTCGAGCACGAGTTCGAGACCCACGCTGTTGGCCACCCGTTCGAGGGTCGCCTCGGCCTCGGCCCATTCCTCGTCGCTGCCCACGGCCTTGCCCTCGGGACGCGTCGAGAGTTCGAGGTGGAAGTCGTTGAGCCCGAAGTCGCGCAGCAGGTTCAAAACGAAGTTCAACAGGCTCGTCAGTTCGTCGCTCATCTGTTCACGGGTACAAAAGATGTGCGCGTCGTCCTGGGTCATGCCGCGCACACGCGTCAGTCCGTGCACCGCACCGGACTTTTCGTAGCGATAGACGGTGCCGAACTCGAACATGCGAAGGGGCAACTCGCGGTAGCTACGCTGGCGCGACTTGAAGATGAGCACGTGGAACGGACAGTTCATGGGCTTTAGGTAGTAGTTCTGGCCGTCGTCGAGTTCCATGGGTGGATACATCGATTCGGCGAACCACTCGAGGTGCCCCGACGTCTCGAACAGTTCGGACTTGGTGATATGGGGCGAGTTCACGAACTCGTAGTTGCCCTCGACGTGACGCTGCCTCGAGTAGTCCTCCATCACCCGACGCATGGTGCCACCCTTGGGATGAAAGACCGCCAGACCAGGACCGAGTTCACTGGGAAAGGAGAACAGGTCCAGTTCCTGACCCAGGCGACGGTGATCACGCTTCTCGGCCTCTTCTAATTGGGTGAGGTGGGCTTGGAGAGCCTCGTTAGTCTCCCAGGCGGTGCCGTAGATGCGCTGGAGTTGCGGGCGCTTCTCGTCGCCGCGCCAGTACGCCCCCGCGACGCGAGTCAACTTGAAGTGTCCGAGGCGCGAGGTCGAAGGGACGTGGGGACCACGGCACAGGTCGGTGAAGGCGGGTGAGTTCGAGTACGTCGAGATCACCGAGGCGCTCTCGACCTCTGCGAGGTCCTCGTCATTCGCGCCCGCCTTTACGGCGTTGATGATCTCCACTTTGAAGGGCTGGTCCTCGAACAGGGCCAGGCCCTCGTCGTAGGAGTACTCGTGGCGGGTGAAAGGTTGGTCCTCTTTTACGATGGCGCGCATCTCGTCCTCGATGAGCGCGAGGTCGTCGTCGCTGAAGTGCGCGCCACCGGGCAAGGAGAAGTCGTAGTAGAAGCCGTTCTCGATCGCGGGCCCGATCGCGTAGTGCGCCCCGGGCCACAGACGCGTCACCGCCTGGGCGAGCACGTGCGCAGTCGAATGGCGCAACACCTCACGACCGTAAGGTGAAGCTGGCGTGACCACGGCGACCTTCACGCCGTCCTCCAGTGGTGACGAGAGGTCGGTCAGTGCACCATTGACTTGGATCGCGAGGGCGTCCTTGGCGAGACGAGCACCGATCGACGCCGCGAGGTCCTTGCCGGTCGAGCCCGCGGGCAGGGTCCGCGCGCTGCCGTCAGGAAGCAGTACGTTAATTTCCGACATCGTCGCCTTTCGTTGCCTACAGCGTAATGCCGAGTAGCGCGGCGGCGGGAGCGACGTTCACGCCCGCGTGCGCGGCGTCGTCAATGGCGAGCAGCGCGGAGGGCGTATCGAGGTCGTCGTCGAGCGCGGCGCGCACGTCCTCGAGCACCGTGCTCGCGCGACCCGTCGTGAGGGTCGAACGCCAGGTCGCGAGTCGCGACTGCGCGCGCGACAAGAGCTCTTCGCGCCACTCCCAGTCGGTGCGGTATTGCTGGTCGAGCAGCGAGAGGCGAACCGCCGCGGGTTCCGCACGCGCGACGAGGTCCTCGACGAAGACCAGGTTGCCCAGGGACTTGGACATCTTGGTGCCGTCCAGACCCACGAGGCCCACGTGCATCCAGTGCTTGACGAAAGGCACACCGGTCACCGACTCGCTCTGAGCGGCCTCGCACTCGTGGTGAGGAAAGGCGAGGTCGCGCCCTCCCCCGTGCACGTCGAGCGTTTCGCCGAGATCACGTAGCGCCAGGGCCGAGCATTCAATGTGCCAGCCCGGTCGACCCGCACCCCAGCGTGACTCCCAGGCGGGCTCGTCCTCTAAGGACGGTTGCCACAGCACGAAGTCGAGCGGATCGCGCTTGCGCGGGTCATCAGGATTGCCACCGTGCTGGGCGGCGAGTTCGAGCATCCCATCGCGGCTCTCGTGAGAGACCTGACCGAACCTAGGAAACTTCGAGACCTCAAAATACACGCGCCCGTCGACCTCGTAGGCGAGTCCCTGGTCGAAGGTCGCTCCGATCAGCGTGAGGATCTCTGGTATCGCACCGGTCGCGCGCGGCTCGGAATACACGGGCAACAAATTGATCAATTGCATGTCGCGGTCAAAGCGCACCATCTCCTGAGCGGCGAGGTCGAGGTAGTTCACGCCCAATTCGCGGGCCTTGCGCAAGATGTCGTCGTCGACGTCGGTCACGTTTCGCACGCAACGCGTCTCGTGACCCGCGTCGCGCAGTCGACGTTGCAGGACGTCAAAGGACAGATAGACGAAGGCGTGACCCAGGTGCGCCGAGTCGTAGGGCGTGATCCCACAGCTGTACATCGTCACGACCGGACCGGCCTCGAGGGTGAAGACGCCACGACGGGCGCTGTCGTAGAGCCGCACTACTTATCCAGTCCCGCCAATTTCACGTAGCTATGTGCCTTATGGCGAATATTGACCGTGACGCACACGGCGGTGAAGGCCTCGATCGCACTCGCGAGGGACATCGAGCCCGCCGCTACGGCGCGCAACCCGGGCATGGCGTCCACGATCCCCACCACCCGCACAATCGCGTCGGGGTGGTCTGAGAACACCAGCACGTCCGCGTCGAGCCCACTGTCGAGGTCCTGCATCTGCGCGGCGGGCAGGTGATGGAACGCTCCGACGATTTCACTGCGCGGCAGGGCAAAGGCGAGTTGGGCGGCCATTGATCCGCGCGGCGGGTACACCGGCAACACCTCGCGACCTTCGCGCGTGAGGGCGTTCACCATCGAGATGACGATCTTGCCGGCGAGCTGGTCACCGAGGGCCGTGACCGTCGCCACCGCCGAGTCCCAGGGCGTCGCCACGACGACGAGGTCGCACGCTGAGGCGATCTCGTTGGAAGCACCAGTGATCGCACCCTTCAGTGGAACATTGAATGAAGCGGCGGCCTCGAGCGCGCGATTCGAATCGCGCGAACCGAGCACGACGTCATAACCCGCGCTCGCCATACGTAACGCGACACCCTTACCCGCGGGTCCGGTACCGCCGAGAATGCCAACTGTTTCCATCGTCGTCCTTAGGGTTTTTGGTGCCTGGAAGTACGCTTAACACTATGGGACTACTCGACGATCATCGACTTCTTATTACCGGCGTTCTCACTGAGGATTCGCTGGCCTTCGGCATCGCTCGTCGGGCCCTCGAAGAAGGGGCGAGCATCGCGCTCTCGGGCGCGGGTCGAGGTACGTCGCTCACCCGACGAACCGCGCGAAAGCTCGGCGACGTGGGCGAGATCATCGAACTCGACGTCACCGACCCTGGTCAGATCGAAGCCGCCGTGATCGAAGTGCGCGAGCGCTTCGCTCGCCTCGACGGTCTGGTGCACGCCATTGGCTTCGCTCCCGCGTCGTGCCTGGGTAACGGCATGTTCGCCTCTCCTTTCGAGGACGTCGCACTGGCGATGCAGATCTCGACGTATTCGTTGGCGGCGCTCGTCGGCGCGTTTCGTCCGCTCCTGCAAAAGAGCGAAGCGACTGGTGGCGCGTCGGTGATCGCGCTCGACTTCGACGGTTCACGCGCCTATCCGGCGTACGACTGGATGGGAGTCATGAAGGCCGGACTCGAATCGCTCGGGCGCTACCTCTCGCGCGAAGTCGGTCCGGACAAGATCCGCGTCAACATGCTCGCCGCCGGTCCCCTGCGCACGATGGCCGCCAAGTCGATCCCCGGGTTCGCCTTGTTCGAGGACACGTGGGCCGAACGCGCACCACTCGGATGGGACGTGTACGACTCGAGCGCGGTCGCCGACACCGCGATCGCGCTGTTGTCGCCGTTGTTGCGAGGAACGACTGCGTCGGTCATCCACGTCGACGGCGGCGCCCACGCCATGGGCTAGCGCTCTTGTTGGGCGAACTGCGTTTGGTACAGGTCGTGATAGAGGCCACCCGACGCGAGCAGTTCGTGGTGCGTGCCACGCTGGACGATCCGACCTTCCTCAAGCACCAGGATCTGATCAGCGTTTCGAATCGTTGAAAGTCGGTGCGCGATCACCAGCGAGGTGCGCGAAGACATGGTCTCGTCGAGCGCGTGCTGAACCGCCGCTTCGCTCTCGGCGTCGAGGTGGGCGGTCGCCTCGTCGAGCACAACCAGTCGTGGTGACTTGAGCAGGAGTCGCGCCAGAGCCACGCGCTGCTTCTCGCCGCCGGATAACCGGTAGCCCCGCTCGCCCACGACGGTCTCGAGCCCCAGGGGCATCGTCTCGACCAGGTGCCATATCTGAGCCGCGCGAAGGGCCTCTTCGAGTTCGGACTCCGTGGCGTCGGGTTTGGCGAAGAGCAGATTGACCCGCAACGTGTCGTGAAAGAGATGCGGGTCCTGGGTCACCACGCCGACGGTGGCGTTGAGCGACTTGGTGGTCGCCTTTCGAACGTCGACGCCGTTGATCAGTACCGCCCCGCGGTCGATGTCATAAAGACGCGAGACCAGCATCGAAAGCGTCGTCTTGCCCGCGCCGCTCGGTCCCACGAGCGCGGTCATCGTGCCGGGTTCGACGCTGAAACTCACGTCAAAGATGACCTGACTGCGCGGCGTTTCGTCCAGACGCGCCACCGCTTCGAGCGAGGCGAGCGAGACCTCGTCCGCGCCCGGATAGGAGAATTCCACGTGCTCGAAGTCCAAACGAGTTGGCCCTTCGGGGATGGGCACCGCGTCGGGGCTCTCTTTGATCATCGGCTCGAGATCGAGGATCTCGAAGAGCCGCTCGAAGCTCACCATGGCGGACATGTAGTCGATATTGAGATTCGAAAGTTGCGTAAGCGGACCGTACAGTCGGGTCAGGTACAGCGTCAAGGCGACCACCGTGCCCGCCGCCAACGCACCGTGCAGCACTTCGACGCCACCGAAGCCGTAGGCGAAGGCCGTGGCGAGCGACGCGGTGAGCGTGAGTGAGATGAAGAAGAAACGCTGGTACGTCGCCTGGCGGATCCCGATATCACGGACTTGTCCCGCGCGGTCATCGAAGTGCTCGATCTCGTCCTGGGGGCGACCGAACAGTTTGACCACCATCGCACCAGCGACGTTGAAACGCTCGCTCATCACCATGTTCATCTCGGCGTTGAGTTCCATGCCTCGCTGGAAGAGCGTGCCGAGCTTGCGCCCCACACGTCGCGCGGGCACGAGGAACACTGGCAGCAGGCACAGCGCCACGAGGGTGATCTGCCAACTCAGCACGAACATCGTTCCCAGGATGATCGTGACCAGTACCACGTTGCCCACGACGTTGGAGAAGAGGTCGGTGAAGGCCTGTTGCGCGCCAATGACGTCGTTGTTGAGCCGGCTGATCAACGCACCGGTCTGGGTACGGGAAAAGAACGCAATGGGCATCTCTTGGATGTGCTGGAAAACACGGGCGCGAAGGTCGTAGATAAGGCTCTCGCCAATGACCGCCGATATCCGACGTTCGAAAAGAGCGAGGATGGCGTCAAAGATGGCCAGTCCGGCGGTGATGAGGGCGAGCCCGATAACCAGACCTTCGTGGTGAACGCCGGTCTTTTTGTTAATGATGATGTCAATGATCTGGCGAAGTAGTAGAGGCGACACCGAACTCACGATGGCGTCGAGGATCACCGCCGTGATGAAGACCACGAGAGCTGCCTTGTAGACCCTGGCGAACTTCAAGATCCGAGGAAGCGTGCCCTTCTTGATTCGGTGCTCGAGAAGGTCGCGATTGCGGGTCATGCCGCGCATGCCCATGCGCGCGACTCCGCCGCCTCCTCCGTGCATGCTCATTGAAACTCCCTCGTCATCTGCAGTGTAGGAAGCGAAGCGACTCCTTGATGCAAGAAGCTCAAGAAGTGACGGCGCTCGCGAAGATGAGAATCCCGAGCGTGCACATGACGCACCCTCCGATCGTGCGCAGCACCACGAGTCGCGACGTCGAGCTCGAGAGCCACTCTCTCGCGGTGCCGGCGATCATCCCCCACGTACCGTCGCTGCAGAACGCCATCACGCTGAAGATGCAACCCAAGACCACCAATTGCAGCGTCACGTCGCCATTCGAACGATTCACGAAATGGGGGAACACGGCGGCGAAAAAGACGAGCGACTTGGGATTGAGCACGCCCACCGTAAAGCCCTGGCGCACGATGGTTGCATTCGAAGGGCGATGCTCCTCGCGCTGGGTCATTGCTTGGGCGTGGGCGTGACGGTGACGCAAGGCGTCAAAACCCAACCAGAGGAGATAGCAGCCACCCGCGATCTGCAGCACGATCGCGAACGCTCGAGAACGTGACAGCAGCGGTCCGAGCCCCAGCGCCACCACGAGTGACAGCAACAAGGTGCCCATGCTGTTGCCGAGTACCGTGAGCACCGCCACCGCTCTTCCCCACGCGACGCCTCGCGCGAGGGTGAACAACACACTCGGACCGGGCACCATGATGATGATGATCGAGGCGACGAAGAACTGTGCGAGATGGCTGGCGCTGATCACGTCGACAACTTTCGCACGGCCCAGTCCACGACGTTGAGGCTCGCGCCGATGCTGAAGCCAATCGTGGCGGCGAAGAACGCGGTGCCCACACCCACCGTGCCACCGAGTATCCATCCGATGATCAGCACGATGATTTCGAGGGTGAGCCGCACGTAGACCACGCTCACGCCGAGATGGCGGTGCAGGCTCGTCATGAGTCCATCGCGTGGCCCGGGCCCGAGCCCGCACGTCAGATAGAGCGCACTGCCCAAGCCAATGAGCACGACGGCACCCACCATGAAGACCACCTTCAGCCAATCGCGGTGAGGTACTGGAACGTTCGATGAAGTGATGTCGAGAACGTAGGCAATGATCACCAGGTTCGCGAGGGTGCCAATTCCCGGACGTTCTCTAAGTGGAAGCCACAAAAGAAGCACGCCACAACTGATCGCCGCGGTGCTCCAACCAAGTGAGATGTGTGCGTGACGCGCGATGCCCTGGGCAAAAACAGTCCACGGTGTCGCACCCCACTGGGACACCACTAAGAGACCCTCGCCGACGCCAAAGAGAGTGAGCCCCACGACCAAAGGGAGCACCATCCTCGGTCGAATGCCCCACGTGCTGCTCGCGCGCCACGGCGTCACAGGAATCTTGTGTTTGAGCAATTCCATTCGAGCAACGCTAATACCCCGGTTAGTTTCGATTGGGACTACCTCAGCGGCGTGGCAACGGGCCCGGCGTCGTGGACACGATGGTTCATTGGCGACGTTGACTGACAACCCGAATCCATCGTGAGACCTCGCTACGACCAGGTGCCGTGCGTAACGCGCGAACCACCAAGGCAATCGCTTTGGGTCGCGTACTCGGTGTGTTCGTTCGCTCACATGTTCACGTACTCACCCTCGTGTTTGGGTACAAAGTCCCATCGTTCACTGGAAAAGGGCACGGTAGATTTGATTGTCGGCGGCCTGCTCCCTGCGCTGACGCGACGAGAGACCGGTGAGCAACGTGAGCGCATTGACGCCCCCCAGCCGAGCACCACTTCCCTGGCTCATCCAAGGCGGTATGGGTGTCGCCATCTCGGGCTGGCCACTCGCGCGCGCGGTCGCGAGCACGGGCCAACTCGGCGTGGTTTCGGGCACGGCCATCGACACCGTCTTCATTCGTCGCCTTCAAGACAACGGCATCGATTCGTCACTGCGGGCCGTACTCGACCGTTTCCCTTTGGGAGACGTCGTCCAGGAGGTCGAGCAACGTTTTGCCAAGTCGCTGCGACCAACGAACGAGCCCTACCTCGTCACCCCCATGCTCACCCATCGCAGCCCACAGAAGTCGATTGACCTACTCGTCCTCGCCGCCTTCGTCGAGGTGGCACTCGCCAAAGAAGGTCACGAAGGGCCGGTGGGCATCAACCTGCTCACGAAGATTCAAGTCCCGACGGCGCCGACTCTCCTTGGCGCCATGCTCGCCGGGGTCGACTACGTGATGATGGGCGCTGGCATGCCGACGCACATCCCGGGCATGCTCGACGAGCTCGCACTCGGCAACGCCGTCGAGGTTCCGTTCGGCCTGGTGGGACCCAACGATGGTCCCGCGCCGATCCTGCACTTCGATCCGTCGCGCTATCTCGCGAGCGCCACGTTGCGACGACCACGGTTCATTGGCATCGTGTCCTCACACGTCCTCGCCACGGCACTCGCCAAACGTAGCAACGGTAAGGTCGACGGCTTCGTGGTAGAGCGTCCCTCCGCGGGTGGTCATAACGCGCCACCTCGCGGTCAATTGGTGCTCGCCTCTGACGGCAGCCCCGAGTACGGCGAACGCGACCGCGTCGACTTCGAGAGCATCGCCAAGCTCGACCTTCCCTTTTGGATCGGCGGTGGCGTCACGTGCGCGAAGGACGTCGAAGAGGCCCTTGATCTTGGCGCCACCGGCGTGCAGGTGGGGACTCTCTTCGCGTACTGCAACGAATCGGGGATGGATCCCCTCTTACGAGAACGAGTCATCGCCGCGGTGCGTCGCGGTCCGATAGAAGTGAAGACCTCGATGCAAGCCTCATCCACCGGTTACCCCTTCAAGGTCACCTCGGTCGAAGGTACGATCTCCCAGGAAAGCGTTTACGAGGGGCGCGAGAGAAAGTGCGACCTGGGTTACCTGCGCGACGCCTACGTCACGCCGAGCGGTTCCCTCGGATACCGGTGCACCGGTGAACCAGAAACCGCATTCGTGCGAAAGGGTGGCTCCCTCGAAGACACCCAGGGCGTCACTTGTCTTTGTAACGGGCTGATGGCGACGTGCGGACTCGGTCAGATCCGCTCGGGCCACCAAGAACCGCCCATCGTCACGAGCGGTGATCACATCAACGACATACGAAACCTGCTCGCCACTGGCGAGAGTTTCAGCGCAAGTGACGTGATCAAGTTTCTTCAACCAGTTTCTCGAACCTAAGAGAACGCTTCGCTCAAACGCCAGTGACCTGGCATCGACTCGTAGTGCGAGGTGGAACTCAATCCTCTCGTAGTTCAGCGAACTCCCGCTTGGTCTTCTTGTACCATCCCATTCCCGCAATGGGATTCTTCCATCGGCCCTTCATATCTTTGAGCGCGCTTTGGTGTGACTCATCACCACTCGCGACCATTTCCTTCAAGTGGCCGTCTTGAGCCTTGATCACCTCGTCAGCGGTACTACCGCGGTGGGCGAAGTCGCAAGGTCCACCGAGTTGCCTACACGTCATTGTCTTCATACTTCTCACCCTTCATCTTGGATTTAAACACCCGTCAACTGATTGTCTAAAGAAGCCTCTTCTTCATTGTTGAGACGGACCGGTGACCGACCTTCAGACGCACAGATTCGCGTGACTCAACGCGACTGTTGGATTCGCACGAGGTTGCCTGAAGGGTCGCGAAAAGCACAGTCGCGAACTCCCCACGGCTGGGACGCCGGCTCTTGGACCACCTCGGCACCCGACGCGCGCACCTTCTCGAAAGTGGCGTCGAGGTCGTCACTGCGAAAGATCGCCGCCTGGAGCGACCCCTGGGTCACGAGCGCGAGCAGAGCGTCACCCTCGGTCTGGGAGCGGCCACCGTGCGGCTGGGAGAGCACGACGTCCAGGTCCTGGCCCGGAGCACCAACGGTGACCCAGCGAAAACCCTGGGAGGCGACGTCAGCGCGCACTTCGAATCCGAGGGCATCACGGTAGAAAACCAGCGCAACCTCGGGGTCGTGGACGGTTATGAACATGGCAGCAACAGTGAGTGACATGGGAAAATCCTAGAGGCGTGGCTCCGCCACACGCTTCTTCGATCCTGCTTTTCGTGGAACAGGCAGCGTCACCAACCTCGAGCGCACGCCCGGCAAGCCCCATTCAGAGTTCAAGCCGGGACGGTGGTGCGACGAGGTCGCGTAATAAGTCTGCTCACGCAAGTCGGAACGACTTCAAGGTCACGGTGATCTCGCTCGCCGTACTGCGAGGGGGTCACGCCCACGACCTCAGTGAAACGCGAACTGAACGAACCCAGTGAACTGAAGCCCACCGCGACACACGAGTCGGTTACGGATCTGCCCTCGCGAAGCATAGCCATGGCGCGTTCGAGTCGTCTCGTCATGAGATACGAGTAAGGGGTCTCTCCATAAGCCGCACGAAACTTTCGAGAGAAATGAGCGCGCGACATGAGCGCGGTACGCGCGACCACTGAAATGTCGAGCGGCTCGGCGTAGCAGCGGTCCATGAGGTCNNCTACCCGAGCGGCGTTAGAGATACGAAGAGACTTCGGCATTGATCCGGCGAGGGACTCGCCAGACTTGACCAGTTCGTTGGCTACGTGCCGAGTGGCGCCGAATCGACGCCACTCGGCACGTGCAACGTCCAGAGGGTCGACCAATCATTTTGATGTGTCCAATCCAACGATCTTTTATGAATTCGAAATCGTTAGAGGATGCTCACGAATGAGCTAGTAAAACTCAGATCGCGCGAACGTTCTGAGCTTCCTCACCCTTCTTGCCGGGCACCGCGTCGAACTCGACCCGCTGGCCTTCTTCGAGGCTCTTGTAGCCGTCGCCTTGGATGTTCGAGAAATGGACGAAAACGTCATCACCCTGCTCGCGCGAGATGAATCCGAATCCCTTTTCTGCGTTGAAAAACTTCACTGTCCCTTGTGCCACGAAAACTCAATTCTTAGGACGACAAACCGACCAATTCGGTTTACTCGCCAACACATAGCGTACTCGCCGAAGTCAAAGAAAACCCCGGTTCGTCCTTTGGGGCCCGGTCTCCTGGAACGGTCCAGATCGGGTCTCGACCTTAGTGGGCACCTAGCGCCGTATCTGGCGATATCTGCCCTAAAAGATGCCTCGATTGACCGAACCGGAACTCTCAGGGGCCGACGAAAAGGCGAGTCCAGTGGCCCGAGAACTCAGTCAATGCTTAGCAAGCGGCGTTGGGTCGAACGGTCTTCAAGGGGCGAGTTCCGCCTTTTCGGAGCCAACCAGCGATACCCCACCACACGACCGTCCTGACAGTATGAGCACGTGATCTAAATCCTCTGTCGAGGTTGCGGCACGTGCGTACCAGACGCAGCCGGCCCGTTCACGCCCACCTCGGGGCCGACCCCCGCTGCTGGCTACCGTACGGCGAACTGCAGGACTGGAGGAACTCACTTCGCGACGACGGCGTGACAAAGGCTCAGCACCTGGTTGACACCAACGGCGCTCAGCACGCCACAAACCTCGATCGTCGAAATCAGCAATCAGCGGCGGTACATCTGATGAGTCTGTGCGAATCCCTCGAGTTTGTAATCTCGGGTCGGCAGTTGCGGACAATGATCGGGACCTGGACTCACCGCGATTACCCGATCCTCCAACCCGCTCCCGACCACTACGCACTCAGCGTGCGCGACGTTGCCGATGCGGTGCCAGAACGACGCAGCATCGTCCAAGAGATGGCGCGAACGACCTGGGACTCGTGGGCAATGCACCACGACGTGATTCGATCCAAGTTGAGCACCTAGTTCACCTGAATCGAGGTTGTGCGTTCGCCGAGAACTACCGGCTTAGAAACCAGCGGCCCGCGCTCGCGAACTACCTGGAAGCGAAGTAGTCGCACATTGGATCGAAGTAGCTTTTTTGCCATCCACCATCTTCGTAGCCGCGATGTCCAGCGGGAACCTTCGTGTGGCGAATCGTCACCAGCGTTCCCTCGTCCACCGGGTTCAACAGCACTTCTATTTGAGAGTCCTCGTCACCGTCTCCAAATTGAGTCGTGCGCCACGACTGGACGATTCGCTGCGATGGTTCGAGTTCGATGGTCCTACCCGAGATGTAGCCGTCCCACGCGCTGAACTCGCCGCCGATCTTCGGATCGATTACCGCCTCGCCTCCGGTCATCGCAGAATGGCCTTCACTTGACATCCACGCCCGAAAGATCTCGTCGCTCGACGCAAGAACAATTGACGAAACTTCGAAGTCATAGGTCATCTCATCTCTCTCTTTCAAGGTGCTGCCTGGCGTCGAAGCGAAATCTTACTAGCGTCAACTCTGATTACGTTAGTTGCTACTTACGCAAGTATCCACTAACATAGTAGGCGTGGACACGTTGCTAAGGACCGTTGGTGAGCCGAGGCGATGCGAAATCATCCGCCTCGTCTGGTCCGACGAACTTGCCGCGGCCGAAATTGCGAGCCACTTCCCCGACGTCACGCGTTCAGCGATCTCCCAGCACCTTGGCGTCCTTCGTCGCAGCGGGCTACTCAACGAGCGCCGCGACGGGACGCGCCGTCTGTACACGGTGAACCAGGGAGAGCTCGCAAAGCTGAAGGCGTTCATCGATTCGTTCTGGACGACCAGTCTCGAGAAACTTCGCGATCTCGCAGAGTCAAGTGAACAAATGAAAGGGCACGAATAACGATGGAAGCCACCAAGGAGATGTCAATCAACGCGTCACCCGCCACGATTTTCCCGTACCTCGTGGATCCCGAGAAACTCGTTCAATGGATGGGGACCGAGGTCCTCTCAGATCCCGTCCCCCACGGCGAGTTTCGAGTCCTCTGTGGGGGAGTCAATCCAGGCGCCGGAGAATTCGTCGAAGTGAAGCCCAATGAGAAGGTCATCTTCACGTTCGGCTGGGACGTGCCGGGGCATCCGATCCCCGCGGGCTCGACGGAAGTTGAAATCACGCTCACGCCCCAGGGCAAGAGCACACTGGTACGCCTCACTCATCGAGGACTGCCCGACGACGCCATCAGCGACCACGTTCGCGGATGGAGCTACTACCTCGATCGACTTCAAAAAGTTGTCGACGGCATCGACCCCGGACCGGACAGCCCGAACCTCGAGCACTAATGGACCGACTGAGAAAAGGAGTTCTACGTGAAGCCACAAGAAACTTGGAAGTACATCCATTCAGAGCGAGATCAGTTCGCCGATACTTTGGAATCGCTCTCTTCCCAACAGTGGAGTACCCCGTCCTGGTGTGAAGGATGGTCGGTACACGAGACCGTCGGACATGTCGTGGCGGCCGCGGAACAGACGCCGCTCAATTTCTACAAGGAGTTCTTCGCGGCCGGGTTGAAGTTTGATGTCTTCGCCCAACGCGGCGCCGCGCGCTTGGCACGAATTGAACCCGCCGAATTGATCCGCCGTCTTCGGGCCCGAACATCAACGACCAACCACCCACCCGCGCCCGTCATGGCGATGCTTGGCGAGATCGTCGTGCACGGCGACGACGTGCGACGCCCGCTCGGACTCGTCCATCAATCGCCCGAGCCCGCCCTCGTGGCGCTGGCGAACAGTTGGAAGAATTCAAATCTGCTCATCGGATCAAAGACCCGGATCGCTGGTCTGCAACTTCGCGCTACCGACGTCGACTGGTCCCACGGCGCTGGTCCTGTGGTATCGGGTCCCCTACAGTCACTCATCCTCGCCATGACCGGACGCAAGGGTTCGCACCAGGATCTCTCAGGCGAGGGTCTTTCGATCCTCGCCCAACGGTCCTGATCAGGTTCTTCACCCGGGACTCGAGTGCTAGGGAAAGCAAGACTTCATTTGAGGGCTGAGCAATACGCCGCGGTGCTCGCGAGCCAATGGATTCTTCGAGGTCCGAGCGGAGCGAACACTGCTTGGATATCCTGACCAAGATAACGACATGGGGGTGGCGTGGACAAGGACTTGGTCGATCAAGTGGTCGACGTCGCACAGCGGGTGATAGCGAGCGGGGCGATTTCTGCCAACGGACACGGCAACGTGAGTCTGAGGGTTCCCGGAGCACAGGAGATGTACTTCACGGCGGGCCCGTCGCTACGAAACCACGCAGCCTCGGCCGTCGTACGCGTGGGGCTCGACGGCGTGCTTCTAGAGGGTGAGTTGCCACCAATTCAGGGCGCGGTCGTCGCCATGCATACCGCAATGTACGCGGACCACGACGACGTTGGTTGTGTCTTGCACACGCACTCGCCCTACGCCACGGCCTTTGCCGTCGCGCATCGTCCAATCGGATGTTGGCTCGAGGCATTGGCCATGTTCGGCCTGTCGAGCGGCGTCCCAGTCGCCAGTTACGGTCCGCGCGGATCCGACCAAGCAGTGGCGAACATCCGCGCTGCTATTACCCCGGGAGTTCGCGCGGTGCTGCTCGCGAACCACGGCGTACTCGTCTTTCACCGAACGCCCGAGTTGGCCATTCAGATCGGCGGAATCGTCGAAGAGGCCGCCCAGGCGGGACTCAACTCCGATGTCCTCGGCGGACCCGTCGAGATCCCAAAGGAATTACGTGAGGCAGCTCTCCAGCGCGCCATGCTCTTCGAACAGCACGGAATAGCGCACGCCTAAGCCCATGGAAGAGATGAAGATTCGCGATCCTCGTTGATGCTCCAAGGCCCGGTGGCGCAGTACTTCGGATCGGCGAGTTCGTGGGTGTAGCAAATCGCATCCTCGCCGAGTTCGCTTTGCGGTGGAGAAGAATTGCGACAACAAGGATCTCACCTAACCCAGGAATGTTTCGCTCGTGAGGTGAGATGCTTGACCAATGCCTTCCGCTGAACCAAGAATCGTGTCCGCTTGGCGAGAACTGCGCGCCACGCCTGATGAAATCTTCGAATTGATCGCAGATCCCACGCGTCAACCGGAGTGGGACGGCAACAACAATCTTTCGTACGCTGGTCTCGGCCAAAGAGTCCGCTCAGTCGGCGACGTATTCGTCGTGACCCTTACGCAGGGATCAGTCCGCGAGAATCACGTGGTCGAGTTCGTCGAAGGGCGCCGTATCGCGTGGATGCCCGCCGAACCCGGAAAGGCACCGGTTGGGCATTTATGGCGCTGGGAACTAGAGCCGATGAACGAAGAGCGAACCTTAGTTGTGCACACCTACGACTGGACCAAACTCGATGACTCATCTCGCTTCGAGCGCGCGCGGGCCACCAATTCAGACCGCCTCGCCGCCTCGATCGCGCGATTGTCCGACCTTGTAGAAAACCGAGGCGAGTTACCTTCGTCCTCGCCAGGCCAGCCATCCACCTAGGCAAGTCAAAGTCTCGACCGAGCGGTACCAACTCCAGCCCCGCCACTTGAAAGAAAGCAGTGGGACCAGAGAATTTCTTTGACCGCTGAGCAACTATCGAGCTAGCAATTTTTGAAGGTCGTCAAAGAACGCTCGCCAACCCATTTCAGCCTGGGCATAGTTCTCTGTCGGCATGTTTTCGCCGGACTGCGTGAATAACATCTCCGTTCCTTCAGCGATTGCTTTGAGATCGACAGTCACTCGTTCAACCAGGTCGCCCGGTCGATCACTCAGGGTCAGCACAAGGCGATGCGCTGGCACCAGTTCGAGATAGGAACCGTGCCAACTGATCTCATTGCCATCTTCTAGAACCATGCGGGCGCTCCACTCACCTCCAACCCTTAGATCCGTAGTGACGTCTTCCACACTCGCAGTCTCTGTACCAAACCATCGACCGAACTCGTCAGGGTCGGTCCACGCAGCGAACACTTCTTCTGGGATGCAACGAATGTGCGAGTTATAGAAATATTGGGCGTTACGTCAGGCGTGCGCTGAGCCTTTCTTTCTTGTGAGATGTTCATCGAGACGATCAAAAGAACTTTCCCAAAGTTCGTGATAGTCACCGAGCCAGCTACTGACCGCAACGAGCGGTTCAATTCGCAGTTTGCAAGGGCGTTGCTGAGCTCTGCGACTTCTCTCGATGAGTCCGGCGATTTCAAGAACACGCAAATGCTTTGAAACAGCTTGAAAACTCATGGCAAATGGCTCCGCGAGTTCACCAACAGTTGCGTCACCCGATACCAGCCTGTGCACGATCGCTCGCCGCGTTGGATCAGCAAGTGCCCGAAATACTGCGTCCAACTGCTGTTCCCTAACTTTGGAATATCGTTTCTCAACCATCTGGTTGAATAAAACCTGATCTGGTCAAGGTTTGTAACTAATTGGTTGAATATGCGTAATCACGTTCATCGACCGTAATCAACATTTGAAATCGCTCTGATCAACCAACGAAGAGGACACGGAACAAGATCACGCCAGCGGCGTCAGTCCTTCGAAGTTCGCAATCCGACGCAGAATTTGACCCTGTCTGGCGCGTCGACCAGCGTCCATGAAAGAATTACTCCGTCTTCACCAATCCTCCAGATTCGCTCCCGATACTGTCGGTTTGACAAGGATGTCAAACTCAATGAAAGAGTCCGCGATATACCAGCAAGAAAACTGACTGCACCGAAACATCTTCTGGGTCTCACGAGCGCTTCAGCCATTTCCTCCGACGCTTTATGACTCCAGATGTACACCTCCACAATTCCTGAAAGGCTTTCAATCAATGGACTTTTTAAAGCGTCACCGGCCTCACCTAACTTGCCTCGTGCTCGTAGCCTCGGCATTGGTGGTCGCTGCGCCCGTCGCCGCCCAGGCATCTGGGAAAGACACATCCGCGAGTACCGTTATCAGCAGCACGAAGGCGGCGATCGCCAGCGAGTCGGGAGTTCACGTACTCGTCACTTCCAAGATTTCTTCGTCGTCGACCAAGGTAGTCGCCGATATCGGTGCGACGAGTGGCATAGAGACCATTACGAGAGGATCTGACGTAGCGACGATCAAGGTGACACCGACGTATGCCTACCTGAGTGGGAACGCCGCAGGACTTACCACGCTCATGGGGCTGAGCGCCAAACAACAGAAGAAGGTCGGCACTGACACAATCTCTATGAAGAATGGAACAACCCCCTATAAGGATCTCAAGTCGAGCATCACGATTCCTGTGCTGGCAACGTTGCTGCCCGCCGTAAAGGGAACCATGTACTCTACGAGGGTCATCGATGGTCAACCGTATTACGAGTTGAGCTGGACGACAAAGGCCACTAGTTCGACGTCCAAGTCAGAGTCTGTGCTGACCCTCCCCGAGGGAACGCCAGTCCTGCCTTCCCGCGAGGTCAGCACCTCCTCAAGCGGCAATAGCACGACCACCTTCTCCAAGTGGGGTGAGCGCATCAACATTACGAAGCCGCCAACTTCGCAGATCATCCCCTACTCAAAGGTGGTCAGTTGACAGGACTCCCAGTCACCATTCGCTGACTCTGCGCGGGAAAATTGGAGAGTACTCTCTATAAGACCCGGGGAGAATCATTCCATCGAGTTCACTTTTCTCTAATGGTCGTCAATTTTGCGACCGTTGGAATCCGCGAGCGTGAGCGTTCAGAGTCTCGGTGGGCGCTGCAGAACTCGAAACTGCGACCTCAGCCGTGTGAAAGTGTTTGTATCCGTTTCACCAGACGACACGACTTGACAGCGATGAGTGGACCTTGGGGACCTCTTTCAAACTTTTTGGACTGCCTCGATCAATTCACGATAAATAAAATGGACCGAATGCAGGTATCTTGGCTCAGAAATCGGCCTCGAGACTTCCATCTTTGCGGCACCGAGTCACGTTCCAAAATCACCCGACACAAGCAACAACATCCGAGAACAAACTCAGCGCTCGTAGACCTCTCGACGGTGGCCCGTGCGAAGGACAAGAACAAGAAGCTGCTCTTCATGAATTTCGTAGATGACTCGGTAGTCGCCCGTCCGAACCCTCCACTCGCCCGCACCACCAACGAGGCGCGTTGCAGCTGGGGGCCGGGGATTCTCGGAAAGTAACTCGAGGACGGCTTGTATTCGTCGACGAACCTTCGGATCAAATTTGCGAAGCTGGCGGATCGCCGACGGCGAGAGTACAACCTTGTAAGTCACGCCAGACCGAGATCGACCTTGACCTGCTCCCAGGGGATTGGCGATTGTCCAGTCGCCCGCATTTCGGCGCGGGCCTCCTCAGCGGCACGGATATCAGCCATGTCTTCGGCCAGAGCCAAAATCCCGTCGAGATCATCAGCATCGATGACTGCAGCTACTCGGTGGCCTCGCCTAGTGAGGTACACCGGTTCATGATCGGCGCGCGCCTGATCGATAATCGCTGCCAGTTGCTTTCTTGCGTTTGTAATGTTATGCGATTCATTGGAACTCATGTACATAGCGTACATCATGAATCGCTTCTGTACATAAATGGTGAATCGCCGATTCAGCGCAATTGTCCAGGGTTGAGTTTCAGCACCACCAAAATTATCTTCAATTACGCAAAGCCAGTCTCAACGATGCGGGTCCTGGTCGTGTCACGAGCCTGTACGAGAGACCAGAAGGTCTTAGCGATCTCAGTCGGCTCAATCGCCGTTTGGGTCGATGTCGAAGTTCCCTTTATAGATCCGGCGATCGTGACCTCGCCAACGTATATGCCGAATTCGTGGAGACGCTCGGCGAGGATGCCAACGAGTTTTGACTTCGCGGCGTTCTCCAACGCAACCCCGTCAACTTCCAGAAACGTCGAAAACTTATCCGCTTGTGAAGTGTGCTCACCCAGCGCACCGTTGGCGACCAGGATCGCCGCACCCGGGTTGGATTTCAGATCCTCAAGGACTTCCTGCACGCAGGTGAGCAAACCCCTAATCCCGATGTCGAATGCTCGCTCGATATCTTCGGGCTTTGTCAACAGCACATTCGTGACGCTTCCACTTCGAAAGGCGGTCCAGAGAACAGCGGATATGCTCCCGAGATCGTTTCGAATTGCTTCAATGGTTGAACGAACCTTCGATGGTTCGCTGGCGTCAGACACGTACGCGGATGCCTCGATGTCACGGGCCTTCAAGTGAGCGACTCCATCGGCCAGCCGTTCAGCGCTTCGTCCAACTAACGCCAAGGAGTAGCCCTCGCGCCCAAATCGTTCTGCGGCTGCCTGCGATATTCCAGGACCGTAGCCAAAGACAATCAGTACACCCATAATCGTTTAGACCTCCAACGTGCGATAGATGGACAGACGGCACCTCGGTTTTTCAGCACCGTCTTGTGCAAATAAACTGGACGAATCCACTCAATCGGAGGTTCCTCCGATTGAGTCCAAGATATCATACGACGTAGGAGCCGCGACGATGTCACCTATTGATCCAGACCAGCCACGCGCCCGAGTTGCGGAAGCTCGGCGGAACCGCCAAAACTTAATCGCGGTCGCCACGAAAGCCTTCAGTTTGAGCACGGAAAGAGTTCCGTTAGAGGAGATCGCCAAGCAGGCAGGGGTAGGGATCGGCACGCTCTACCGCCATTTCCCGACGCGGGAAGCGCTGGTGGAAGCGGTTTACCACGATCAGGAAGATCGCCTACGGATCGGCGCTCTGGAACTTCTGGCTGCTCATCCTCCGGCAGAAGCGCTGCGCTTATGGATGGACCTATTCGCTGATTGGGCCATCACGAAACACGGCATGATCGACACGCTTCGTGTCATCATTTCTTCCGGACGACTCGAGTTCGCTCAGATGCGAGCAGAGTTGGTTGCAGTGCTACGTATGTTTCTCGACGTCGGGATAACCGAAGGGGATATACGACCTGACGCAGACGCGGAGACGATTGCTGCAACTCTTGCTGGCATCTTGACTATCGCCGGAGATTCCGAGCAACGTGATCAGGCTGCTCGCATGCTGAGCCTGCTCGTGGATGGCTTACGGCCAATAGTTTTTAAGCCCGAACTGTGAAGTTGGAGTTACCTGTCCCGCCGTTTCACTGGCGCCAGCGAAGGACCCAAGCAATGCAGCGGCGTATGGCCTCAGATCAAAAATTGAATCGCGACGGGTTTTGTGTTGAGGAAGGTTCTTCCATCTAGTTCAATTTTCCCTCAAGATCGTCACTGTTTCGACCGTTGGGATCCACGAGCGTGAACGTTCAGAGTCTCGGTGGGCCGTACATCGGTGGGCGCTGCAGTCGGTGGACCTTGAGTCACAGAATAAGAACCATAATTCCCCAATCTTATAAGACTGCCCATAGACAATAAGTACTATTATTTTCGTATGAAGAATCGCGAAGATAGCTCAACCGGGAAGCTCCTCCGAGGGGCGCGTATCAACGCCCGCCTATCGCAAACCGAGGTTGCACGTCGTGCGCACGTTTCGCAAAGCGTGATCAGTGCCTATGAGTCAGGCCGCAGGGAACCCTCGGTCTCTACGCTCGAACGTCTCATCCTCGCGACGGGACACCGCTTGACCCTCAATCTGGAACGTTTGAGCGATCACCCGCGCGGTCTGCCTGACACCCCACTCGGGCGCCGACTCCGCCAGCGTCGACGTTCAATACTTGCCTGCGCGGCGCTCCACGGTGCGAGTAACGTCCGCGTCTTTGGCAGCACCGCTCGAGGTGAAGACCAACCCAATAGTGACGTTGATTTAGTGGTCGACCTGGAAAAGGGAACAGGATTATTTGCACAGGAGGCACTTCGTAGGGAACTT
>PKZO01000075.1 GCA_003133125.1 Acidimicrobiaceae bacterium | reverse complement strand
TGATCCAGGGATTGACGTGGCAAAAGATGCTGCCGTTCTCCTTGTAACCGGGCGGATACGTCGAGATCTCACCCAGTTCGAGGTGGTAGCGGGTAAATGAAGGCTGGACGAGCATCACACCGTGCTCGGTCGCGAGGAGGTCTCGGACGCTCGCCATTGCCTGATCGGCGCGGCCGTCGTTCAACCCCACACCGGCCATGACGCACATCCCTTGCGGTTCGGCGAAGATCTTTCCTTCGTCGTTCGACTGCGAGCCCACGACGTTCCCGAAGTAGTCGTAGGCGCGCAGGAACCACTCGCCGTCCCAACCGTGGTGTTCGATCACCTCGATCATGCGTCGCGCGTCCGCCTCGTATTTGGCCACGTCATCGAGCTTCGCGTAGGCCCGTGCGATTTCGACGAGCTCGCGAGAAGCAACCACGAACTGGCCAGCGATGAACACCGACTCCGCCACGCCGCCTTCCTTGTTCTCCGTTGTCTGAAAGGACTCACCAGAGTTCTGCGAGAAACAGTTCAGATTGAGACAGTCGTTCCAGTCCGCGCGACCAATCAGGGGAAGTCCGTGGGGCCCCAACCTCTCGAGCGTGTAGCGCACGCAACGTCCGAGGTGTTCGTAGAGTGGGGTCTCGCTCCCATTGGCGTTGTCGTAGGGAACTTGTTCGTCCAGTAGACCGAGGTCTCCCGTCTCCTTTAGGTACGCACTCACCGCGAAGATCAACCAGAGGGGATCATCGTTAAAGCCCGAGCCGATCTCGGCGTTGCCCCGCTTGGTGAGTGGCTGATACTGGTGATTCGCGCCTCCCGAAGGGAGCTGGGTCGCCGCGAGGTCGAGTAGGCGCTGGCGCGCCCGCGAAGGAATCATGCTCGCAAAGCCCAGGATGTCCTGACTCGAGTCACGAAATCCCATGCCGCGGCCGATACCCGATTCGTACGAAGACATCGAACGGCTGAGATTGAACGTGGTCATGCACTGGTAGGGATTCCAGATGTTTACCATCCGATTGGTGTCCTCATCGGGTGTCGTCACTTCGAGCACCGAAAGGTACCCGTCCCAGGTATCGCCCAACTCCACGAGCGCCCGTTCGACGTTCGCTGGTTCGGTCCACCGATCGATCACCGGCTGGACTCGAACCTTGTTGATGGTCTGGGACCCGGGCGGGTCGAACTTCTCGTCCTGGGCATTCTCCGAGTACCCGAGCACGAAGATGACCTGGCGCGTCTCGTTGGGCGCGAGCGAGAGTCGTACGTGATGGGACCCGATCGGCGCCCAACCGTGAGCCACGGAGTTAAAGGACTCGCCGCGTTCAACGGCTTCGGGCGCGTCCCAGCCCCGGTAGTGGCCCAAGAAGGTGTCGCGTTGTGTGTCAAAGCCCGCGAGGGGCTCAGAGCAGGCGAAGTAGGCGAAGTGGTTGCGACGCTCACGGTACTCGGACTTGTGGTAAATGACGCTGTCGATCACCTCGACCTCGCCAGTGGAGAAGTTCCGCTGGAAGTTCGTCGCGTCGTCTTGCGCATCCCATAGACAGAATTCGATCGACGAGAACACCGAGATGTCGGCCTTCACGTCACGCTCATTGCTCACCCGCAGTCGCCAGACTTCGAGCGTCTCACCGGGCGGAACGAAATACAGCATCTCGGTGCGCACGCCATTACGAGATGCGCCGATTGACGTATAGGAAAGACCTTGACGACACTCGTACGAGTCGAGTGGACGCCCGACGGGTTGCCAGGACGCAGACCAGTAGTCACCGTCCTCGTCGTCGCGAAGATACACGTAACGTCCGCCCACGTCAAAGGGCGCATTGTTGTAGCGGTACCGAGTGAGTCGACGCAGACGTGGATCACGGTAGAACGAACAGCCACCCGCGGTGTTCGAGATCAATCCGAAATAATCCTCGGTGCCGAGATAGTTGATCCAAGGAAGTGGCGTGTCGGGCTTGGTGATCACGTATTCCCTGGCGTCGTCATCGAAGTATCCGTAATCCATTCGTGCTCCTCTAAAGACCAGCATCAGTCAGCCGGTCACCGTTCAAGTATCGTTCACCGCGAGTGATACGCGTTTCAGCGAATGCTCAGTAGAAGAGTCGTCAATGCAACGAATTAGGGTCAACGCCGACGCCACCGCGCTCACTGGACTCGTAGGCGGCGAGCGCCACGCGCAGTACCTCCACGGCGTCAAGCGCGTCCCACCAGAGTGGGCCCTTACCGTCGCGTAACCAACGCAGCCAGTGTCGACCCGAGTCACGAAAGCTACTCGCCCAATCGTCGTCCAGTGCGTGGTGCGAAAGCATCTCGCCGTCCAGGTAGACCTCGAAACTGGGCTGTTGCAGGCCGCGTCCGGTGCATCGATTCACCCGGGCAAAGCCACGCTGTCCCGTCACCTCCCAGCGCTCGTCGTTCGTGTAGTAGTCCGAGCGCAGATACATGTCAATCGCGAGGGTGATATCCCAGACGCCCCGCACGCCGTTCTCGTGTTCCCAGACGATCGTCGTGGGGGCGTCGATCGCGATGCCGGGTATCACTTCGGTCGAACCGATCCAGGCCCGTACCTCTCGAATTGGACCGAACAACCACAGCGCCGTCGAGAACTTGTGCCACCCGTCGTCAAAGACGAGGATTCCCTTGCCTCGCTGAGCCTGATCGAACTGCCACTGGTAGGTGTCACCCGGCACTTCCCAGCCGCCTCGGCCCGAAGCGACCATCTTGAGGTGGTAGCCGCTGATGGGTCCGAGCTCACCCGAATCGATCACGTGCTTAAGTCGCACGAGCGGCTCGTAGAACAGGTAGTTCTCCATCACCCGCAGCTGAAGATCGTGCTCGTTCGCCGCGTCGATCATGCGTGACGCACTCGCCAGGTCGCTCGTAAGGGGCTTCTGTAGATTCACGTGCCACCCGTTCGCGAGGCACTCCATGACGCCCTGCTCGTGAAGGGCGATGGGTAGTAACACCTCGACGGCGTCGATTGCCAGACCACTCGACGCGAGCTCGTCGATCGACGAGAACGTCGCCGCGCCGGGCCAATCGCGTCCGCGCTCGAGACGCCGAGTTTCGCTCGGGTCCACCAGCGCGACCACTTCGACGTCGTCGTTGTCCACGTAGGCGAGTCGGTTCAGGTCGTAGATTCGCCCCAGCCCGATAAATGCGGCGCGCACTCGACGATCAAATGGCGTGAAGTTCATCTCGCTGCTTCCCCATGTCGCATCGTAACGTCCAGTCCGTGGGTGAAGATCATGAACGAGTCCGTTCGCCGGTTCGTCGCACGCGCCAGAGGGCGTAACGACCGCGCCCCGCCAAGAGGTGGTGCTCAGACGTCTCTTCGTGCACTTGAGCAACGAGCGGCGACGTCGACAACCCGATCGCGCCGAGAACCATGACGAGTAGCGAGAACACTTCCAGGGTGAGATACCACGCGCCGCCGCGTAGGCTTTCGCCGTAGAGCACGGCGCCCACGACGATCGACACAAACGGGTTGACGAGGATGAGCGTTGACTGTGACGCGGCGAAGGGTCCGACCTGGAAGGCGGCCTGCATAATGAGGAAAGACCCCAGACCGATCACCGCCAGCGCGTACAGCTGCCAGGAACTGAACAAGGGGCCCCATCCCGCCACCAATTTGTCGGTCATGGACTTCGTGATCGCGGCGAGCAGCGCAAAGCCGACCGAAGCGCCCGCGCCCAGAGTGAGGGCTCGACGCAGCGGTGAACCCCTCGAGCCCACGACCACGCACGTCAGCACCACCGACACCACCACGGCACTCGTCACCCACCACGTCGTGCCGTTCGGCTCCCTCGTGCCCAGGCGCGGCGAGGAGAACGCGAGAAAGAGTCCAAGCCCTAGCGCGGTCGCACCCGCCGCGACGAGGTCGCGACCGCGAAGCGGCGTGCGGTACCAGAGCCAGAGCACCAGTACCAAGATGACCAGTTCACTCACCATGAGAGGCTGGACGACGTTGAGCGATCCCACGTGCAGCGCGACTGCCTGACTGGCGTAGCCGCCCGCCATGATGGCAAAGCCCACGAGCCAGATCGGACGTTGGACCATGTGGCGCACCAGACCGATCGAAGGTCCATTCTTCGAAGGGGCGTCCTCGACACCAAGACGCTGGCAGATACTGGCGACCGCATTAGCGAAGGCGGCCACGAGGGCGAGGAAGACGACCACCCTAGGAGCCTACGGTCCCTGACCAGCCGGTCTTTTCCCTATATCGCCACGCCTCGCGGTCGCGCCTCGAGACCTAGATTGAGTCTGAGAGCCTGGAGGAATATGCCCTTTGACCTTGATGAATTGCTGCGCTCACGACACGGCGAGAACTTCGAACTCCACGCGAAGTACCTCAATCCCCAGTTGGCCAAAGTGGTCAAGACCCTGGGTTTCGACCGCTTCTACGAGCACGGCGAAGGTTGCTACCTCATCGACGAGGACGGCACCCGTTACCTCGACATGCTGAGCGGCTTTGGCGTCTTTGCCCTCGGGCGAAGCCACCCGGTGATCAAGGACGCCCTCGATCAGGCGCTACGCGCCGATCTGCCCAACATGGTCCAGATCGACTGCGCCCTGCTGCCCGGGCTGCTCGCCGAACAGTTGATCAAGCGCAGCCCGTCGAACATCGAGCGCGCCTTCTTCTGCAACTCGGGCGCCGAAGCGGTCGAAGCCTCCATCAAGTTCGCTCGAGCGAGCACCGGGCGCAATCGGGTGCTCTACTTTTCACACGCCTACCACGGCCTCACTATGGGCGCGCTCTCGCTCAATGGATCGGCGGACTTCAAGGACGGCTTCGGCTCGCTGTTGCCCGGGGCGAGTGAGGTTCCCTTCGGTGACCTCGACGCCCTGAACAAGGACTTGCGCGCGGGCGACGTGGCGGCCCTGATCGTCGAGCCCATCCAGGGTAAGGGCGTCAACGAACTAGAGACCGCACAGTGGCGAGCGATCGAAGTGGCGCTGCGCGACGCCGGTGCGTTGTTGATCTGTGACGAAGTGCAGACGGGAATTGGTCGCACCGGAAAGTTTTACGCGTTCGAGCACTACGGACTGACGCCGGACATCATCACGGTCTCCAAGGCTTTGTCGGGCGGCTACGTGCCCGTCGCAGCGATGCTCACGAGTGACAAGATCCTGCGTGGCGTCTACAGCTCAATGGACCGCGCCATGGTGCACTCGACCACGTTCAAGGGTAACCAACTGGCCATGGTCGCCGGACTTGCGACACTGCAGGTCTTCGACGACGAAGGCGTCGTCGCTCACGCGGCCGCGATGGGTGATCTCTGGAAGTCCAAGCTCGGTGCTCTCGCTCACGAACACGACTTCATCCACGACGTTCGCGGACAGGGCCAGATGATTGGTATCGAGTTCGGTGCCCCCAGCGCGCGCAAGGCCCGACGACGCTTCCGGATGGTCGAGACGGCGCGCACCGCGATGTTCTCCCAGACCCTCGTGGTCCCGCTCTTTCAGCGCCACCACATTCTCACCCAAGTCGCCGCGGACAATGTCAACGTGATCAAGTTGTTGCCACCGCTAATCGCGGGCGAAACCGAGATCGATCTCTTCATCGAAGCCCTCGACGAACTACTCAGCGACGCCGAGCGTTCAAGTGGTTTTCTCGTGGATTTTGGCGTGACAATGGCCAAGGGGGCGCTCAGGCGCACGCGCACCAAGTCGAGCTCCACGAGGGAAACCCGATGAGTTTCGACCTAAAACCCGGCGACCGAGTGGTCGTCACCGGAGCGGCCGGCTTCATTGGCTCTGCGGTCACACGTGCCCTGCTCTCTCGGGGCGCCGAGGTCGTCGCCCTTCTCGAACCAGGTGCCTCCAACGCCAACCTCAAAGGGCTCGAGGTCGAGCGACGCGAGGCCGATATCACCAAGTCTTCGACCCTCGTGGGCGCCTTTGCCGGGGCGCGGTTCTGCTTTCACCTCGCGGCCAAGTTCGGCTTCTGGCCCCCGGACCCCTCGCCGTTCTACGCAGCCAACGTGACCGGGAGCCGCAACGTGGTCTCTGGGGCAGCCGACGCTGGCGTGCAGCGTATTGTCTATACCTCGACCGTGGCGACCCTCGGGCTCTGGCGCACTAAAGACGGCGTGCCTTCGACCGAGGACGACGTCGCCGACCTCAGCCACCTCTACGGCAACTACAAACAGACCAAGTACGTCGCCGAGCACGAGGTCCTGCGTCTCGCCGCTCAGGGTGCACCCGTCGTTCTGGTGCTACCCACGATGCCTCACGGACCCTACGATCGTCGCCCTACGCCATCGGGCAAGGTCGTCCTCGATTACCTCAATGGAGCGATGCCCGGTTACGTGGACACGGCGATGAACGTGGCGCACGTGGACGACCTCGCCCTTGGCCACGTCCTCGCACTCGAGAAAGGAAGTCAGGGGTGCAGTTACATATGCGGCGGCGAGAACATCACGATGTCCCAATTGCTCGCCATTCTCTCTAACGTCACCGGTCTCGCGAGCGCGCAGCGCAAATTCCCGTCGGTGTTTCCAATCATCGCGGGCTACGCGTCGCAATTCGTCGAAGGTTCGTTATTGCGCCGCGAGCCGCGCGTTCCCTTAGAGGCGGCCCAGATGGCGAGTACCACGATGACCTTTGACGACACGCGAGCGCGCACCGAGCTCGGTTACCATTCGCGCAGCGCCGCCCTCGCGCTCTACGAATCAGCTCGCTGGTTCGTAGAGAACGGCTACGTGGACCCCACGCGAGTCGCCCAGTTGAACTGGAATCCCCCGACGGGGGCCTAATCCGGCGTCGCGGCGTTACGACTCCGAGGAATAGACGACCGACAAGTCCCGTTCGCCGAGACCCTGTGCGACAACGTCGTGCCACGAGTCGATAAAGCTATTGGTGATCGTGAGGGTGGTTCCGGTTTGGCGAGCCGCCTCGAGCGCGAGGTCGGCGTCCTTCAGCGCATTCTTGAGCGCGAAGCTCGGCGAGAAATCTCCCGCGAGCATCTGGCGGGCCTTGGCGACGGCGTAGGGCGAGCCAATGGGTGCGTCGCTTAGAATCTCAACCAGCGCCTGAGGGTCGAGGCCAAGAGCCTGGGTGAACTCGAGGGTCTCGGCGACCGATTCAACCAGGACAACGAGCCAGTTATTGAGTACGACCTTCGCGCGACTGCCCGCGCCGGCCTCGCCCAACCAGTACGTGCGACGACCCAACTGGTCAAGAATCGGCGCAGAAAGAGGACGAGCGTCGAGCGGCCCACTCGCGAGAATGAGTAGGTGACCCTCTTCGGCGGGCCCAACGCTGCCCGAGACCGGCGCGTCGACGTAGGTCACTGGTGAACCTTCAGCCAGATGACCCAGGCGCTCTGCCCAATCGACGCCGACGCTACTCATCTGCAGCCAGATCGTCCCTTCACCCAACGTTGAGAGTGCGCCATCGACACCACTCATGACCATCTCGACCGACTGGCCGTTGGGCAACATGGTGATGAGAAAGTCCGCTCCCCTCGCCGCCTCGGCGGGCGTCGTCGCGGGTTGTGCACCCTCAGCGACCAGGGCCTGCGCCTTGGAGGCTGTCCGATTCCACACTCGGACTTCGAAGTGCGCCGCGAGCAGCCGGCGAGCCATGGGAAGGCCCATCAAACCGATGCCGAGAACGGCGACGATGGGCCGTGGTGTTGGATCGTGTGTCATAGACATTTCCTTCTATTCATGAGAACCATTCCAAGAGCGCGGTCCGGGTGAGGCGCGACANNCGAGAACGAAGGGTCACTTCGAACTCCCGACCTCGAGTTCTCGCGGGACTTCGCGTTCGGCGAGAGCGAAGGAGGCCGCGACCAGTGCCACGACCAGCGCAGCCAGACCAATCGCCGCCGACGCGGACCAGCGCAACAACGTGGCGCCGACGAGTGCACCGACGAGCATGGCCAGAACTGAACCGATCCGACGCGTCGGCTTCGCGCCCGGTCCACCGGCATAAACGCTGTCGGCCGATAGCCCCGTGAGAGCCATCGTGAGCACCGTCGTCGTCAGGTCGGCCACGCCGAAGTGACGGGCCGTGCCATTGTGGAAACCAAGTGCCACCGCGAAGATCGCGATGGTCCAGTAGCGAACATCGCCCACGAAGCCAAGAACACCAGTATCCGTAAGGATCGCCACGACCGCGAGAATCGTCGCTTCGATGCCTAAAGCTCCGAGCAACCACTGACGGGCCTCGTGCGAGAGCCGAGACGCGAGCCAGCCCGCGCAGAAGGCGCCCGCGATGAACGCGCCAATCGCAGTCGCGGACGCACCCGCCTGAAGTCCAGAGTGCGGGTACACGCTGAGTCCTAAGAACACGACGTTCCCGGTCATGTTCGCCACGAATACCCGACCGAGCCGGAGGTAACTCACGGCATCGACGAGTCCAGTCACGGCCGTCAGGGCCAACATCGCGGTGACCGTCTTAGTGGCAGAAAGCGGAGATACTACGGCCATGGGGCCTCCTAGTTGGAACGGATGTTCGACAGACGTCGTGGGCGCAATAGTACCGACGTGACTCTCGCACCTCAACCCTTCGACTTTGAGACGCCGACGTGAGTGAACAGCGCACGCGACGAAACGACCACCACGAAATGGGCCCTCGTGCCCTAACGCGTGGTGACGTTCCCGGAGATTCTGCCGACGAAAATCCGATGGACGAGAACTAGGTACCCGCCTGGCGATGAGCCATGTAGGGCCACTTCGAACTCAAGTCCCACTTCAGCGAGTCAGTCACGACGAAGGTCGGCGCCGGGTCGAAGTCAGCGTTAAGTTGGCGAGTCTTCAATAACGCGAAGTCGACGAGTCTCGTCAGACCTGTTCGTGCGTCGCCACGATTACCGCGCGCGCAATGGCGTAACTGAACAGATTGAAGCCGAGATACGCCGGCGTCGCATTGGCGGGCAAACCGAGATGCTCGACGTCCAGCGCGTGAACGCTGACCCAGTAGTGGTGCAGTCCGTGGCCGCGTGGCGGGGCCGCCCCTACGAAACGACGAAGGCTCGCGTCATTGGCCAGTACCAATGCACCCGCCGGCAACAGAGCGCTCCCTTCGTCACCCGCGCCTGCAGGTAGCGACGTCGTCGAGACCGGTAGGTCGGCAACCGCCCAATGCCAAAAACCCGCGGCAGTAGGAGCGTCGGGGTCATAGACCGTCACCGCGAAACTCTTAGTGGCCGAGGGAAACCCCCGCCAAGAAAGTTGCGGTGACGTATCTGTTCCGTCCAGACCCATGAGACCGCTCAACTGAGCGCTTGCGAACGGGCCACCATCGACGAAATCCGTCGAGGTGAGTTCAAAGGACGCCAAATGGGGAAGGTCTTCGTAGGGATCTCTCGACATGAGTGCCACCTCCTAGTGTCTCGATGGTCACAGTAGCCTTCCTAACGGGCAAACGCTACCGAGCGGCTGCTCGATTTGCCTGATCATCTTCGCAAAACCAAATGAGTGCCTGGCACCTGGCCCACGTAGTAATACTTCACTAATGAGCATGACCCTGGTGCCCCAGCCCGACGAACTCAATGACGTCCTTCCGTCCGAGCGACTCCTCGCCAACGGCATGGCAATCCCCGAGCTGCGCGCGGCGTATCGACACATCGAGGACTGGCGTAACGCGCGCGCGGTCTTCATGGTGTGGTTTTGGACGGCCCTTCTCGCCTACTTTGGTGTTCACTGGGGCATCGTCGCAGCCCTCGCCGCCTTTGTCTTGATGGGCCCGATGCACGCCCGTTTCGCTATCCTCATGCACGAGAGCGCGCATCGCCTGTTGTTCACCAAGAAGAAGGTGAACGACTTCGTTGGTACCTGGCTCATTGCCTACCCCGCGCTCATACCCATATCTCTCTATCGGCGCAGTCACTTCGCTCACCACCGCGAAGAGTTCGGACCCGACGAGCCCGACATCGCCTTTTACCGCGGCTACCCGTGCGAACGACGCGACCTGCGCCGTCGCCTGCTTCGTGACGCCGTGGGCATCTCGGGCTACAAGAACTTCATCGCTCTCGTGGGCGCGGCCTTCAGGCCTTCGAGTCGTCGCGTCGCCAGTTCGATCCTCGCGGTACAAGTAGTGATGTTCGCACTGTTCTGGTTGCTCACGGGGGCGTGGTGGTCGTACTTGGCGTTCTGGTGGTTGCCGTGGATGACCCAGTGGCGCGTGCTCAATCGACTCCGCGCGATCGCCGAACACGGAGGCATGACAAAAAGCAGTGACCGTCGACTCACCACGCATAACGTGCGTCAAACGTGGTTGGCCCGTTTCTGGTTCGTGCCCTACAACACCGGCTGGCACCTCGCCCACCACGTCGACATGGGAGTGCCGTGGCACAACCTACCCGCTTATCACCGCGAATTGGAGCGGGCGGGCTACGTCACCGAGGGCATCACTTTCAAGAACTACCTTGAACTCTGGCGCGCGGCCACCACGCCCGCCGTCAACGCCTCCGAGCGCGACAACATCAACTTCTAGACCTCGCGACTCTTCGAGCGCTGCATCGTCGGCGAAGCCATCGACCGCGCAAGAAAAATGATGACGTCCTAAGGCTGCGCCACACTGAACGAGGAAACAGCCTGACGGACGAGGCCCGACAGAGTCGCCTCGAAGCGGTAGCGCCCAAGAGGAACGAGGGCTGGAGGGTGGCCAGTTCGCTGATTCCACGTCAACTCGTCGCGGTACGTCGCACCGGGTGCGAGGGAGCGTCGAAGGAGATACATCGCACAGGGGGCTGGGCGGCCATCGAACCAGCACGAACCCCATACGGTCGTTCCTGACGAATTCGTGAGCACAAAGTTGGGCGACATCGGCCCAATCACGTACGCGCAGGCCGCGTCGCTGTGATTGCGCAATGAAACGGTGACGCGTACCAACGCTCCCCGGTCGTAGACCGTTCGGTTGGTGGAGGCCCGAAACGTGACCTGGGCCGGCGTGCAGGCAGCGCCGCTGGTAGTAGCCGCGAACGCCGAACCTGACCACACTGGCAGAGTGCCCGTGGCCAGGACGAACACGAGAAGAATCTGGGGCAAGCTCGTGATACCTTTCCGGCGACTTCGGTTCCGAACCATCACGCCGCCTTCGAAGTTGGGACCCTTAAAGTCAAGGTGCCCGCGAACTCCCAGCCTGCCCAAACGCGCGCTGGTCACGGTTCTGACGACATGTAACTAGGAAGGCTCTGCTGCTTCGAACCGCTCGTCGAGGACCGCCACGATCATCGCCACCGACTCTTCCGGCGTCAACAACGACGACGCCACGTGCACTTCGGGCGTCGTCGGGGCCTCGTAGGGCGAATCAATGCCCGTGAAATCAGCGAGCTCGCCGTTCCTCGCTCGCTGGTAGAGACCCTTCGTGTCTCTCGCCTCGGCGACTTCGAGTGGCGCGTCGACGAAGACCTCGATGAAGTGACCCTCGGGCACGATGGAACGGGCGAATGCCCGGACTTCGGCGATGGGTGAAATGGCCGAGACTATGGCACTGGTGTCGGCGAGCAGAAGTATTCTTGCGACCTCGGCGATGCGACGAACATTCTCGTGTCTATCATCGAGCGAGAACCCCAGGTCGCTGTTTAGCCCACGGCGTACGACGTCGCCGTCCAAGTTGAATACTCTGCGACCCGACGCACGCAGCTCGTGTTCGAGCAGGGTGGCGATGGTCGACTTTCCCGCCCCCGATAAGCCCGTGAGCCAGAGTACGAAGGGACCGCGCTCAGTCATGTGGTCGCTCGGCGCGATTGGGTCGTACCATGCGTCGCGCGGCGACGAAGAAACGTAAGAACACGTTGCTACGCAACTGATCGAGCCTGGTCAACACGAGTCCGTACTCGCCATCCAGTTCTTCGAAGCTCGCACGCCACGCTTCAATCTCTCCACGTAGAAAACTCTCCATCTCCAGCCCAGATCGGCGATCCTCGAGCAAGGCGACCGACCACCACGGCGTTCTCGCCACTTTCGTGGAGAACTCATCGTGACGACCACGCCATTCTCGATAGGCATCGTTGAGCTCACGCACTTCGCACTCGAGTACTGCGTCGATCTTTGAGATGTCCACTGCGGCGTTACGACGAAGCGACGAGTCCAACCGCGCCGCCGCCCCGGCTACATCGAGACCTTCCGCAAGTTGTCCCCAGTGGACGAGACTTTCGTAAAGCTCAGTAAGGCAGGCCGTTGGATCGTCGAGAAGATCCTGGTACGCGAGGGCGTGGACCCGAGCGCCATCCATGTCGCGCGCGAGCGCTTGGTTGTACTGCACCCACGTCGACACACCTATTTCGAGCGTTGTGCCGTCACGACTGCGCAATGACGCCGCGACCTCCCAGGGATCACGAGAGATATAAGCGAGCACCACGTCATCGTCCAGAGCGGCCCGCCAGAGCGGCAGCAAGACCGAGATCCTAGGGTCCTTCACGACAAAACGAGCGTCGTCAAAGATCTCCCCTAAGAGCAGTCGTATGCGCTCAACCGACGCGACGAGGAACTCGTCCGCGTGCCAGTCTTCGCCCAGGACCCGCGGCTCTAGCGCCGAACCACCAAGGTGGTCGAGAATTTCGTCGTTAAGGTCGACAATGGCGCGCTGCTCGAAGTACCCTCGCCGATTGTGCTCGTCAGGCGCCAAGAGTCCAGTTGGTTGACCCGTCGAGAAGCCAAACGCCTCAATCGCGCTTGCCAACGCCGACGTGCCTGATCGGTGCATGCCCACCACAATGATTGCCACATTCCAACCGTTCTCGAACACTGCCGCGCTCATAGGTGACCGGACGTGAGCCATGCTAGCCAACAAGATCGAGACCAATGGGCCCAGCCGTCCGGGGGCTTCTTATTAACTCAGGATTCAGTAACACCGTTTTTCACATCGCCTCAGCGACATTCACATCTGAGACTGGTTGGTGAAGTTCACGAAGCAACGTCAACTCAAGTTCCTCTCGAACTCGGTTAACCCTCTCGTACGGTTTGCCCGTCAGACCAGCGGGCTACGGGTGACGTGGTTTGGCGATCGCATGCGAGAGCACGCGACAGAAAATCGGGTCTTTGCTGACTCGAGAAGTCGGGGTCATCCCTAGTCCGCACAAGCAATGAGGCCAAAGCCCACCACGTAGCGGCCTCCGGGCTTTACCGAGACCCAGCGAACCGGGCCCGTATACGACGAGATTACTTCGTACTTGCCCGCAGGGACCGTGAACAAGAAGGTGCCGATCCACTGGCCCCTCTTGGGAAACACGATTGACTGACTCTCATAGGTTCGGCCTCGGTGGACCAGTACCACTTTCTCGGGCGTAGCCGTAGGGGCCGGTGTCCCTGGGGTGACCACGATTGGGCCGGGGCCGCACTCGAGCAACTTGCCAGTTATCACAGCGGTTGCGTCTGAAGCCGACGCGGTAGCGACATCCAGAACTGGGACGGTACCAGAGACCAGTAATACCAAAGCGACCACGAACTCGCTTCTGCGCACAATCCTATTGATGAACATTTTCGTCTCCGGCCCTAGGTGGTCCTTCTGATTGTCACCTTTACGAGCACCTTAATTACCACGCGTGGCACCCCCTACGTGGCACTTATGTCCGTACCCTTCATGCCTCGCAATGCGAAAGTCCCGGCTCATCCACTCAACGAGCAGAAGAACTGGGACTGACATACATCTTCGGGCACACTCTCGTGCCTAACCTTTCGTGGCGGGGGCAAGATTTGAACTGGTGACCTTCGGATTATGAGTCCAGTCCGGACCGTTCCATCCCGTTTCGTGGAGTCCATCTCGTAGGACTGTTATGAGTTCGCGCTCCCACACGGCTACGTCCGGTCGTCTGAGTTCGTTCAGTCTGTGGCCAAATTGTGACCACGCTAGAACGGACTAGAGCTTGCCCTCGCGAATTGCCTCGTAAACGGTTGACACCGTTGGTTGAAAACCGAGGCTACGCGAAAGCGCCACGTCCATATGTCCTTTCCATGGATTGCTAAGCGGTTCCGATGAAGACTCGTACGTAACGCCGACGATCTGGGCGATTTCAAAGATAGTGAGCGGCGCCTCATCGGCGATGTTTACAACGAGACCATCCATCGCTCCTGTCAGCGCGAGTTCAAATGCCGTGGCTATATCTTCGTGGTGAAGCACGCTCAACTTCTGTGCGGGGTGCCACTTCAGGGCAGCAACCATCGATGGAACTGACTCCAAATGTCCGTCTTGGTCGCCATAGACAAAGGGAAGCCTCAAGATGCTCCAATTGAGTCCGCTCGTGCGAAGTTCGTTCTCTGCCTCAACTTTGCTTGCGGGGTATGCAAGCGTTGGGGTGACGTGGTCATCCTCTCGTCCGGGGTGTGAGACGTCCGGATCGTAGACGTTAGAAGTGCTGGCCATCAAAAAGCGAGCATCGGAGGCGTGTTCCTTGACCGCGGCGATCATGTTACGAGTGCCCTCAAGATTGACTTTCCATATTTCAGCTTCATCGCCCGTGCGAAACTGTGCGGCAAGATGGATGACTGCCGTCACGCCTTCAACCGCGGCCGCCAGGGAGTCGGGGCTGAGTATGTCTCCTTGGATTGATATAACTCCAGCCGGAAGTTCCTTACCTGGACGTACCAGACCACGGCAATCAACGCCGGCTTCGGCGAATCGCCTCAAAAGTCGCGACCCGACGAGACCCGTACCGCCAGTTACCAGAATTGTCATATCGAATTATTCTCTTCCTTGTAGTCATTGAGCCGTTGTGTAGCGTCGCGAAGTACTCGATTCGTTAAAGCAATCTCTGCGTCGTCAACGCCAGCAAAGGCGACTTCGGCGATCAGCCCAATGGGATCAGGAAGCGTCGCCCACAAATTCCGGCCAGCGGTCGTAAGTTGCAGTACCTTTTGACGTTTATCATCGGGATCGGACATCTGTTCGACGAGCCCCTTGCGCACGAGTGCACCGATCACTGCACTGAGTGTCGCTCGCTCAACTTCGAGCGTGCGCGTCAACTCTCGCTGGTTTATCGGCCCGTCATTCGCAAGCAGATAGATGACGTACCACTGGGTGGTCCCAAGATCGTATGGATGAAGGACAGACTCCATGAAAGCCCGGCTCGCAAAGAAGTACTTCTTGGCCCAGGATCCGGCGGCCTCGAGGTCCAGGGCATTACTGTTAGGCACCTAACTAGTCTGTCAGGTACCTAACAGTCTGTCAATTCTGAATGCGCTCGGTGCTTNNCCTTCGGGTTATGAGCCCGACGAGCTACCAGACTGCTCCACCCCGCGTTGCGTATTTGATGTTAGTAGAAAGCACGACGATATCCAAAAGTCCCGATCGTTTCGTCATCGTGGGGCCTTTGAACCCATTGATAGCCACGAGTCGTACGCCCGCCGATCCTCCTCGACGGGCGTACGACGGATCCACTGGCTAACGCTGGTTATAGAGAACGGCCGTCCGGTCACCGTGAGCGAATGTGAGTATGAAGGTGTGAACTCCTCGAGGCGCGTTCGCCTCGACGCTGACGCGGATGACCAGAACCTTGCCATTGTCCCCACTCACGCCAATCCTGGTGCGCCCGATATTGCTCACGATCTTTGGCTGACCGTAGAAACCGGTGCCGGTGATCGTGATCTGCGTGACGCGGCCCGTCCAAACCGCCGAAGAGACACGCACGGCATGGGGGCCCTTGGGTAGATTGACCGTCACGGTGGTGGCGGCCGAGTTGGCAGCGAGATAGGTCGAGTCCGCGGCCTTGGTCACCGTGACCGTACACGTACCGACCCGCTTGAAGCTCAAGACATTAGAGCTGAGAACGCATCCGGCGCTGCCCGTGGTTACGGTGTAACTCACCGCGCCCGTTCCCGAGCCCCCTTCCGAGGTCAAGGTCAACTTGTTGTACATCGTTCCGTTGAGACTGGTCAGATACAGGGGCCCTTGGACTTTAGGACCACCGGTGCCGACGATGATGGTCTGTTGGACCTGGGAGGCTCCGGCGAAAGCCCCGTTGCCCGCGTCGTTAAAGTCCACGCGACAGTAGCCGTTGGCCGTGAAGGTGACGACGTCCTTGTAGATCGAACAACCCGTCGAGGTCCCGTCGAGGCTGATCGAGACCACGTCCTTCGAAGTGGCCGACGCGCTCGCGTGATAGGTGCCGTTGATCGTGCCAGCAGAAGGTGCAGCACTGGTCGAAATCACGTTAGCGGAGTGGACGTCGATCGTCTGAACCACTTCAGAGGCTGCGGCGAAGGCACCATTGCCCGCGTCGTTGAAGTGGACGCGGCACGTCCCCGCCCCCGTGAAGGTGACCGTGTCTGAGGACAGCGTGCAGCCGGAAGAATCACTTGCCAGAGAGCGCACTACCGCATCTCCCGACGTGGCAGACGCGCCCGGCGAATACGACCCTCGCGCGCTACCCGCAGCTGGAGCGCTGCTAACCGTGATGGTGTTGGCCGAGTACACCTTGATGTACTGGGTGACCTCAGCAGCGGCCGCGTACGTCGTGTTGCCGGGATCGTTGAAGGTAATCACGCACTCGCCCGAACCCGTGAACGTAATCTTTCCCCCGCTCAACGAACAGCCGGTTGAAGTCTTAGAGAGGGCAATCGCGACCACGTCCTTTGACGTCGCCGTGGCCTGAGGAGTGTAGGTGCCACGATCGGATCCCGCCGAAGGTGCGGCCCCCACCGAGATGGTGTTGCCTGAAGTGCCCGCGGCGTACGAAGGCGCCGCGAACAGCGTGCTGAGACCTAGAACCAAGATCGCCGAAGAGGCTCCCAGCGCCAAAAACTTTCGCGCAATCCCATGGCGCACGCTTGGGGACTTGCCTGGAGAATTATTTTCCACGGACGGACCTGCTTTCATCACAACTCACCGAAGATTTGTCGGCGCTATGGGAAGCAGGGTCTAGACGTCCTAGTGCCACCTTAACCCCTAGCAGCACACGTATCTAGAGGCGACCATGACAATCGTCGAACAATCCTGAAACAGNNCGCGACGACCCTACCGACTAACTCTGCTTGTAGAGAACCAAAGTCCGCTGTCCGTGTGCGAACGTGATGGTAAGGGTATGAACACCGCTTTGCGTGTTCTTGACGAAGCTCGCGTGTATAGCAAGGACGTTGCCGCTGTCGTGGGTGACGACAACCTTGGTCGACCTCACGCTGCTGGCGACCTTGGGAATACCGTAGAAACCAGTGCCCACAATGGTCGTGGACAGGCTACGACCGCTCCACACCGCTGTTCCAACGTGCGACGCACGCGGACTCCCGGCCACGTTAATCACCACATGAGCTGGCAAAGCACGCATCAAGTTATAGGTTGGGTCACCAGCCTTGGTGGCCGTGACGACGCATACGCCAACACGCGAGTAACTCAATACGTCACCAACGATTGAACAGTTCGCGGAGCCCGGGGTCGTCACGTAGGTGACTGGACCAGTTCCTGATCCTCCGCCTGACGTCAAGGTCAGTGTCTTGTGGTCGATGCCGTTCAAGCTCGTCAGATAGAACGATGCTTGGGAGCGAAGNNACCCGTGTCGTTGAAGTCAACGATGCAGTTTCCGTTTTGGGTGAACGTGACAAGCTGATTGGTGATACCACAGCCAAGCGACTTGTTATCAATGGTTATGACAACTGGGTCCTTTGACGATGCGCTGGCACTCGCCGCATACGTCTCACCGATTGTTGCCGTCTTTGGAGAAACACTGGTATGGATGAAGTTGACCGCGTAGATCGTAAGTTTTTCAGTCACCGGGGTCGCCGCAGCGAACGCTCCCGTGCTGGGATCACTGAAAATTATCACACACGTCCCCTGCTTTTCGAACGTGACCTTTTCCGCCTTGAGAGTACAACCCGTTGACGACGCCGCGAGGGCTCGCGTCACCGTGTCGCCCGAGGTGGCGGTCACCACCGGTTCGTAGACGCCATCGACGCCACCTTCGGTTTTCGGATCGGTCACGGTGATGACGTTGGCCGCGTCGACGGTGATGTTCTCAGTGATCTGCGGAGCCGGTCCGTAGGTCGCGTTGCCAGGATCGTTAAAGGTAATTACACACTCTCCCGCTCCCGTGAACGAGACGGTTGCCCCGCTCACCGAACAACCGGTCGACCCGCTCGCCAGAGCGACCACGACGACGTCCTTGGACGTGGCGGTCGCCTGGGTCACGTAATGACCGCCAGTGCTCCCCGCGAGGGGCTGACCACTTGCCGTAATTGCATTGGTCAACGTACCAACTGCGGAGGAAGGTGACGCGAGAAGGGCGTTAAAACCGAGCAGTATCATCGCCGAGACCGTGCCAGCGGTCACTACTCTCTTCGTGCTGACGCCAAGACGCCAATCACGAATTCGCTTGAAAAATTTGACGTTCACGGGCTGACCGGCTTTCATCTCGACTCCCCGATGAATTGTCGGGGATGACGGAAGCAAGGTCCAGACGTCCTATCAACACCTTAACCCTTTTATCGCTCGAGCGTGACCGCTGCTTCGACCCGACCCAAAGGTCGTCCTGGGTCAATAATGCACGGCTCGTCGCGAAGTCTCTGAACGGGGGAACCCGCGCGGCACCACTTGGCTTGTTCACAGCGATCAGGCCGCCGCGCTGAATCCCGGCCTC
>PKZO01000068.1 GCA_003133125.1 Acidimicrobiaceae bacterium | reverse complement strand
AGACCCGCGAGGACCGACTCGAAGCTCTCGAAGCGATTGCTCGGCTCCATCGCGAGTTCGGCCACGTCCAAGAGGTCATCATCCAGAATTTCCTGCCCAAGGCGCGCACGCTCATGGCGAACTCGCCTCGTGCGAGTGACGAGGAGTTCCACTGGACGATCAGCGTCGCTCGTCTGATCCTGCCCGAGGACGTCCACCTCCAGGCACCACCGAATCTCAGTGACGACCCGACGAAGTTGCTCGACTTTGGTATCGACGACTTTGGTGGGATTTCAGCGGTGACCCAGGATCACGTGAACCCCGAGCGGGCCTGGCCCGCGATCACGGCTCTCAGCGCCGAGTGCGACGACCGTGGTTTCTCTCTCAGCGCGCGCCTGACGGTGTACCCCGAGTTCATTGGTCTTTCTTCGCCGTTCCTCGACGCCGAGGTTCGTCCGCACGTGCTCGCCCACGCGGACGCCAGCTTTCTCGCGCGCGACGACCAATGGTTCTCCGGCACCGACGTCACACCTCCGGCTTCTCCACCGTCCGCCAAGCGCAGCGGTGTCGTGTCGGCACTGCTCGCTCGCTACGAACCGGGTTACGAATTCGACGCCAGCGAATTGGTGGAGCTGTTTCGCGCGCGCGGCGGTGACTTTAACGCCGTCGTCGACACCGCGGACCAAGTGCGGCGTGACCTCGTTGGCGACGACGTCAGTTTCGTCATCAACCGCAACATCAACTACACCAACGTCTGCACCTTCAAGTGCCGCTTCTGCGCGTTTTCCAAGGGTCCGCTTTCGCTCAACCTGCGCGGCGACCCTTATCTGCTGACCCTCGAAGAGATCAGTGAGCGAGTCCGCGAGGCCGAGCTCAAGGGTGCCACCGAAGTCTGCCTGCAGGGCGGGATCCACCCCAAGTTCGACGGCGACTACTACATCGACGTGGTGGCGGCGGTGCGCGCGGGCTCGCCCACGATCCACATCCACGCCTTCAGCGCCCTCGAGGTCTTTGAAGGTGCGCGCCGTTCGGATCAGGACCTCGCCACGTACCTGACGCGACTGAAGGACGCCGGCCTCAAGACCTTGCCCGGCACCGCCGCCGAGATCCTCGACGATTCGGTTCGCGCCATCCTCTGTCCGGACAAGATCAATTCCGATCAGTGGCTCGAGGTGCACCGCACCGCTCATCAGGTCGGCCTGCACTCGAACATCACGATCATGTTCGGGGCCGTCGAAGGTGTCGAGAGTTGGGCCACGCATCTCCTACGCACGCGAGAACTGCAAAAGGAGACCGGAGGTTTCACCGAGTTCGTGCCGCTGCCCTTCGTGCACATGGCGACGCCGCTCTTCTTGAAGGGTCGCTCGCGCCGGGGTCCCACGTTTCGTGAAGCGGTCCTCATGCACGCGGTTGCGCGCCTGCACTACGCCACCCTGATCAACAACATCCAGGTCAGTTGGGTCAAGATGGGCGTGGAGGGATCGCGTCGAATACTCCAAGCCGGAGCGAACGACCTGGGTGGGACGTTGATGGACGAGAACATCTCGCGTGCCGCAGGGGCCACCCACGGCCAGGAGATGGACGTGGCGAACTTGCGTGCGCTGGTCGAGCCCCTCGCTCGCCCGCTGCACCAACGAAGCACCCTCTACCAGACGATCTAGTCATGTCCGATCCCATTGACGCCTTCTTGCGCGAACTCGACGACGAGACGCACCAGTCCCCCGAACGCCGCGCCATCCTGCGCGAACTCGTGACGCGAATCGTCGAACTCGCCCAGCTCGAAGCCGACACCGCGGATCTACGAATCGCCTCGACGGCCCTCAACGAACTTCTCGAGGCTTCGACTCTCTTCGCCGCCTGGCGCGACAAGGCCAAGGTGACGGTCTTCGGATCGGCGCGCACCAAACCCGACGATCCGCTCTACGAGATGGCGCGCGCCTTCGGCGAAGCGACGGCCGCGCGCGGGTGGATGACGGTTTCTGGAGCAGGACCAGGGATAATGGAAGCGTCGTCCAAGGGCTCGGGTAAGGACAACACCCTTGGCGTGAACATCGAATTGCCCTTCGAGCAGGGCGCCAACGAGTTCATCGACGTCGACGAGATGCACGTGGCGATGAAGTTCTTCTTCACCCGCAAGGTCGCCATGACCAGGGCCTCGCACGCCTTCGTGGCCTTTCCCGGCGGCGTGGGCACCATGGACGAACTCTTCGAGATTCTCACCCTCGTGCACACCGGCAAGACGAACCCGGCCCCGATCGTGCTCGTCGACGTGCCCGGGGGCACCTTCTGGGATCGGTGGCTCGACTTCGTCCAGGTGCTCATTTCGAACGGCTACATCGATGACCTTGACACGTGTCTGTTCGCCGTGTGCACTTCAGTCCAGGCCGCGATGCAAGAGATCGAAGGGTTTTATAGGAACTACCGTTCGATCGTGGTCGCACCCGGTCGAGTTCACATGCTGTTACACCACGTGCCCGACGTGCAGAAACTCATAGAGCTGAATTCGAAATTTCCGCACTTCTCTGGCGGGCGCGGCTTCGCGCTAGACGGCGACGTGCTCAGCTTTGACTTTGACGGTCGCAACTACGTGCGGCTTCGTCTTCTGATCAACGAAGTGAACGGTTGGTCGAACTAGTCAGACGCCAGGGCGCGCAGTAGCGTCTCGGCCTTTAGCAGGCTTCGGCGAACCTTCGCGAGTTGGCGCTCGAGCTCTTTCGCCCCTTCGTCACCATCTCGAAGCTGCTCACGTACCGCGTCAAAGATAACGTCGGACACCCGTTCCTCGAGAGCAGCCACTTCGTCGGCGAGTTCGCTAAAGCTCCCCACTAGGACAGTTCGACGACGTCGAGTTGCCCGTCGTGGTACTGGGAGCGAAGCACCTTCTTGTCGAACTTGCCAACGCTCGTCTTGGGTATAGCCGCAACGAAGGCCCATCGCTCGGGCAGCCACCATTTCGCTACGCGCTCGGCGAGGAACGCCCGCAACTCGTCGGCGCTGAGCGACACGTCGGGTCCCAGCACGACACAGCACAGCGGACGCTCCTGCCACTTTGCGTCGGGCACCGCGATCACCGCCGCCTCGAAGACGTCGGGGTGGGCCATCATGGTGCTCTCTAATTCCACCGAACTGATCCATTCGCCGCCGGACTTGATGACGTCCTTGGTTCGGTCCGTTATCACCATGAAGCCCTCGGCGTCGAGCGTGCCGATGTCGCCTGTGCGAAGCCATCCGTCGTGGAACTTCTCGGGNNGTCTTGCCGTCGGGCACGAGAATGTTGCCAACCTCGTCCGCGACGCGCACCTGGACCCCGGCCACCACCCGGCCAGCCTTTACCTGGTAGTCAATTTGCTGTTCTTCGGGCGTGCCGGCGGGCGCTATCGCCACCGCCGCCAGCGGACTGGTCTCGGTCATGCCCCAACCCTGGATCAGTTGGATGCCGTAGCGATCGCGGAACGCCTCGATCATGAACCGCGGCACCGCCGCGCCCCCGGCGACAATGCCGCGGATGCTCGAGAAGTCGGCGTTGGGGTTCTCCTGGGCGGCGCGCAGTACGTCATTCCAGATCGTGGGCACCCCGAGGGACACCGTCGGGCGCAGTTCGCTGATCATCTTAACGATGGGCTCGCCCTGGAGGAACATCTGGGGCATGATCAACTCGGTACCCGCCAGAAACGCCGTGTAGGCACAGCCCCAGGCGTTCACGTGGAACATCGGCACGATGAGCAGACAACGGTCGCGCTCGCACAGGCCGAGCGAGTTGGCGGTCGTCGAGGCGAGCGAATGTAACCACGTGGAGCGGTGCGAGTACACCACGCCCTTGGGGCTGCCGGTCGTGCCCGAGGTGTAACACATGATCGCCGCGGAACGCTCGTCGAGGTCCGGCCAGTCGAAACCGGGCTGCTGGGCGAGGACGAGGGTCTCGTAGTCGAGGGTCTCGCCAAGCAGTCCCGTGGTCTCGGGTCCGTTCACGATGATGTGCTTGACGCTCGGCATCTGGTCGCGAACCTTGGCGAGCAGGGGCACCAGCGTGGCGTCGACGATGATCACCTGGTCTTCGGCGTGCTGGATGATGTAGGCAAGTTGTTCGGCAAAGAGACGGATGTTGAGCGTGTGCAGCACCGCGCCCATCGTCGGAACGGCCAAGTACGCCTCGAGATGGCTCTGATTGTTCCACATGAACGTCGCGACCCGGTCGCCCTGTTTTACCCCGAGTGCGCTCAGCGCCTTGGCGAGACGCTCGGCGCGCTTGGACACCTCGAGAAACGTCGCCTCGTTCACGCCCTCGGGCGTCACCGTGAAGATCTTCTTGTCTGAGTACAACCACTCGCCATGACGGATGATGTCGCGAATAAGCAACGGCGCGTCCTGCATCGTGCTCTGCATGGGTCCCCCTTCGTTCACTACCTGTGAACGATGCTACAAAGGTCGCGACCCGACCAGTGCACTACCAGGAGAGGGCGTAGGGCTCGAGGGGCGAGGGCAACTCGGTCGAACCATTCAAGTAGGTGTCGACCGCCGCCGCCGCGCTGCGTCCCTCGGCGATCGCCCAGACGATCAGACTCTGGCCGCGCACCGCGTCACCGCACGCGAACACGGGCGTGCTGCCCGGCACCGCCTCGACGCGCCAGCTCTGATCGACGCGCAGGGTCGCCCTCGGTGTCACGCTCGCTTCGAGGTTGAGCCCCAGACGGTCGAGTTCGGGGCCGGTGAAACCTGCGGCGATCAAGACCAGGTCGCACGCTTCGCGTACCGTCTCGCCCGAGACGTGGTCCACGAGCACGAGGCCCTCGAGACGTCCGTCGCCCTCAAAGGCGAGGGTNNCGCGCCATGGTCGGCCAGGGTTGGTCCGCGGGGCGCTGCTCGGGCGGGCGCTCCATGATCTCGACCTGGACGATCGAGGCGGCACCCTGGCGGTGCGCGGTGCCGAGACAGTCCGCTCCCGTGTCGCCGCCGCCGAGGATGACCACGTGACGATTCTGGGCGCTGAGTGGTGAGTCGACGCCGTCACGCACCGCGCGGTTCGCCGCTTCGAGGTAGGTCATCGCCGGGTAGACGCCCTCGAGGTCCGCGCCGGGCACGGGGATCAGACGCGGAATCGTCGAGCCGATGGCGAGCACGACGGCGTCGTGATTACGCTGCAGGTCCGCGAGCGGGGTGCCGCCGTCGCCGACCGCGACGTTGGCGTGGAAGCGCACACCCATCTCGCGCATGACCTCGAGGCGACGGTCCAGGACGCTCTTTTCCATCTTGAACTCAGGTATGCCGTAGCGCAGAAGGCCGCCGATTGCGTCACTGCGCTCGTAGACGTTCACGGCGTGTCCGGCGCTGCGTAACTGCGCGGCGGCGGCGAGACCCGCGGGTCCCGAACCAACGACGGCGACGCGCCGTCCGGTCTCGACGATCGGAAACTGCGCGACGCCAAGGCCCTTGGCGAACGCGTGCTCGGCGACCTCGTACTCAATGCGCTCAATGGTCACCGGATCGCTGCCAATGCCCAAGACGCAAGCGGACTCACACGGCGCGGGACAGAGCCGTCCGGTGAACTCGGGAAAATTATTCGTCCGAAAGAGCTGTTCGGCGGCGCGGTCCCAGTCCTTTCGGTACACCGCGTCGTTGAACGTCGGAATCCGGTTGCCGAGTGGGCAGCCCTGCATGCAGAACGGAATGCCACAGTCCATGCATCGTGCGCCCTGCTCGGCTATTGCGTCGTCCTCTTGTGGCTCGTAGACCTCGCGCCAGTCACGCAGTCGTACTGGCACTGGCCGGTAGTGGGGACCCTGGCGCTCGAACTCGAGGAACCCGGTGACCTTACCCATTGCGCAGCTCGTCACGAATACGTTGGTATTCGGAGGTTTCGATTCTCACGAAGTTCATGCGCTCGTTTCGCCAGTTGGCGAGCAGACCAGCCGCCTTCTTCGAGCCGGTCTCCTCGCGGTAGCGCTCGAGCAGCGACAGCAGGTGCTCGTCGTCCTCGTACTCGAGCGGATCGATCTCGTAGACCCCGGCCGAGAGGTGATCGTGCACGTGACCGAGTGGGTCATAGAGGTACAAGGTGCCCCCCGACATCCCCGCCGCGAGGTTGCGCCCAACGTGACCGAGTACCACGATGACCCCGCCAGTCATGTACTCGCCCGCGTGGTCGCCGGTCCCTTCGACCACGATGGTCGCACCGGAGTTGCGCACGCCGCATCGCTCGCCCACGACGCCACTGATGAAGATCTCCCCACCGGTCGCCCCGTAGCCAATGACGTTGCCCGCAATGATGTTCTCGTCGCTCGCGAAGGTGGCCTGAGGTGAGGGCTTGATGATGATGCGCCCACCCGAGAGCCCCTTACCGGCGTAGTCGTTGGCGTCACCGGTCAGGCGAAGCGTCATGCCCTGGGGCATGAAGGCCCCGAGGCTCTGGCCCGACGAGCCCTCGAGGTCGATCTGGACGTGGTCGGGCGCGAGCACCCGGTCGCCCAAGGCGCGAGTGATCGCACTGCCGGTGAGCGTGCCGACCGCACGGTTCACGTTGCGTATCGGGCTTGAGATTCTCACTGGCGTGTTCTTGGTCGCGGCACTGAGCGCTGCGTCCATGAAGCGCCAGTCCAGCGCCGCGTCGAGGCCGTGCTCTTGCTTCATGCTCTGTCGACGCTGGTCGGCGGGCACCGGTTTCAGTAACGCCGAGAGGTCCAGGTCGTTGGTCGGATCGTCCAGGGACTGCACCGAGAGTCGGGTGACGTCGCCAATGACCTCGTCGAGCGTTCGCGCGCCGAGCATCGCCAGGTACTCGCGCACCTCTTGGGCGATGAACTCAAAGAAGTTCTCGACGAATTCCGGCTTACCGGTGAATCGTTCGCGCAGCACGGGGTTCTGGGTGGCGATGCCGACCGGGCACGTGTCGAGGTGACACACGCGCATCATCACACAACCCGACACCACGAGCGGAGCGGTGGCGAAACCGAACTCCTCGGCGCCGAGCAGCGCCGCCACGACGACGTCACGGCCGGTTTTCAACTGTCCGTCGACCTGGAGCACGACGCGACTGCGAAGTCCGTTGGCGGCGAGGGTCTGGTGTGCTTCGGCGAGTCCGAGTTCCCAGGGCGTACCCGCGTGCTTGAGCGAGGTGAGCGGCGCCGCACCGGTGCCCCCGTCGTGGCCCGAGATGAGGATCACGTCGGCGTGCGCCTTGGCGACTCCAGCGGCGATGGTGCCCACGCCCTGTTCGCTTACGAGTTTCACGTTGATGCGAGCCTGGTCGTTCGCGTTCTTCAAGTCGTAGATCAGCTGGGCCAGGTCCTCGATCGAATAGATNNTCGTGATGCGGTGGCGGCGAGATGAGACCCACGCCCGGCGTCGAGTGCCGGGTCTTGGCGATCCACGGGTAGACCTTCGTTCCGGGCAGTTGGCCGCCCTCGCCGGGCTTGGCCCCCTGGGCCATCTTGATCTGGAGGTCGTCGGCGTTAACGAGGTAGCGACTCGTCACCCCGAAACGACCCGAAGCTACCTGCTTGATCGCCGAACGACGGTTGTTGTTCGGGTCCGACACGTCAAAACGCTCGGCATCCTCGCCACCCTCGCCCGTGTTGGATTTNNCCGCCGATGCGGTTCATGGCGATCGCGAGAGTGGTGTGCGACTCCTCAGAGATAGAACCGTAAGACATCGCCCCGGTGGCGAACCGCTTGATGATCGACGCGGTGCTCTCGACCTCATCAATCGACAGTGGCGTGGGACTCGCCACGAAGTCCATGAGCGAGCGCAACGTGAGTTTGCCGCCCGCCTGTTCGTCGACGAGCTTGGTGTACTCCTTGAAGATGTCAAATCGCTTCTCGCGCGTGGCGTGCTGGAGCTTTTGGACCGTGCGCGGATTGAACAGGTGCAACTCGCCGTCGCGTCGCCACTGGTACTCACCGTGATTGGTGATCTCGATCTCTTCGCCCAGCGCGGGGTGGTAGGCGTCGGCGTGCAGCGCGAGCACGCTTTGGACGAGGTGTTCGAGGTTGACCCCGCCGATGCGCGAGTGAAAACCCGGGAAGTAGCGCGCGAGCACCGCCTCAGAGACCCCGACCGCTTCGAACAACTGGGAGCCAACGTAACTCGCCACCGTAGAGACGCCCATCTTGGACATCGTCTTGACGATCCCCTTGTTGAGCGCCTTGCCGTACTGGTAGCGAGCTTCAAAGGCCGTCAGCTCGCTGAGTTCGCCCTTCTCGACCAAGGCGTCAATGGATTCGTACGCGAGATAGGGACACACCGCCGACGCGCCAAAACCGAGCAGCAGCGCGACGTGGTGCACCTCGCGCACGTCACCCGCTTCGAGGATCAAGGCGGCGCTGGTGCGTAGGTGGTCCTCGACCAGTCGGTGATGCACGGCCGACGTGAGCAGCAGACTTGGAATCGCCGCGTGCGCGTTCGAAGTGTTTCGATCCGAGAGGATCACGACGTTGGCCCCGGCGCGAACGTTCTCTACCACCTCGTCACAGACGTCCTCAATGGCGGCGGCCAGACGCTCGGCCGCGCTAGCGCTGCCCTGGGCGTCGAAGAGTCCGTCGACCACGACGGTGGTGAAGGCCAGTGCGTGTTCACTCTCTTCGATGTAGCGGATCTTGGCGAGCTCGTCGGTCGAGAGCACCGGTGAAGGCAGCACGATCTGGTGTGCGTGGCGCGCGGTCTCGGTGAGCAGGTTCTCCTCGCCACCAATGGCGACGCGCGTCGAGGTGACGAGCTCTTCGCGGATCGCGTCGAGCGGGGGATTCGTGACTTGGGCGAAGAGTTGGGTGAAATAGTCAAAGAGCGACCGGTGCTGGTGCGAGAGCGCGGGCAGGGTGGCGTCTGAACCCATGGAACCAATCGGCTCCTCGCCCATTTGGGCCATGTGGCGAATGATCAGGCGCAAGTCCTCTTCGCTAAAGCCGAAGTTCTTCTGGTGACGAACAATGGAAGCGTGGCTCGCGACGAGCATGGGACGCGCGTCGAGTTCGTCGAGGGAGACCTGCTGCTCCTCAAGCCACTGACCATAGGGAGCTTTGCTCGCCAGCGTGCTCTTCAGTTCCTCGTCGTCGATGATCCGACCCTGCTCGATGTCAACGAGAAAAACGCGGCCCGGTTGCAGGCGACCCTTGCGCTCGATGTTGGCCGGATCGATCGGTAACACGCCGACTTCGCTGGCGAAGATGACGCGCTGGTCCTTGGTGACCCAGTAACGCGCCGGTCGCAGGCCGTTGCGGTCGAGCACCGCCCCCACGACCTTGCCATCACAGAACGTCACCGACGCGGGTCCGTCCCAGGGTTCCATCAGTGCGGCGTGGTACCGATAAAAATCCCGCCGCTCGGCGCTCATGGCCGTCGAGCGCTCCCAGGCCTCGGGAATCATCATGAGCACCGCGTGCGGTAGCGAACGACCCGACTGCACCAGCAACTCGACGACCTCGTCAAAGCTCGCCGAGTCGCTCATGTCCTCGGTGATGATCGGGGTCAGGTCCTTAATCGGCAGTGGCAGTTCGTCGCTCTCGAGCGTGGTCTCACGTGCGGTCATCCAATTTCGGTTGCCGCGCACGGTATTGATCTCGCCGTTGTGAGCGATGTAGCGAAAGGGTTGAGCGAGGTCCCAGCGGGGCAGGACGTTGGTGGAGAACCGGCTGTGCACCACCGCGATCGCCGACGCGAGACGCTCGTCGCGAAGGTCCTCGAAATATTGTCGAAGTTGGGGAGAAGAGAGCATGCCCTTGTAGATCAGCACGTGGGGCGAACACGACGAGGCGTAGATGTCCAGACGATGCTCGAGAACCTTGCGAGCACAGAACATCGAACGCTCCAGATTGACGTTCGCCTTGGTGGGAGCGATGAGTTGCTGGATAAAGACTGGTTCACTCGCGGCCGAGGTGGGACCCAGGATCGAGGAATTGACGGGCACCTCGCGCCACCCGATGCTTCCCAGGCCCACGCTCGCGAGGACCTCGTCAATCGCGGCCCTCGTGGCGGGGAGGTCGAGGTGCCTTGGAATCATCCAAAAGGCCACGCCGTAGGTACCCGCGTCGGGCACCACCGGACCGAAGACCTCGCGCACGAACGCGTCGGGCATCTGGACCAGCAGTCCAGCGCCGTCACCCGAATCGACGTCCGATCCGGTAGCGCCGCGGTGTTCGAGGTTCTCCAGGATCGTTAGGGCGTCACTTACCGTGGCGTGCGTCGCCTTGGCCGTGAGATCCGCGACCATACCGACGCCGCAGGCGTCGTGCTCGAACGTGGGGTCGTAGAGAGAGAGTCTGTCTGTCATAGCGTTTCCTTGCGGGGCAACGCTGACCCAGCACAACTATAACGAAAATCCGGCCAGCGTCGACACCTACGCTGGAGGCGTGAACACACAACGAGACAGCGTGCTAGTCGTGGGAGCGGGCATCATCGGCCTCGCCAGCGCCTTTCGTCTCGCCCGAGCTGGTCACCCGGTGACGATCCTCGACCCCTCCCCCGCGCGTGGCGCCACGTGGGCGGCGGCGGGCATGATCGCCCCGAGCGCGGAAATCGCCCCGGGCGAAGAGACCAATTACCAGCTCCAACTGGGCGCCCTTCCCTCGTGGCGCGCGCTGGCGCTCGAGCTCAAGGAGCTGACGGGCGAGGATCTACTCATTGTCGAACAAGGGACCCTGCTCGTGGGCTGGGACGCGAGTGACCGTCGCCTGATCGATCAGTTCGTTCAAGTGGCGCACAGTTTTGGCGCGACCCTAGAACATCGTCAACGCGACGACTGGCCCGAGCAGTTCGAAGGCCTGAGTCCTCGCATCACCGAAGGCGTCCACATCGCGGGTGACGCGTGGCTCGATCCCGATCAAGCCGTGCGCCTGCTAGACGCAGCGCTCAACCTCCTGGGAGTAAAGACCATCATCGACCTGGTCACGCGAGTGGACTGCGCCGATCATCAGGTGCGCGTCTTTACCGCTTCAGAAGAGTTCCGCGCCGAGCGCGGACTGATCGCCACCGGCGCTTCGGGATTGCCCGAGGGACTGGTCTCGGGTGCGCGAAACGCGGTGCGTCCGGTACGCGGGGTCACCATGCGCGTTCAAGGACCCGACCGCAGTGACGTCGCGACCGTACGGGCTTACGTGCGGGGCCGGGCCTTTTACATGGTGAGTCGACCCGGCGGCTACTGCGTGCTTGGTGCGACCGCCGAAGAGCGCGCCGAAGCAGTCCTCGAGGTCGGTGAATTGCAGCGACTCCTGCGCGACGCACTGGACGTGGTTCCGGCGCTCGAGANNTGGATCTCGGGTCACTACCGTCACGGCGTGACCCTCGCCCCACTGGCGGCCCAGGAGGCTCTCGAGCGGGTGGAGGCGCCGCGGTGATCACGGTGAACGGCGAACCCGTCGACACCAAGGACGTCACCATCGCGGTGCTGCTCGCCGACATGAACATCGAGACCCGTGGGGTGGCGGTCGCGATCAACGGTGAGATCGTCCGCCGTGGTGAGTGGTCACAAAAGAGAGTCGACGCGGGCGATCGCATCGAAATCGTCTCCGCTGTCGCGGGTGGGGCGTAGGAGGGAAATCAAGTGTCAACAACGGAACTACTCGAAGCGCTCGATGAGCGAATCGTCGATGCCATAAAGGCGAAGGCCACGGGTGAGACGATTGCGTATCTCTGCGAGGCCCGCGCCTGGCTGACCAACCCCGACCAGGCTCACGGCGCGCACCGTCTCGGAGCCTAAAGTTCGCGGCGCTAGCATTGATCGTTCGCGGGCTGTGGCTTAGTTTGGTCTAGAGCGCTCGGCTGGGGGCCGAGAGATCGGGAGTTCAAATCTCCCCAGCCCGACCAAAAAGGGGTGACGCGTTCTGACCCGTCGCCTAATCTCTAATCATCTCGGCGAGCTTCGCCGAGATGATTTTGACCCTGGAGACATTGTGCGCGCTCGTTGGACCCTCGTGCTCGTTCTCGCGACGACGTTTAGCTTTGTTGACGTTTCGCTGGCGAGTGGGGCGGGAACCGTGCCGCCCCAGAATCCAAGATCCAACATCGCGGCGGTACCCAGGTACTCCATCGTGAACAACAAGTCCTACGTGGTCGGTGCTGGATTGCCCGCGTGCTGGGCCTGGGGCAAGGACAATCGGCTGGTACCTCGCGCCTCGTCCACGACTTGCGTGAGTGACGAGATCGCCGCGACCAACCGCGCCCAAAGCGCCGAAGGGCTCGGGCCAATTACCCTGCCCAGCAACTTCGCCACCTTGAGCGTGCCCGACCAGCTACTGGTCATGGTCGACATCGAACGCGTGAGCCGTGGCGAAGTTCCCGTGCTGGGCGTGTCGGCTCAACTGAACGCCCTCGCGCAACGGGGAGCCGCCGCGCGAGAAGACCCCTCCCTTCCTTCGACGTCGTACTTTCCCAACGCCACCGGCGCCTACGTCGCCAACTGGGCCGGAGCCCTCAGCGCCCTGGACGCCAATTACGACTGGATGTACACCGACGGTTGGGCGGGGCGCTCGACCGACAACTACGACTGTACGAGTGCGCACGCGGCTGGATGCTGGGGTCACCGCGACAATATCCTGGTCAACAGTTCGCGGATGCGCTGTCTGGTGACCACTTGTTCGCTCGTGATGGGCGGAGGTTACTCGTACCTCAAAGCCGGTGACAACTTCAGTTCATTCTCTGAACTGATAATCCAAGTATCGGGTACGCCCACGACCCTCTCTTACACCTGGGCCACCGCCCTCGCCGACGGCGCCAATCCGTAGCGACGCCAAGGTTTCAATCACGCCCGAGCTCCACGCAGTTCGACGTGAGTGAGCCGCCCGGCGTATAGATTCGCACCACCGCCGAGTAGCGCGCCCCAGGCGCGAAGTATCGAGCATGCGAGATCGTCACTGTGCTTCTTCGTATGTTGAACGTCGCGACGTAGTGGAACGACGCGACTCGTCCGATTCGCGCGCACGCGCCACCGGCAAAGGTGTCGATGACGGCGAGCGACGCGTCCTGTACTCCGGCGACCGACCAAACGACCCTCAGTGACGAAGTGACGAAGCTCACTCGCGCCAACGCCACGGACTTCACGGACCCGAACGCGCCCGCCGCGAAGTAGGGCAGCTCGTTCTTCCACGAAAAGACCGTCGCCGGTGGGTTGCCCGCGGGCAGTTCAATGAGCTGGGTGAACGAAGAGACCCCATGGACAACGGCGTAACCCGCGCCCATTTCGCACGTGACGCACCACAGTCCCACGCCGTCGTTGAAGTGGGGTGCGCTGCCTAAGAGCTCGTCGCGGTGGGCCCAACACCCGGGTGACCCAGACGAGAGGCACGCCACGTTCGAGGTCCCGAGGGCGCCGCCCCACCCGTCGGCGTAGAACATCATGTAGTCACCCGCCAGGACACTAAAACCAGCCGACCACGAGCCACCCCAACCGGTCATCCCGAGGGTGTCGTAGCCAGCGGCGAAGCCCGGTGCCAACGCCGGGTCACTCTCGTGCATCGCCGCCGTCGTGGTTTCGCGGTCCAGGGCCGAGTTAAGACCCAGGTAGGGCGGGTAGCCCCGCGCCACTCGCTCGAGATCCGTGACCACGAGTAATTGTTCGGGAACGCTGAGACTCGCCCAATTGGTCGGTAGGACCATGGGCGCCACGCTCTCCAAGGCACGGGCATTATTGATCGCCGCCAGCACGTAGGCCGTGCACGCCGGGGCGTTCGTGAAGGTCGGCCACGTCGGGCTCGCATTCACGCAAGGGTTCGCGCAGTTCTCGCTGCCCGTGGTTCCGGTGCAGTCGCCCAGGGTGAGAAAGTCGGGGTTCGGCGAGATGTTCGTTGCCGGGTTACCCGGCGCCTCCATGGTCAGTCGTGAAGGCGTGGGAGTCCCCGAGGTGAGAAGCAGTCCAATGCTCGTGATGAGCGCGGCGCTGAGCGCCACGCGAGCGAGGGTCGAGAAGTGTCGAGACAACGGGGCGAGGCTCGCGACCCCGCCCAAGAGCCGGCCCCGTAACCACCTCGCGGGGCTCGACTGGTCGCTCGCTCGTTCGTCCATGATTCGAGTTTGTCATCGACCCGCCTCACGCGCGAGAAGTCCGATTGGCCCAGCGGAGGAGTAGTTTTTGGTGGGAGCAACGAGGTTGACGCCGTGGTGTTCGCGGTCCCCGACGACGGAAGGGGTGGTGATGGACGAACGTGCTCGGCCCACCATCTCGATTGAGCCCGCCCCCGCGCGAAAGATCACGCCGGTCCCCTTCTCGTTCTGGCGACGCGATCTGTGGCTCCACTCGGTCATTGGCCTGTTCGTCCTCGCCTACTGTGTGTCGAGCATCGTGGTCTCACGCCCGAGCGGCTTTAACACCTTCTGGGACGGAGGGGTCTATACCGTCGCCGAGACGCTCCCGGTGATCGCGATGGTGCTGTGCGCTTGGCGCTGGCCGGCTCAACGCGCACCGTGGTTGCTCATCGGTGCCGGCGTGCTCGCTCACACCGTTGGTGACCTTATCTATTCCTTTCGTGACCAGAACCTGGTACCAACGCCGGTGCCCGCGCCCAGTGACTACGTGTACCTCGTCTCCTACGTGCTGCTGGTCGCTGGGGTCGTCCTGCTCACCCAGAGCAACGTCGGTCGAGTGCGCACGACCGTACGTCTGGAGGGAATCGTCGCCGGGCTCGCGGTGGCGGCCCTGGCGGCCCTCTTGTGGTTCGCACCCGTCTTCTCAGAGACCGGGTCGCTCTGGCACGTGGTCGTCGCCGACGTGTACCCCGTGGGCAACCTGGTGCTACTCGTGCTGCTGGTCTCGAGTCTCGCTCCCTACGGCTACCAGCCCAACGTGCCCGTCACGATGCTCCTCGCGGCGGTCGCGTGGTTCGTCTTTGGCGACGTGGTGTACTTCAGCCAAAGCGTGAGCGGAACGTACGTCTCGCGTACTTTCCTCGACGTCACCTGGGTCATCGGGCTCTGGTTGGCCGGACTCGCCGCGACGGCCGTGGACCGGAGGCGCTCGGGAGCCCTTCGACGCAAGCGCCCCGCTGACCGGGGAGTCACGATGGCACTCGTCGTGGCGGCTTCAGTGTGCGCCGCCGTTGCCGTGAGCTACCTCGTCGTGGCGGGCGTCGACACCGCGGCGATCGTGCTCGCGTGCTTCGGCCTCGTCGTGGCGGGCGTCGACCTCACGATGGCCAGGCGCGACGTGAGGCGAGTGGGGATCGTGCCCGCAGACATCGACGTCGTCACGGGACTCATGACCAGGGCGGCTTTCGGGCGCGAAGTCGATCGCATGCTCGCCGACGACAACAACACCGTGGTGGGCGTGGTCGCCTTGGACATCGTGGACTTCGCCGCCGTGAACAACGACATTGGTTACGCGATCGCTGACGAACTGTTGTGGGTCATTGGACGACGCGCCGCGCACCGTCTGGGTAGTGAAGTCGTCTTCGCGCGCCTCGAAGGCGACCACTTCGGTGCCGCGAGTGGCGCGAGTTCTGAAAAAGAGATAGCGGATCTCGCCCAGACCGTTCGCAACTTGACCGTGGACCGTTTCCGCCTCAGCGGTTTTTCAGTCGGCGTCATTGGACGAGTCGGGGTGGCCGTACGCGCGAGGGGCACAGCGAACGAAACCGACTTACTCGCGCTCGCCCAAGCGGCCTTCGAAGAAATAGGGCCCGCCAAGCCCGGCGCGTGACGCCAGGTCGGCGTCTTGCTCACTTCAGGCGCTGATGAGTTGTTCGCGATGGACGCGGCTCTAATTTGTGACTAAATACCCACGTCGGGCTGGGAAGAATACGAGTGCGAGCGAGCATACTTTCGACAAGTTCATTTGATCGACCACACCGGGGGGTGCCATGGGCAAGTACAGGGACGTCTGGCAGCGCAGCATTGATGACCCCGCGGGCTTCTGGGGTGAGGCCGCGAAGGGCATTGACTGGTTTCGCGAACCCAACATCGTCCTTGAGGACTCGAAGGCTCCGATCTACTCGTGGTTTCCCGACGGTGAACTAAACACTTGCTTTAACGCACTTGACCGCCACGTGCGCGACGGTCGTGGCGACCAACTGGCCCTCATCTACGACAGCCCAGTGTCCGCGACCAAGACCTCGTACACCTACAGCGCTCTGCGCGACGAGGTGGCCCTCTTCGCGGGTGTGTTAGACGAACTCGGGGTTAACAAAGGTGACCGCGTCGTGATCTACATGCCCATGATCCCCCAGGCCGTGATCGCGATGCTCGCCTGTGCGCGCCTGGGTGCGGTGCACTCGGTTGTTTTTGGCGGCTTTGCCTCGCACGAACTGGCGCTGCGCATCGAAGACGCCACCCCGAAGGTGGTGGTCTCGGCGTCGTGCGGCATCGAGGTGAGTCGGGTCATTGACTACAAGCCGCTGCTCGACGCCGCCTTAGCTGAGTCCAAGCACAAGCCCGCGCACACGGTGATCTACCAGCGTCCCCAGGTGCAGGCGACGCTCGAACCCGGACGCGACGTCGACTGGGACGAGGCGATGCAAAAGGCTAGGCCCGTTGACTGCGTGAGTGTCAATGGCGACGATCCGCTCTACATCCTCTACACCTCGGGCACCACCGGACGTCCCAAGGGCGTCGTGCGCGACAACGCGGGCCACGCTGTGGCGCTGCACTGGACGATGCAGAACGTCTATGACACCCAGCCCGGCGAGGTCTTCTGGGCCGCGTCGGACGTGGGCTGGGTCGTGGGTCACAGTTACATTGTCTACGCGCCGCTACTCGCGGGCTGCACGACGCTGCTCTACGAAGGTAAGCCCGTCGGCACGCCCGACGCGGGCGCCTACTGGCGCGTGATCGCCGAATACGGCGTGAAGACGCTCTTCACCGCTCCCACGGGCTTTCGCGCGATCAAGCGAGAGGACCCCGAGGGCTCGATGTTGGACCAGTACGACCTCTCAAAGTTCCGCTACCTCTTTCTCGCGGGCGAACGACTCGATCCCGAGACCTACACCTGGGCGAGCGAACTGCTCGGCGTGCCGGTCGTGGACCATTGGTGGCAGACCGAGACGGGCTGGCCCATTGCGTCGAACATGATGGGTCTCGAACCAATGCCCGCCAAACCCGGTTCGCCCACGGTGCCCGTGCCGGGTTTTGACGTGCGGATCTTTGACGAAAGCGGCGTCGAGGTGCCCGAAGGCCGCGAGGGTCTGATCATGATTCGCACTCCCCTGCCGCCGGGGTGCATGTCACACGTCTGGGGTGACGACGACAAGTTCTTTGACACCTACCTGCGCCAGTCGCCGGGTTTCTATCTCACCGGTGACGGTGGCCACTTCGACGAGGACGGCTATCTGTTCGTCATGGGCCGCGTCGACGACGTCATCAACGTCGCCGGGCACCGACTCTCGACGGGCGAGGTCGAAGAGATCCTCGCTTCACACCCTGACGTCGCCGAGTGCGCCGTCATTGGCGTCGCGGACGACTTGAAGGGTCAGGTGCCCCGGGGTCTGGTCGTGCTAAAGGCGGGGGTTGATCGAGACCCGCAGGTCATCGGTGCCGAACTCGTCCAGCTCGTGCGCGACCAACTCGGTGCTGTCGTCTGTCTGCGCCAGGTCGACGTGATTGGGGCGCTGCCCAAGACCAGATCGGGCAAGGTACTGCGCAAGTCCATGCGAGCCATGGCCGACGGCGTGGACATCCCCGTGCCCTCGACGATCGACAATCCCTCGACCCTCGAGGCGTTGCGTCCGGTGCTCGCGAAAAGCTAGCGCGTGCTCTCTCTGGTCGGGCTCGATTGACTAGAGGAGGACTTGAGCGAGCGAACCCGTACGCCAAAGCGCTCACCCACTCGAGGGTTCAGGTGTTTTGCCTGATCGTGGGTAAGTTGCACCCAGGTAGTCGGGCCTTCGCCCTCACCTAGAATGACTCGCACCTCAAAGCCCAGTCGCACCACTTCGCGCACTTCGAGCGTCTCGCCCGGCTCGTTCGTGCTGACGAGTTCAAGTTCGTGGGGCCGGTACGAGATGCCGCCGAGCGAGGTGATCGGGCCGAGAAAAGACGCCACGAACTCAGTTGCCGGATGGTCGTAGACGAACGATGGACGTCCCGCCTGTTCGATCTTGCCCGCGTTCAAGATCACGAGACGGTCGGCGATCTCCATCGCCTCCACCTGGTCGTGGGTGACCAGGATGGTTGTGATACCGAGTTCCTGCTGGAGCGAATGGACCCAGCTGCGCAGTTCGGCGCGCACCTGCGCGTCCAAGGCGGCGAAGGGTTCGTCGAGTAACAACACGTCGGGTTTGATGGCGAGCGCGCGCGCGAGCGCCATGCGCTGACGCTGTCCGCCCGACAACTGGTGGGGATACTGCTCGGCGAACTCCTCGAGGCGCACGAGTCGAAGCAGTTCGTCGACCTGTTCGCGGCGCTGGGCGCGCGCGACGTGTTGGACCTTGAGTCCGTAGGCGACGTTCTCGCGCAGTGAGAGGTGGCGAAAAGGGGCGTAATCCTGAAAACAGAACCCGATGTGTCGGTCGCGCGCGGGCGTGTTGGTCACGTCCTTTCCCGCGAGCGATACTCGACCGCTGTCAAGGGGTATGAGACCCGCGATGATCTTGAGCAACGTTGATTTGCCCGAGCCCGAGGGGCCGAGCAGAGCCGTGAGTTCGCCCTCGTTCACCACGTCACTGATGCCGTCGAGGACCAGACGACCCCGGAACGACTTCGTGACCCCGTTATACGAAACTGCCATGACGCTTCCTTTCGAGTCGATGGCGCGAGACGCCAATGACGGTGAGGACCAGGACCGAAACGAGCGCGAGTAGCAATGCTCCCACGAAACCTTGGTAACTGTTGAAATTGTCGAAGTTGGCCCCGATGTTGAGCGTCAGGGTCTGAGTGATCAGGGCGATGTTGCCCGAAACAATGAGTACCGCGCCGTACTCTCCGATCACACGCGCCAGGGTCAACGTGACCCCGTACGCGGCCGCCCAGGCGATAGAACGCATCGTGATCGTAAAGAAGATCCGCGTGGGTTTAGCACCCAGGGTCGCCGCCGTCTGTTCTTGGTGATCGCCGACCTCGCGCAGCAGCGGGATCACCTGGCGCGACACGAGAGGCAACGAGACGAACACCGAAGCCAACACGATCGCGGGATAGGAGAACATCACGCGAAGACCCATCGCGGCGAAGGCCGAACCGAACCAGCCGTTCTGGGCGTACGCGAGTTCGAGAACCAGACCAACGATGATCGGCGAAAGAGCCAGGGGCACGTCGATTACGACGTCAAGCACCCTGCTCACCCTGGAAGGGCGTCGTACGATCCACAGCGACACGCCCACCCCGAAGAGTACGTTGAGCGGCACGGCCAAAATCGCGACCTTAGCGGTCAAGACGATCGCCAAATCCATGGCGTGATCGTGCAACGCCGCCCAGAGTTGGACCCAGCCGTGGCTGAACGCCTGTTGGAAGACAAAGCCCAGGGGTAGCGCGAGCAGCGCCCCCACGTAGGCGACCACGAGGACTCGCAGGACGAGTGACGAGCGTCTCATCCGCGCCTCAAGGCAAGTCGTCGAGCGACGACGTTGGTCGTGATCAATACCGCCAGCGCGCCCACGAGCAGGAACAGCGCGACAGCCGCAGCGCCCGAGTCGTTGCCTTGAGAGACTAGCGAGTACACATACGAGCTCGACACTTCGGAGTGGTACGGCAGATTATTGGAAATGAAGACCACCGAGCCGTACTCGCCGAGCGCCCTCGCGAAAGCGAGTCCAGTGCCCGTGAGCAGAGAAGGCAGAATCGCGGGCAAGGTCACGGTGCGAAATACTCGCCACGGAGAAGCCCCGAGGGTCGCCGCGGCGTCCTCGGCGTCGATGGTGAGCGACTCTAAGACCGGCTGAACCGCGCGAACCGAAAAGGGCAGCGTGACGAACATAATCGCGACGGTGATTCCCACCCAGGTGCCGGTGATGTTGAGGTGAAAGGGCGAGTGCGGACCGTAGAGGGTGTAGAAGGTCACCCCCGCCACGACCGTGGGTAGGGCGAAGGGCAGGTCGATGATCGCGTTGAGCACGCCTCGTCCGAGGAACCGGTCGCGAACGAGGACGTACGCCGTTGCGGTACCCGCAGCGGCGTTAAACAGGGCCGCGAAAAGCGAGCAGGCGACGGTCAACTTAAGTGCGTCGAGCGATTCGGTACTCGTCGCGGCGCTCCAAAAGGCACCCAGGCCGTGGCTGAAAGCGTTGTTGAGCAGGGCCGCCATCGGAATCAGCACGAGCAGGCTCAGGTAGCCAATCGCGACGCCCTTGGCTAGATAGGTGCGTGGGTCATCGAGTGGACGCACGCCATGAACCGGCCGCCACGTGCGTGGCGGCCGGTCACTTGATAGATCGGGTGTACTAAGAGGCTTTACCGACAAATTGTTCCAAGTAGGTCACGATGCCCTCACTGGGGTGGGTCGAATTATTCTTCGGGAATGTTACCGTTGAACCGAAGAACTCAGGCTGGATCGTTGGCCACCCGTAACCGCTGAGGTTCACCACCGTCAAGAGGTCGGTCGGCTTCTGGAAGGCCGCGAAGTTGCTCTTAGTCTGGTTCCAGACTGACTTGAGGACAGAACGGTAACCGAGACCCGCGAAGATCTGCTGACCGGGGACCGAGAAGAGGTACTTGTAGAACGCTACCGCCGCGGGGTTCTGAAGACCAGTGTTGGTGAGCGCTAATGGATTCTCGATCAAGATGGTCTGAGGCGGGACTACGACTTGGATTGCGTCGCCCGCCTTTTGAGCGGCGAGGGCGTCGTCCTCGTAGTCGAGTAGCACGTTGCCCGTCCCAGCGAGAAATGTCGACAACGCCGCTGAGCCACTCGTGGGCTGGGCAACCGTGTGCTCGAGAACCGACTTGAGGAAGTTCTGAGCCTGATTCGCGGTGTGCTTGGTCGCGATCCACGCGGCGTAGGCACCGAGCAAGTTCCACTTGGCGCTACCGGACGTGGCGGGATTTGGAGTCACGATCTGTACGCCGCTTCCGGTGAGTTGACTCCAGTTAGTGATACCGAGCGGGTTGCCCTTTCGAACGATGAAGACGACGGTCGAATCGGTGACCATACCCGCCGTTGGGTAGGTCGTCACGGCCTTGGCACCGAAGATTCGAGGGTTCACTCCGGCGATCGTGGCTTCTTGCTTCGCCCAGTTCGCGGGAACGTGATTGGCCTGCACGTCCAGTTCCATGTCGTTCCAGTAGGACAGGTTGATGACGTCTGCGGGTAGACCGTTGGCCACGTTCGTCGCCTCGGTACCCGAGGCACCGATCGAGTTCTTAAACGTGACGTTTTGTCCTGCTGGTGTCGCCTCGAACGCGGTTTCTTCCGCGGTGAGCGCAGGACCGACGACCGAGTAGCCGACGACGTTGACCGTGGTCGTGTTGGCGCCGCTCGCGGGCACGGTAATGGTGGCAACGACGGTGGCGGCGACCGCTCCGAAGGCCAATATCTGGGGCCATTTACGCACTGAGAACCTCATTAAAACTCTCTTTCTCTACTATTTCTAGTAACCAAATAGGAATAGTAATGTAGGTTAGCCGCTGGGTTGAGACGGGTCAAGTACTCAATCGACTTCGGAGCTCAATAAATCATTCCTCGCGCCACAACCCCAGTTCCTTCGCGGCGGCGGTAAGAGAATCACGAGACTTGGGGTGGGCGGCCTTCTCAATTAGGAGCCGAGCCTGGGCGTGCTGGCTGCGCCCAAAGAGCGGCGCGATCCCGTTCTCGGTGACCACGACCGAATGCTGGAACGACGTCGCGGGCACCTCGAGCAACGGCAAGATGCTCGAGGTCGCAGTTTTCTCGTGCCACGAGTGAAGAGCCAGCACCGACTGACCCTGCGCGGAGTGCAGCGCGCCGCCCACGAAGTCCGGTTGTCCCCCGTAGCCCGAGTAGATGGTCCCGCGAACGTAACTCGCGTTGGCCTGGGCGTAGAGGTCGATCTGGATCGCGGTGTTGATCGCGAGCATCAGGGGGTGTTCGGCGATGCGCGCGGGGTCGTTGACCGTTTCAGTGCGACGCATCACGAGGCGGGGATTGTCGTGGGCCCACTCGTAGAGTTCAGTGGATCCAAAAAGAAACGTCGAAGTTACCGTGCGCGAACGATCGAGCGCCCCAATGCGTTCGAGTGCTAAGACACCGTCACTGATCATCTCGGACCAGATACCGAGATCACGCAGTCCGTGCATGTGTGAGAGGGCCGCGTCAGGCAAGGCACCAATGCCCATTTGCAGCGTGCTGCCGTCGTGCGCGAGCGTGGCGACGTTCGCTCCGATGCGCAGCGCCACCTCGTCAGGTCCACGATCGACCGGNNCTCACCGTCACCCCTGGTGTAGGGCATGTGGGGGTTCACTTCGGCGATGACGAGTCCCCCACGTCGGCGAACTTCTTCAATGGCGGCGGGCATGATGTTCACCTCGATGCCGAGAGACACCTTGCCGCCCTTCGGCGCTGAAGTCTGGATCAAAACGGCATCGGGAGGACGGTTGAGCGCGAACAAGCGCGGCACCAGCGAGAGACGCATGGGCAGATAGTCCATCGTGGGGTCGTTGCGCACTCCGGGTCCGACGAAGGGGGTCTCGGTTACCAGGCCCTCACGTATGGGCCAGCCCGCTTGGGGATTGAGCACGAAAAGACGGCATCGCTCGAGGGTCGCAACGAGTATTCGCACTAACTCGTGCGGCGTGGCGAAATTTCCCGATACGGCGACGCGTGGCTCGACTCCTGGAAGCGCCTCCAGTCGCTGGGCGATGATGGCTTCGCTGACAAATTCCATGATGCACCTTTCACTTCGCGCCCGCTGTTCGGAACGCTCCCAGTCTCCTCTGGCGCGCTGTCTAGGTTCTAGGGCAGAACGTCACGGCCGACTCGACTCTTGAAACCCCGGTTCGACGGCCACGTTGTGCAACGAGCCCAAGCCTTCGATCGTGGTGTCGACGACGTCGCCGACAACGAGGAACAACGGCGGTTTGTGACCCTGGCCCACACCGCTGGGGCTTCCCGTGTACATGATGTCGCCGGGACGGATCTCGACGATGGAAGAGAGATACGAGACCAGTTGGGCGACGCTGAAAACCATGTCACTCGTGTTTGAGTTCTGGTACTGCACACCGTTCACCTCGCACGAGATGGAAAGAATGTTGGGATTAGTAATAACGTCAGTCGTCGTCAACCACGGGCCGAAGGGCGAGAAGTTCTGGTAGGACTTTGCCAATGAGAATTGGGCCGGAGATCCCAGCATCTGTAATTCGCGGTCGCTGAGGTCCTGTCCGACGCAGTAGCCCGCGACGTAGGTGAGCGCGTCGTCGATCGGCACGTGGCGTCCGCGCTTGGCGATCACCACGACCAGCTCGGACTCCCAGTCCGTTTTCGCCGACACGATGGGAAAGTTAGCGTTGGCCCCGGCGAGCGACGAGGAGAATTTGGTGAACACCATTGGCTTGGTTGGCAGAGCGAGACCCATTTCGGCGGCGTGCGTTCGGTAGTTGAGGCCAACGGCAAAAACCTGACCGGGTTGATTGATCACGGGGCCAAGACCCGGATCGCGCATCACGTGTTCGGGGGTCGCGAAATCAATGACGTCCGGCTTCGCCTCGTCGAGCCAGGCTCGAACGTAATCGAGTTGACCGACGAGGGTGTCGGTCTCGGAGGAGAATCGTCCGCCCGAAGCCTTCTCGACGTCAATGGTCCCTTCGTCCAAAACAAGCGTGGCGCGCCCGTTCAGGTTGGCCAGTCGCATGCTTCTCCTCAGGATCGTGCGTCGTTGCACTTAAGTAACCCAATTCTAGGTCACCGTTGCAGTATGCCCTTTTGCCGCCAGCGAGTTGAACGCCCCTACTCGCCAATGAGGGACCCGAAAATCCTCGATGNNGAGAGGGTGATTCCAGTCGCTGACTGGACGCAGTATGGAGAAGAAGGATTCCTTCGTCTTACGACACCTCGCCGAGCTTCAACCCGAACTGTGGTGGCTCGACGCAGACCCGCTCGAGCCGGCACCACATCCCGCGCTGATCGGCGACATCGGCGCCGATCTCTGCGTCGTCGGTGCGGGCTACACCGGCCTTTGGACAGCGCTTCTCGCCAAAGAGCGCGATCCCGATCGCGTGGTGGTCGTGGTCGAACAATACGAGACGGGAGCTGGCGCTTCGGGCCGTAACGGCGGCTTCTGCTCCTCCTCGCTCACCCACGGCTTTACCAACGGCATGCGTCGCTTCGCCAAGGAGATGCCCGTGATCGAGCGGCTCGGTCGCGAGAACCTCGACGAGATCGAAGCAACCGTGCGACGCTACAACATCCAGTGCGACTGGGAACGAACGGGCGAGTTACAGGTCGCCATCGCGCCGTGGCAATTCGAGAATATGGCTGAAGAGGCGCGACTGCGTAACGAAATGGGTGACCACGTGGTCGTACTAACGCGCGAAGAAGTCCAAGCTCGCATCCACTCGCCCCTCTACGAAGGGGCGCTCTACGACGCCGACGGCACGGCCTTGGTGGACCCCGCACGATTGGTGTGGGGACTCGAGAAGGCGTGTCAGTCACTGGGCGTGCGGATCTTCGAGAACTCCAAGGTCGACTGGCTCGAAGACGTCGATGACGCGGTGCGCGTGCACGTACCCTATGGTGCCGTGACCGCCGCCCACGTGGCGCTCGCGACCAACGTCTTTCCTTCACTCATTCGAAAGGCACGAAAGTATGTCGTGCCGGTCTTCGACTACGAGATCGTCACCGAGCCGCTCAGCGACGAGCAGCTCGAGAGCATTGGCTGGGCTGGACGCGAAGGCGTGGCGGACTCGGGCAATCAGTTTCATTACTACCGGCTCACCGAGGACCGTTCCATTCTCTGGGGCGGCTACGACGCCATCTACAACTTTCGTGGCAAGGTTCAGCGCAATTACGAATTCAACGCCGAGACCTTCGCGACATTGGCCAGTCACTTCCTAAAGACGTTCCCCCAACTCGCGGGCATCAAGTTCACTCACGGTTGGGGCGGCGCCATTGACACCTGCACCCGCTTCTCACCTTTCTGGGGCACGTCACACCGCGGCAAGGTCGCCTACGTGATGGGCTTCACCGGGCTAGGGGTCGCTTCGACCCGTTTCGGGGCTCAGACCATGCTCGATTTGCTCGAGGGCGTCGAGACCGAGCGAACCCAACTGGCCATGGTTCGAAAGAAGCCGTTGCCGTTTCCACCCGAGCCGCTTCGCTGGCTTTTCATCCGGTTCACCCAGTGGTCCATCAAGCGCGCTGACAACAACGAAGGTCAGCGCAACCTCTGGCTACGCTTTCTCGACGTGATTGGCCTGGGTTTCGACTCCTGAAAGTGCACTACCCCCGGTGAACCGGGGGTAGTGCACTTTACAAGTTGGCGTGCTACTGGTCGCCGTCGTCGCCCGAACCCATCAAGCCCGAGATCATGTTCACGACGGTTGGGTCCATCAAGGTGGTCACGTCGCCCAACTGACGGTTCTCCGCCACGTCACGCAACAGACGACGCATGATCTTGCCCGAGCGAGTCTTGGGCAGTTCTGGGGTGAGGATGATCTGACGGGGCCGCGCGATCGGGCTGATGACCTTGGCGACGTGGACCCGCAGTTCCTCGATCACCGCCGCCTGGTCCTGCATCTGCTCGTCCGCCGACAACCTCAGCGTGACGAACGCGACGATTGCTTGACCCGTGAGGTCGTCGCTCGCTCCCACCACCGCAGCTTCGGCGACCGCGGGGTGCCCGACCAACGCGTGCTCGACCTCGGTCGTCGAAAGACGGTGGCCCGAGATGTTCATCACGTCGTCGATTCGACCGAGCAACCAGATGTCACCGTCGTCGTCGCGCTTGGCTCCGTCCCCGGCGAAATACTTGCCCGGAAAACGTGACCAGTAGGTCTCCTTGAACCTTTCGGGGTCGCCGTAGATACCGCGAGTCATCGAGGGCCACGGCTGGGTGATCACGAGGTAGCCCCCTTCGCCGTTGCCCACCGAGTTGCCGTCGTTATCGACAATGTCAACCGAGATGCCCGGCAACGCCTTCATCGCGGCGCCCGGCTTGGTGGCTGTGATGCCCGGCAACGGCGAGCACATGATGGCACCGGTTTCGGTCTGCCACCAAGTGTCCACGATCGGGCAACGACTGCCGCCGATGTTCTCGCGGTACCACATCCACGCTTCGGGGTTGATGGGCTCGCCCACCGTGCCCAGGAGTCGCAAGCTCGACAGGTCGTGACTCTTAGGAAACTCCTCGCCCCACTTCATCAGGGTGCGGATCGTGGTCGGCGCGGTGTAGAGGATCGTCGCCTTGAACTGCTCGATGATCTTCCACCAACGGTCTTTACCGCCCGAGTCCGGTAGTCCCTCGTACATGATCTGGGTGACCCCATTGATCAGTGGTCCATAGACGATGTAACTGTGACCCGTGATCCAGCCAATGTCCGCCGCCGTCCAGCAGATGTCCTTGTCTGCCTTCACGTCAAAGACGTAATAGTGCGTCGTCGCCGCCTGGGTGAGGTAACCCGCCGTCGTGTGGAAAATGCCCTTGGGCTTTGCGGTCGTTCCTGACGTGTACATGATGAACATGGTGTGCTCGGAGGGAAAGAACTCGGGCGTGTGTTCGGTGCTCTGCTTGTCGACGATCTCGTGCCACCAGTGGTCACGACCTTTTACCCACTCGACGTCACTGCCGGTGCGCTTGACGACCAACACGGCCTTCACGTTCGGACACGACTTCAACGCTTCGTCGACCGCCGGCTTGAGCGGACTTGCGGTACCACGACGGTACGCACCGTCAGCGGTGACGACGAACTGACAATCTGAGTCGAGGATGCGACTAGACAGAGCGTCAGCGGAGAAGCCACCGAACACGACTGAGTGCACCGCGCCGAGTCGCACGATCGCGAGCATCGTCACGACGGCTTCGGGGATCATTGGCATGTAGACCGCTACCCGATCGCCCTTTTTCACGCCCAGCTCGGTCAGCGCATTGGCCGCTTGAGCGACGAGCTTCTGCAGGTCACCGTAAGTGATGGTGCGCGACTCCCCTTCGGCGTCGGCTACCCAGTAGTAAGCGACCTTGTCACCCTTGCCCGCGGCGACGTGCCGGTCCACGCAGTTCACGCTGGCATTGAGTTCACCGTCGCTGAACCATTTCGCGAAGGGGATGTCCCACTCGAGCGTTTTGGTTGGTTCCTTGTGCCACACCAGACGATCAGCCTGTTTGCGCCAGAAGGCAACCGGGTCCGCGTCGGCTTCGGCGTAGATCGATGGTTGAGCATTCGCCTGTTTCGCGAACTCCGGGCTCGGCGCGAAACTGCGCGTCTCTTCGAGCCAAGCTTCTAGTTTTGCTTCGGTCATATTTTCCCCCACGCTCTTACGTCGACGCGAAATCTTTCGCGTCGACGAACATCATTCTTTCGTTACTTCCCCCGTGACTGTGCAGTAAGAAACTGTCGTTACGTGCCAGTAAATACTGTCCATCACTAATGCGTACTCGAGAGTACATTCATTCCCCCCCGAAACGCCAACAGCGCCCGTGCACGAGGCAGGGGCGCTGTTGGCTTTTGGGTCCGAGGTTAAGACACCATTGTGGCTACCTTAGCCGCGTGGGCCTACCGGTAGTACAACTCGCTTGTGCGTCTCGTTGATGACCCCGGCCGCCGAGGCGTACCAGGCGAGCACCGCAGTTACGATGCCGAGCCAACCGCCAATCCTCACCATGTCGGTGTGACCCGCGCCCCAGTTGCCGATCGTCAGGAATATGAAGGTCAGCGAAAGGACCACGAAGACCAAGAGAACGGCAGTGCTCGTCCTTAGGGCTGCCACGGTCATGTACAACGTAAAGATTGTCCAAGCAAGTAGGTAGATTCCTACCGTGTCGGTGCCGCCTGCGACGGGACCCCCGTGGAACAGCAGCCACAGGCCGATCCAGAACGCGCCATATGAGGTGAACGCGAGAGCACCGAAGGTGTTCTTGCGGGCAAACTCCCACATACCGGCTGCGAACTGCGCCGTACCACCGTAGATGAGTGCCAAGGCGAGGGCCGCGGCGACCCCTGCACCCTTCCACAGGTTGGCGTTCGCGGTGCTAAGACAGAACGTCGTCATAGCGAATCCAGCAAGTCCTAGTGGACCGGGATCCGCAACACTTTGTTCAGGCATTTAATTCCCCCCAGTTAAGGTTCATAACGAGCCACCGGGTTGACGGCTCGCCTATGATTTAACACCCCCGTAACGTCGCGTGCATGGATTGGCCTAAGCACTCATGTGAATAACTTCACAAACTGGGAGCCCTACTGTTCAGTAACACCACACATGACCGACCCAGGGTGGTTGAGAGTTCTTTCAGTAAATAAAAGGGCTTTCAGGATTCGCCACCAGCGGCGTCGAGGGCATTTCGAAACGAGCCGATGAACTGTTCAATTTCACGCGCGCCACCTCCCTCGTGGATCACGCGTACTAACGCCGAGCCCACGATGACCCCGTCGCTCACGTTGACGGCGGCCCGGGCCTGTTGTGGTGTCGAGATACCGATACCAACGTAGGTAGGCAGGTCGCTGCAGTCACGCACGCGCTTCACCACTCGCGTTACGTCAACGCTGTCGGTGGCGCTACCCGTCACTGCCATGCGCGACGACGCGTAACAGAATCCCTCACTCGCGCTGGTCACTAGTGCGACGCGCTCGGGTGGCGTCGAAGGTGCCACCAAGAAAATTGTCGCAACGTCACTCGCGTCGGCGGCCGCGCGCCATTCACCAGCTTCTTCTACCGTGAGGTCGGGCACGATGGCCCCAACAACACCACACTCGCGCAACTTGCCCGCCACTCGCTCGAGGCCGTAGTGGTACAAGAGGTTGTAGTACGTCATCGCAATCAACGGCACCGACGTCGCAATGCTCGAGAGATCGGTCGCAATCGAATCGATGGTTGTGCCTAACTCCAGTGCTCGAAGTGAAGCGTTCTGAATAACGACGCCATCCAACATCGGATCTGAGAAGGGAATACCGATCTCGACGGCGTCGGCACCGGCGAGTACTGCTGCTTCTACATGACGCACCCAGTCGCTCGTCGCGCCCGCCACGAAGTAAGGCACGAGGGCCTTGCGACCAGTGGCGCGAAGCTCTCGCAGTGACGTCTCGAGACTTTTCACGCGGTGCCCCGAAGAATCTCGCGCACTTGAGCAACGTCCTTGTCCCCGCGACCGGACAGGTTGAGCAAGACCGTCGCGCCAGAAGGGATTGACCGTCCCGCTTCTTTGAGGATCCAAGCAACGGCGTGCGCGGTCTCGAGAGCGGGAATGATGCCCTCGAGCTCACTGAGAACCTTCAAGGCGTCAAGCACCTCGTCGTCGCCAATGGCGACGTACTCGGCGCGACCGGACTTGGCCAGGTGCGCGTGCTCGGGGCCGATCCCCGGATAGTCCAGTCCCGCCGAGATCGAGGACGCTTCTTCGATCTGGCCGAACTCGTCCTGGATTAGATAGGACTTCATGCCGTGCAGCACACCCGGAGAGCCCTTGCCCACCGCACTGCCGCCGGCCGCCTCTACGCCGATGAGCCGAGCCGTCGTGTTGGCGAAACCGGCGAAGACCCCCGCCGCGTTCGATCCACCACCCACGCAGGCAACCACCAAGTCGGGACAAGCCACGCCCAGTTCGTTCAGCTGGAAGGCGGATTCGGTGCCGATAATGGATTGGAACTCCCTTACCATGAGGGGAAATGGATGTGGGCCCATGACCGATCCGATGCAGTAGTGCGTGTCGTCGACGCACGTCACCCACTCGCGCATAGCCTCGTTGACCGCGTCCTTTAGAGTCCTACTCCCCGAGGTCACCGGGACCACCTTCGCACCGAGCAATTCCATGCGAAACACATTGAGCGACTGGCGCTCGGTATCGACCTCACCCATGAACACCGTGCACGCCATGCCGAAACGAGCGGCGGCGGTCGCGGTGGCGACACCGTGTTGTCCCGCGCCGGTTTCGGCGATCACCCGCTGCTTGCCCATTCGCTTGGTGAGCAACGTCTGGCCCACGACATTGTTGATCTTGTGTGAGCCCGTGTGCGCCAGGTCCTCGCGTTTGGCGAACAACCGGATGCCCAACGCCGCCGAAATCCGCGGCAAAGGCGTAATCGGGGTCGGGCGACCGGCGAACTCGCGCAACACCCGTTGGTATTCGTCGATGAACGTTTGGTCGCTCCACGCGTCGCGAAAGGCCACTTCGAGTTCGAGGCAAGCGGGCATCAATGCTTCGGGTACGAAACGACCACCGAACTCACCAAAGTGCCCGAGCACGTCGGGTGAGGACATGTAGTCCGGTGCATCACTCATGTCGATCCTCCACGGCCTAGCGATACGGCAGCCACCTGCACGAATGTAGTCACTCGCGCCGCGTCTTTTCTACCCGGTGACGACTCGACACCGGTCGCCACGTCGACGCCCCATGGACGCACGAGACTGATTACTCCATCAATGTTCTCAGAGGTCAGTCCGCCCGCGACGATCACGGGCACCTTAAAGTGGCGACTTCTCATCTCATCCCAGGAGTGCTCGAGCCCACTACCGGGTTCGAGTCCGTCGATCATCACGGCGTCAACGAGCGTCTCATCGAAGGTGAAGAACTCCGGCGCACCAATCGACAACGCCTTGATGATGCCGCGCCCACGCGCGCGGAGCTGTTCAAGTAGGTCCATGTCCAAGGGACCATGGATCTGAGCGATCTCGACGCCACCTTCGTCAACCATTTCGAGCACGAAGCCCGTGTCGTTGTCTTTAAACACGCCCACGTGCAGGGTCCCTACAGTGGCGCCCACGACGTCACGGGCCACGTCGACTTCAACGTGACGCTTCGAAGTGGCGAAATTGACGCCGAGCGCGTCGGCACCGGAGTCTCGTACCACCAGCGCGTCGTTCACCGACGTGATGCCGCAAATCTTGATGAAACGAGCGCGAGAGGTGAACTCAATCACGAACTACTCGTGTCACTGAAGCGAACTGACTTACTAACTGCATGGGGTTGGGCGCTCGCACCAATGCCTCACCGACGAGCACCGCGTCAAAGCCCTCCCCGGCGCAACCCTCGACGTCCTCTACGCTCGTGATACCCGACTCGGCGACCTTGAGGACATCGGTTCCCAGGGACGCCACCACGCTCGCCGCGCGGTGCTTGTCTACCGTGAAATTTCGCAGGTCACGCTGGTTCACCCCGACGAGACGAGCACCCTGGTCCAAGGCGCGCCTTGCTTCTTGCTCGTCGTGAACCTCCACCAGCGCATCGAGACCGATCCGCTGGGCCAACTCGAGGAAGGTACGCAGTTCGAGGTCGCTCAACGCCGCCACGATCAAGAGCACCGCGCTCGCTCCCATATCGGCGGCGTCCAGGACGTCGTTCTCACTGACGGTGAAGTCCTTTCGAAGAACCGGGATGGACACCCGGGCGCGCACCACCGCGACGTCCTCCTTCGAACCAGAGAAGTGATCCTCGTCAGTCAACACCGAGATCGCGCTCGCCCCGCCTTCTTCGTAAGCGTGAGCGAGTCCACCAGGATCAAGGTGTTCGTCGATCCAGCCCTTGGAGGGAGAACGGCGCTTGATCTCAGCGATGAGCGCAATGCGCGGGTCGGCCTTCGCGACCAGAGCCTGGGCGAATGACGGCCCCTCGTAGCGAACGCTGTCCGCCCGATCCTGCCAGATCCTCGTATCCCTACTCGCCCGACGTCGATGCGCGCTCAGAATATCGTCAAGATACGTCGCCGCCATCGCTCAATCGTAGTTGGACAAAACGAATCCGTCGGCGCGACTAACTTGTCCCTATGTCACGACACGGTTTCTGCGTTCGATGAGTTCCCCGTTCTCGCTTGACGTATTGAATCCTCTCGTGAGGGGCACGAACCTCGAGCGCGACCAGGCCCGTGACGCCCTGCACGAGATCCTCGGTGGACACGTCGACGGCGTTCTCATCGCGAGTTTTCTGACCGCACTCACGGCCAAGGGCGAGACCGCCGACGAGATGACCGGTTTCATCGACGCAATGATGGCATCGGCGACGACTTTCTCGGTGGGGCCCGACGCCATTGACCTGGTGGGCACCGGGGGCGATCAGCTGCACACCGTGAACATCTCGACCATGGCGGCTCTCGCGGTCGCCGGATGCGGGGTGCACGTCGCCAAGCACGGCAATCGCGCGGCTTCCTCGTCGGTTGGTTCGGCGGACGTCCTCGAGGCGCTCGGCGTGCGTCTGGACGTGGGCGTCGTCACCGTGCAGCGCTGCGTGCAAGAGGCCGGCATTGGTTTCCTCTTTGCGCCAAAGTTCCATCACGCCCTCGGACACCTGATCCCCATCCGACGCGAACTGGGTTTTCGCACCATCTTTAACGTCCTCGGTCCCCTGGCGAATCCCGCCCTGGTTGAACGCTCGCTCATCGGGGTCGCGCAGCGCCATTTGCTCGACCACATGGCCCAAGTCCTTCAGGCGCGCGGCATCCGATACGCCATCTTGGTCCACGCCGACGACGGGCTCGATGAGCTCTCCCTCGGTTCGGACTCGACCCTGCACGTCATCACGCCCGACGGCGTCGACATCCAACGCCTTGACGCCGCCGGCGAGTTAGGTCGCCGCCACGAAGTCGCGAGCCTGCGCGGAGGGGACGTCGAGCACAATGTGCGCGCTGTCAAATCCTTCCTCGAGGCCGTGCCGGGACCCATCTTTGACGTCGCGTGTGCGAACGCTGGCCTCGCGCTTATTGTCGCGGGCGTGGCGGACAACCTGACACAGGGATACGATCTCGCCGCCGCGAGTGTTCAAAACGGAAGCGCGGCGCGCGCACTCGAAGGTTTGATCGAGATCTCCAACGCCTAGAGCAGACGCAGGTCAGTCTTGTAGCGATTCGCGTTCCAGACGTAGAGCGCCGCACCCTCGTCAATCGCCTCAGAAGAACTCGCACCTTCTCTAATCTGGGCCGGAACTCCCACCGCCAACGCGCCTTCAGGAACGTCCATACGATTGCGCACGACCGCTCCTGCGGCGACGGTCGCGCCGGAACGCACGTGCGCGTGGTGCAAGACCACTGAACCGCTGCCCACGAGGGCGCGGTCATGGATCACGCACCCTTCGAGGTGGACAATATGACCAATCACGCAGTCGTCGCCGACGACGGTGGGAAATGCTTCGACCGCGTGCACTACCGTGCCGTCCTGGATCGACGTGCGCGCGCCGATGATGATGGTGCCGTAGTCCCCGCGCAAGACCGCCCCGGGCCACACGGACGACTCCGAGCCAATACGCACGTCGCCTATCACCACGGCGTCGGGGTGTACGAACGCGTCGGGGTGGATGCTCGGCACTCGGTCGCCGAGGGCGTAGATGGGCATCAGAACCTCCTGTGGGACAACCACGAAACTAACTGATAGATACGCCAACCGAGATA
>PKZO01000028.1:2304-3144 GCA_003133125.1 Acidimicrobiaceae bacterium | reverse complement strand
GTATTTAGTGGGCCGCCCGGGTCTCGATCCCGGCACCTTGAGATTAAAAGTCTCCTGCTCTTCCCGATGAGCTAGCGGCCCCAAAGCAACGCAACTCATAAGACTTGCAGCGTCACCGAAGGAACACCTTACTTCACTCGTTTTGTAGACCCTCTCGAGCAACGTTGCGACGAAGTGCTCGCGGTCACTCAAACGTCACGCAAACGCAGAAGAGAATTGGACTTTCGGCCTTAGCCCGCCGGGAAAAGTCCGGGCAGTTGGTAGGACAATTAAATAGGGCCCAAAGCCCAACAAGTAGTAACTGAGGAGGCAGTATGACGTTACTTAATTCTCCGTCCGCTTCGAAGTCCGATCCTCAAAAAGATCCGCTGTCTGAACGAAATCAGCAAAAGGCTCACTCGCTAGGGCTCACTTCCGCGACGGCGCTGGTGGTTGGCAGCATCGTTGGTACTGGTGTGTTCACGATGCCCGCCGTGCTCGCCGGAGCCGGCACCATGGGTATTGCCGTGCTCGCCGTTATCGCGGTGGGCGCGATGTTGCTCGCCGTATTGTTCGGTCAACTCACCAAGCGCGTGCCGAACAGTGACGGCGGCGTGTACGCGTATGCGCGTCACGAGTTCGGCGACTTCGCCGGTTATCTCGTAGGGTGGTGCTACTGGATCCAGTCGTGGGCCGGTAACGCGGCGATCGTCTCGTCGTGGGTCTTTTACGTCGACGCACTGTTCAAGTTCAGCCACCCGAGCGGTATGCAGAACTGGGGAATCGCGATGTTCGGTCTTTGGATTCCCGCGGTGATCAACTTGACTGGCGTGCGCCAGATGGCCTGGTTCCAGAACGTCA
>PKZO01000028.1:2104-2299 GCA_003133125.1 Acidimicrobiaceae bacterium | reverse complement strand
TCTCCTTCATTGGTGTCGAAGCTGCTGCCATCACGGCCAAGCGGGTGAAGAATCCGCGCACCAACGTGCTTCGAGCTTCGGTCATCGGTACCGTCGCCAGCGCGTTCCTCTACGTCTTGGTCACGGCGGTGGTCATGGGCCTCGTCGCTCACCACACTCTGGTCAATACCGGATCTCCCTTCGTGAACGCTTTTC
>PKZO01000028.1:0-2024 GCA_003133125.1 Acidimicrobiaceae bacterium | reverse complement strand
CCGTCGCTGTTGATGCTCTGGCGTTACTCGACGAGTTCTGGTCTGACGGTCTTTACGTACCTCGTGGACCTGAGCGTGGTGACCGTCGCCATCCCGTATTTCTTCTCGGCGATTGCCCAGTTGACGTTCCTCGTCTCCAAGCGTCGCCACGTCCAGGGTTGGCAGTTGGCTCGTGACCTCTGCGTCGCGGGCGCCAGTGTGCTGTTTTCCATGTGGGTGACTTTCGCCTCGGGCTACCAGGTCGTCTACCAGGCGCTCGTGGTGCTGCTCGCTGGGCTCGTCCTCTACGCGTTCCTCAATGCACGTCGTCAGGGACTCGGCGAGATCGACATCCCCGTGGACCTGCCCGATGAGGTTCCCGCCTCGTGGCAGGCCGAAGTGATGGCGCAGACGGACGTGAAACCTGCGAAGGAACCCAAGAACGACAAGGGCACCAAGCCCAAGAAGTAAGAGCGAAGAGGTAGTGCAATGACACTCCACGTAGATTCAGAAGTTGGCCAACTCAAGCAGGCGATACTGCACCGACCAGGTCTCGAACTTTCGAGGCTCACTCCGTCGAACATCCAGAGTCTTCTCTTTGACGACGTGCTCTGGGCGAAGAAGGCGCGCGAGGAGCACGACGCCTTCGCCCAGGCGATGCGCGACAAGGGCGTCAAGGTCCACCTGTTCGGTGATCTACTGGCTGACGTGTTGTCCCTCGACGCCGGGCGAGCGTTCGTGCTCGACTCGCTGTGCACCGACGACCAGATCGGCCCGTCGCTCGTCAAGCCGGTTCGTCAGCTCTTGAACGACCTCGACGGTGAGAAGTTGGCGGAGTTCCTCGTTGGCGGCATCTTGAAGGCCGACCTGGCNNAAGACCGCGCGCAAGCGCGAGTCGCTGCACACGAGGGCGGTCTACCGCTATCACCCGGTCTTCAAGGACGAGAAGTTCGACGTCTTGCTCGACGCCGAGGTGGTCAACCACCAGGCGACCATCGAAGGTGGCGACGTGCACGTCCTCGGACACGGCACCGTCATGATCGGCATGGGCGAGCGCACGACGCCGATTGCGGTCGAGATCCTGACGCGACGGCTCTTCGAGACCGGTCTGGCCACCCGGGTCATCGCGATCGAACTTCCGCACAGCCACGCGTTCATGCACCTTGACACCGTCATGACCATGATCGACCGTGCGACGTTCGTCCTCTATCCCTACTTCGACAGGAACTTGCGCAGTTGGACGGTCACTCCGGGTGACGAACCCGAGACGCTCAACATGATTCAGAACGAGGACCTGTGGGAGACGTTGGCCCAGGTCCTCAAGGTCGACCACGTGACCGTCCTCACCACCGACGAGGACGTTCGCGCGGCCGAGCGTGAACAGTGGGATGACGGGACGAACTTCCTTGCGGTGGCCCCCGGGGTCATCATGGGTTACGAACGTAACGTCGCGACGAACACCATGCTTCGAAAGAACGGCATCGAGGTGATCTCGATCGACGGTAGCGAGCTTGGTCGGGGTCGCGGCGGCCCGAGATGCATGACGTGTCCCATCGAGAGAGAGAGCGTCGTATGAAGAACACTGACATCACCAACGGCTTGAGGGGGCGCAGCCTCCTAAAGGACACCGACCTCACCAAAGAGGAGTTCATTGGTCTTCTCGACCTGAGCGACCGACTGCGCCGTGAGAAGTGGTCGGGCACGGAAAAGAAGTTGCTCAAGGGCAAGAACATCGCGCTCATCTTTGAGAAATCCTCCACTCGCACGAGGTCCGCCTTCGAGGTGGGCGCCCACGATCAAGGGGCGCACGTCACCTACATGGGCCCGGGCGAAACGCAGCTGGGCCACAAAGAGACCGTGAAGGACACCGCGCGCGTGCTCGGTCGCATGTACGACGGCATCGAGTTTCGAGGATTCGCCCACCACGACGTGGAACTCCTGGCGGAGTTCGCCGGCGTGCCGGTCTGGAACGGACTGACCGATCAGTGGCATCCCACCCAGTTGCTCGCGGACATGCTCACCATCCGCGATCACACCCTCAAACC
>PKZO01000039.1:590-36403 GCA_003133125.1 Acidimicrobiaceae bacterium | reverse complement strand
GTGCGTGGCGATGGCCTGCACGAACTGCGTAGCGAGATGACCACGCTCGATTTCGCCGACCGCCTGCTGCTCGATCTAAGTGGCGATGAGGTCACTCTCGCCCACGAAGCGGCGGTACCGCTCGACGAGAGCAACTTGGTCGCACGGGCATTGGCACTCGTGGGCGAGCGCGCGGGCGTCGTGATCGAAAAGAACATCCCCGTCGGCGGTGGGCTCGGTGGCGGCAGCGCGGACGCGGCGGCGATCCTTCGATACTTCGGCGGCGTGAACGACGAGGTCGCCGCGCTGCTCGGGGGCGACGTGCCGTTCTGTCAGCGCGGTGGTCGAGCTCTCGTCGAGGGCGTGGGAGAGCGCCTCACGCCACTTGTCTTCGAAGCCCGTGACGTCACCTTGATGATGCCGGATTTCTCGGTGAGCACACGAGATTGTTACCGGGCCTTTGACGAGCTCGCGGCGGGCGGCGCCGCGAGGCCAAGCCTCAACCACTTGGAGTACGCCGCCTGCGCGGTCGAGCCGCGGCTCGCACGTACGCTCGCGTGGCTGCGAGCGACCTACGGTCACGACGTGCAGTTGGCGGGTTCGGGCTCGACGATGTTTCTCGCCTCGCACGTCGCGGGACCAGCGCCCGCCTGGGACGTGACCGGTCCCGAGGGCACTGTACGGTTTCGCCAAAGCATCACGACGCCCGCCTAGGCGTCGAAGCGGACTATTTACCGGCGGCGCGACGCTGGAAGCGGGTTCGCTTCAGCATCTTCTTGTGCTTCTTCTTGCGCATGCGCTTGCGGCGCTTCTTGATTAGTGATCCCATGGCTCGTAGAACACTACTAGATAAATGTCGAGGCCCAAAAAGCTGGCCTTCGAACGGCTACTTGTCGGTGAGCCGGTGAATGCGTAGGGCCTGTCGAGGGCACCCTCGTTCGGCGTAGCGGGCCGATTCGTAGGCCCCGGCGTCAGCGAAGGCCGTGGGCTCGGTCTTGATGATCGGGTAGCCCCATTCGTCCATCTTCACGAGCTCGGGCGCGAGTTCGCCGCAGTGACCAAAGCCGTCACAGAGTATTGGATTGACCTGGAGGACGAACAGTCCCGCGCGCCGTCTCACTCCCATACGAGTTCCTCCTCGCGTTCGAGGTGGGGCACGCTCGCGTAGTGCACGTTGGCCCGCGAACCAGCACAGGCGCTGGCGTGGGCGTGGGCGCTGAAGTCCTGGGCGAAGGTCGCGAGGGCCGAGCGTACGAAGCGGACCACACCGTCGGGGTGGCGGCACGCGCCGTGGCCGTCGATCTCGCCGAGACGTTCCTCGAGTCGCTTGTAGGCGCTCATGGGGTCGCGCGAAGGATGGGCGAGGTGGTTCAGGTCCTCGGCGATGGCGGGTAGACCGAACGCGCAGGGTCCGCANNCCGGTCGACGCGCTCGCGCGAGCGAGGTCCTCGTTGCAGTAGTTGAGATCCAGGTGCGAAGCGGCGAGCCAGGATCCGCCGTAGCCCCCGAGCAGCAGCGCCTGGGGGTCGGGGTCAGCGTTCGCGGACTCGAGGATGACCCGTAGCGGGGTACCGAGTGCGACTTCGAGCACCGTGGGCCGCTCGACCGCACCGGTGACCGAGACGAGCGTGCTGCCGGGGCTCTCGACGGTCCCGAGCCCGCGAAACCAGGCGGCGCCGTAACGTCCAATGAGCCCCACGTTGGCGCAGGTCTCGACGTTGTCCACGAGTACCGGGGCGTGACCGATGCGAAGAATGTGCGGGCGGGTGGGTCGGTACTGGGGCAGGGACTCATTGTCGTCGAGCCAGTGCACGAGCGCGGACTCTTCGCCCGCGACGTAGCGCCACGGGGGCGTATGCAACTCGAGTTTTGGACCGCGCAAACTGCGCCGAGAGCGCTCGTGAATGGCGCGCTCGACGTGGTTCACTACCGTGGCTTCATCGCGGGCCACGCACACCGCGATGTTCTTCGCGCCGACGATCGAGGCCAGGTACTCCGCGCCGTCGAGCACGAGGTGTGGGTGCGTGCTCAGCAGAGTGCGGTCCTTGTGCGAGGCAGGTTCGCCCTCCATGGCGTTGACGACGACGAACTTGTTGTGGCCTCGTTGCTCGCGTATCAGCCGGGCCTTTCGCGCGGTGGGAAAAGCGGCTCCGCCGCGACCCGTGAGCCCTGAGGCGTCGAGTTCGCTCAACTGCATCGCTGCGCGCTGGGTGGTGGCGAAGACCTCCTCGTGCTGGGCGAGGGTGAGCGGACGTGAACCCGCGGCGTGCATCAGGCGCGGCAGGGTATGTTCGTGCATGCTCAACGTCCTCGTCTGGTCGGGGGACGAGGACTCGAGGCGAAGGGTCGTGAAACCGGTCGCGTGTTCGCGGGTGGCTTCAGCTTCGCTAAGGGCGAAAGCGCGGTCCTTCCCGCTGCCCTGGTCGGTCGGCCAAAGAATCGCCATAAGGCAGCGAGCACTACCACGCCCGAGCACGCGCTCACGAGAACGAGCCCGATCCCCGTGCGCGAATCGGTGCCCGACATATACGCGTGCACCAGAGCGGTGACTACGCTGATCCAACTGAACCAGTGAATGAAGCGCCAGGACGTGTTTGTGATGCGCAGCTTCAACAGACTCGAGATCCACACCGCCAAGATCAGGTCGAAGGCGACCGCACCCAAGGTGATGGCGACCCGCTTGTAGGCCGACGTCATGGGAATGAAGGCCGAGATGATGCCCGTCGAGACGTAACTGTCGAGCACCGTGGTGATGATGTGGATCGCGAGGAACACCACGGCGACCATCGAAAGCGACCGGTGCAGTTCGTTTATCTCGAAGCGGCCGACAGTCGTGCCACCGATACGGTTGGCGACGAGGGTACCCAACGTGACGACCATGGTGAACAGAATCAGCGCGACGAGTCCGGTGGCCCGGGTGGTGTACCAGAGATAGGGGGTGGTGAGGGCGATCACGCGCTCTTTTCCTCCTCGGGCCAACCACCGACGAAGTCGACCCGGCCGTCGTGGCGCACCAGTCGAGCCGACCAGCCAGCCTGGGCGATGTGGTAGCTCGCCTCTTCGCCCCAGAGCAACGCCGCGGTTGAATAGGCGTTGGCAACGACACAACTCGACGCGCTCACGGTGGCGGTCGCGTAGGGGCCGCTCGCGCAGTAACCGGTGCGCGGATCAATGATGTGATTGAGCGTTGAACCTCGACTCTTCCACGTGCGAGTCGTCAGTGACGAGGTAGCGATGCCGCCCCCGTGTTGGCTGACGCGCGGTTCGTTCCCGTCGAGTTCCAGACGATCACTGATGCCCACGACCCAGGGTCCGTTCGGGCCACTCCCGCGAAGCGCCACGTCACCGCCGACTTCAACGCACACCCCGCCGAGTCGCGCGACGTCGTTGGCGACCAGGTCCACCACGAGCGCCTTCGCGCTCGAGCCAAGGTCGAGCGAACAGCCCGGCGCCAGCGAGACCCGACGTCGCTCTGGTTCGAAGGTGATTGCCCCAACGCCCGGCGATGGACGATGCGCACGCACCGGGACGATGACGTCGCGTAACGCGGCGTAGTCGCGGTCGTAGCCGAGGGCGACGAGTGAGTCCAGTACCGTCGGGTCGCACAGTCCGTCGGTCAACTCGGCACTTAAGAGAGCGGCCTCGAGACATCGGGCCAGCGTGTCGCTCACGACCACGGCTCGATCGTGCGTGGTGTTCAACCGACTGATCTCGGCGTCAGCGCGAAATCGATTGCACGCTGTGTCTACGGCGTCGAGCCAGTACCAGAGCCGCTCGCGGGCTGGGCCCTCGTGCTCGCGGTGTTCGGTCGCGAGTGAGCCACTCAGACCCCAGACTTCAAAATTCATGAGCGTCCTAGTTGCACGTTGTCTGTCCCGATGGCGTGGTCGTGCAGGTCGTCGTGGTGGTGGTCGCCACACTCGTGGGCGGAGTGTAGAGCGTCGTCGTGGTGGTCTGGGACGTCTCATCAGTCGTTGAATCGCTCGACGAACTCGGCGTCGTCGTCTTGGTCACGGGAGGCACGGTGACCGTGGCGACCGGCTTGGCGGTGCTTGACGCATAGGCGACGAAAAGTCCCGAGACGACGCCTGCACCAATGAAGATGGTCTGGGTCAGGTGACGTACTCGGGCGAATCGTCGGTCGCGTTGATGGGGGGTTCGTTGTTGGGGTGCCATTGGTTTCCTACGGTTTAAGCCTTGCACAGGCGCGTAAGCGCCCGGCAATGCTCAGTTAAGAAAATGCCAAAGGACTGGTCAATCGGTCGTGTCGCCATCACCTGACGGCAACGTGAAGGTGAAGCGTGCGCCCGCGAGTTCGGGGTCGCGGTCAACGGTGACCGTTCCCTGGAACTCGGCCGCCACCTGGGCGACGATTGAAAGCCCGAGACCAGAACCAGGAAGCGCGCGCGATGAGGCGGAGCGCCAAAAGCGGTCGAAGACGAAGGGGATGTCCTCGTCACTGATTCCAGGTCCGCTGTCACTGACGCTGACCGAACCTGACGATGACCTGACGACAATCCGACCCCCACGCGGTGTGAACTTCACCGCGTTCGTCAAGAGATTGGAGATCGCGCGCACGAGTCGGTCTCGGCGGCCCACGATGGTAGAGGGCTCGACCTGTGAATCGATCGTGATGTCCTTTATTCGCGCGTAGGTGCGCGCGGTGTCCACGCACTCGTCTACGCACTCGTCGAGGCGCAGGGGCACCACGGTGCCCTCGCTGCGTTCACCACGGGCGAGTTCGCCCAGGTCGGTGACGAGCGACGCCAGTTCATCGACCTGGGTCACCATGTCGTTGGTCAATTGCGTGAGGTCCTCGGGACTGAGTTCGTTCGCGCGCGACAAGACCTGGGCGTTGGTGCGTAGCGACGTGAGTGGCGTTCGAAGTTCGTGGCTGGCGTCGAGGACGAGTTGGCGCTGGAGGGTCTGGCTGCTCTCGACCGAACTGAGCAAGCGGTTGAACACCCGTCGAAGTCGTCCGAGTTCGTCGGCGTCGCCTTCTTGGATGCGGTGGCGCATGTCGTTGGTCTCGGTGATCGTCTCAATTTCGTTGGTCACTTCTTCGAGAGGGCGTAGGGCGGCGCGCGCGAGGAGCCAGCCCAAGGCGAGGGCGAGCAAGAGTCCACTGGCGGCGACGATGAGCAAAGTTCGCACGAGGCTGCGCAGTTCGTTCTCCTGGCCCGTGACGTTGACGACGAAGAGTTGGGCTGACGTGCCGCTCACTTCGTAGAGACCACTCGTGCCGCTGACGACTGAATCCTTGGGCAGGCCGACGATCAACTCGCGATAGGACTGGTTGCCAATCTGAATGGTGCGCAGCAGATGACCACTCTTGCCTTTGGCGTAGCTCTTGATGAGTGCGTCAATGGGCACGCCCGTCGTGGGAACGGTCTGACCGCTGGCGAGGACGAGCTCGGTGTAGGAGCCGGTGAAGTGTGGATCGTTGGCGTGAAGGCTGGTGGGTCCCTGTGACGTCTGGAGGAGTGATTGGTCCACCGCGTTAAACAGGGCGTTGCGGGTCGTGAGGAACGACGCGAAGCAGGCGAGCACGACCGCGAGTGCCGCTGCGACGACGGTAGCGGTGATGACGCGACTACGAAAGGTCACGATGTACGAAGCGCGTAGCCAACCCCACGTACGGTCTGGATCAGACGGGCTTCGTTGTTCTCTTCTAACTTGCGACGCAAGTAGCCAATGTAGACCGCGAGCGAGTTCGTCCCGGAGTCGAAGTTGTATCCCCATACGAGGTCGAGTATTTGGTCGCGCGTCAGAACTTGACGCGGGTGCTGGAGAAACAACTCCAACAAGTCGAATTCGATCTTGGTGAGCTCAATGGGCCTTGAGGCCCGGTGCACTTCTCTCGTCTGGGGGTTGAGCGTGAGGTCTTCGAAACGAAGCATGGCCTCGTCGCCATCGGCGAGGCTGCTTCGGCGCAAGAGTGCGCGCAGTCGCGCGAGCAGTTCAGCGAGGTCGAAGGGTTTGACCAAGTAGTCGTCCGCGCCCACGTCGAGACCCTCGACGCGGTCGTTCACGGCGTCTCGGGCGGTGAGCATGAGGATTGGCGTGGCGTCACCGGCGCGGCGGATTCGACGACAGATCTCGAGTCCGTCGATGTCGGGTAACTGGAGGTCGAGCACGATCGCGTCGGGCGCGCGCAGTTGGATCGACTTGAGGGCGCTCGTGCCGTCCTCGAAGAGCTCGACGTCGTAGTTCTCCATGCGCAGTGCTCGGCCCAGCGCGGTGCGAATGGCACCGTCATCATCGACGATGGCAATGTAGGAGGCAGGGGATTGGACGCTAGACACGGTAGGGCTTTCTATGGATGACGGTACAGGCTCTAGTGTTGCTGGTGGTCATTAACCTTCTCCAGTCATTCGCTAAGAATCTGTGAAGATTGTTACCGTACATGCAGTGGCGGGTAGTTCAATTGGCAGAACGCCGGACTTTGAATCCGTAGGTTGGAGGTTCGAGCCCTCCCCCGCCAGCCAGATCCATTAGGTCGCGAAGCGGCTCAAGAGGGCCGCGAGTTCGAGGGGCTGGTCGCCCTGGACCGAGTGGCCGGCATTGGCGACTCGAACCACGCGGGCGTTCGGCAATCGACGCAACAGTTCGGCCTCGTCGTCGTCGTCCACGACCGAACTGGCCGCCATGGCGCGCACGAGGGTCACGGGCATCTCTAACGTCCCCAGTCGCGTCCAGAGATCGCCGACGTCGGGGGCGGCGAGTTCGGACTTGGGGTGTCGCTGGTGGCGCCATACCCAGGTGCCGTCATGTTGCTCGATGGCGTTGTGCAGGATGCCGCGACGAAGCGACGAGGTCGACCGGGTGGGATTGTGTTCGATCGTTCGTGCGAGCAACGCGTCGAAGTCATCGAACGAAGAAGGGCCGTTCACGAAGTCGGTGATGTGCTTCGCCTTTTGCGCGTTTACTCCGGGCGTGATGTCGATCAGCGTGAGTGAACTCACGAGGTCGGGGCGTTCACTGGCGACCACGAGCGACACGAGGCCGCCGAGGGACATACCTACGAGGGCGTGGTGACCAGGGGCCAACTGTTCGAGCGCACTTTGGACGTCGCGCGCGTGGCTCGCGAGCGCCGACGTGCCATTTGGCGAGGCGTCCGAGTGGCCGTGACCGGGCAGGTCCAGTGCGAGCAGGGGACGTTGTAACGCGAGAGCCACCGTGTCAAAGGTGTGGGCGTTTTGAGCGCCACCGTGCACGAGGATCATCTGGGGCTGGCCGTTACCCCAGGCGAGGCCGCTGAGTTGGCGAAGTCCGTCCACGACGACGTAAAAACGGCGCACCGGCGATATCGGAACGTCGAGGTTCCATTCCTCGAGGTTTTCGTGAAAAAGTGAAAACTCGTCGTACGAGAAATCGGTCACGCCACGAATGGTAATGGGATCAATGGTAAAGATGATGGGGTGAGCCGTCCTACCTGCGCCGTGGTCCTTGCCGCGGGCGAGGGAACGAGGATGCGTTCTTCGCGACCCAAGCCGTTGCACCACCTGTGCGGTCGTCCGATGGTGCTCTACGTACTTGACGCCCTCGCCCACGACGAAGTCGTCGCGACCGTGGTGGTGGTGGGCCACGCGGGTCCCTGGGTCGAGACCTCGCTGAAACAGCGTGCGCGCGACGACGCGCATCTGACCTTCGTGGAACAAACCGAACAATTGGGCACCGGTCACGCGGTATCGGTCGCGATGTCCACGGTCGCTAACGAGGTGGGCGACACCGACGGTGACGTGCTGATCGTGCCCGGCGACACGCCCTTGTTGCGTCACGCCACCATTGGCCACCTCTTGGCCCACCACCGCGCGAGCGGGGCGTCACTCACGGTACTCAGCGCAGAACTCGACGATCCTTATGGTTACGGACGAATCGTCCGCGCGAAGGATGGATCGATTGCCGCGATCGTCGAAGAGCGCGACGCCACCGATGACCAGCGCGCCATCTGTGAAGTGAATACCTCGATCATGGTCGTGCGCGAGAGTTTGCTCGGGGCCGCCTTGCGACGCATTGGACGCCAGAACTCGCAGAACGAGTACTACCTCACCGACCTGGTGGCGGCGCTGCACGACACCGGCCACGTGACGGGTGCGATGACGTTAGAGGATCCACAAGAGGCCACGGGGGTCAATGACCGCGCCCAATTAGCCGACGCCGAGGCGGTCCTTCGAGGACGGATCAACGAGCAGTGGATGATGAGCGGGGTCACCATGTGGGACCCCTCGCACACCTACGTCGACGCGGACGTCCTGATCGAACCGGATGTCTCTCTGCTACCCGGGACGGTGTTGAAAGGACGTTGCGTGATAGAGCGCGGTGCTCAGATCGGCCCTCACGCGTTCCTGGTCGATTCGCACGTGGGCGAGGGCGCCGTCGTGGGAACGGTCGAAGCGGTCGGGGCGCACGTGGGTGAAGGCGCCCGGGTGAGCTCGTACGTGGTCCTCACGCCCGGCGCCAAGGTGGGCCCGGGAGAGGTCGTGGCCCCATTTCAACAGCTCTAGAGATTTTGTCGCCTTTGACCTTGTACGCTGGCGCCGTGGAGTCCCTCGCCAAGCGCCGTCTCGTGCTCGTGACGGGGACCTGTCACCCCGAGCTCGCCCAGAACATCGCCAAGCAACTGGGCATTGACCTCACCGAGGCGAACGCCCGGGAATTCGCGAACGGTGAGATTCACTGTCGTTTCGATGAATCCATACGTGGCGCGCACGTGTTCATTGTCCAAACGCACGGGTCACCCGTGAACAGCGCGGTGATGGAACAACTGATCATGATCGACGCCGCAAAGCGCGCGTCCGCGAAGAGCATCACCGCGGTGATACCCAATTACGGTTACGCACGTCAGGATCGCAAGTCGGCCGGACGCGAGCCCATCACCGCCAAGCTCATCGCCGACATGCTCCAGACCGCCGGCGCGAACCGGGTCTTGTCAGTCGACTTCCACTCGGGCCAGATCCAGGGCTTCTTTGATATCCCCGTCGACCACCTCGTCGCCGCGCCGGTGCTCGAGGAGTACCTCAAGGCGAACGCCGATCCGCGCGAACTGGTGGTCGTGGCCCCCGACGCCGGGCGGGTGAAAGTCGCCGAGCGCTACGCCCAGCATCTGGGCTGTGACCTCGCGCTCGTGCACAAGACCCGCCCACGGGGCACCGCCAACATCGCTGAGGCTCGTCACATCGTTGGTGACGTTCGGGGCCGGCATTGCGTGCTGATTGACGACATGATCGACACCGCGGGCACCATCGTGGCGGCCTGTGACCTGTTAAAGGCGCACGGAGCCGAGGAGATCTGGGTGATGGCCACGCACGCCGTCTTCTCGCCCCCAGCGGTCGACCGACTCTTTAACGCACCCGTCAGCCGCGTGATCGTCACCGATACCTTGCCGCTCGGCCCCGAGCGCCGATTCGAGAAGCTCGAGATTCTTTCGGTCGCCTCACTCGTGGCGAACGCTATTTCCGCGATTTTCGAGGATTCTTCGGTCTCGGAGATCTTCGGGGGCGAGAACCTGCTCTAGTCCGGGGCCTTCGGGCAAAGGGCTAGACTGAGGACCCTGTGCGGGGCCCAGTTTGGCGCCAGCCATCCGTTGGAGGATTCTTATGTCAACAGTCACGTTGAGCGCGTCGACGAGTCGCGAGAAGGGCTCGCGCAACGCGCGCCGCCTTCGTACGACTGGTTCCATTCCTGCGGTGATCTACGGCCACGACGTCAGTTCGCTGCCCATTTCGGTCAACGCGAAGGCTTTTCGTACCGCGATGTCCGGCGAGCAGGGGCTCAACTCGCTGATCGACCTCGACGCCGATGGCAAGAAGTTTCTCGTCATGGCGCGCGAGATCCAGCGCCACCCGGTACGTGGCACCGTCTCGCACATTGATTTCCAAGTCATCGACCCGTCAAAGCCAGTGGTCGCTGAAGTGCCGCTGCACCTCGTGGGCGACGCGGTTGAAGTGCGCCACGCCGACTGGGAGGTCGACCAGCAGATGTTCAGCCTGGAGATAAGGACTCGTCCGGACCAGATCCCCACGCACATCGACGTGGACATCTCGGAACTGAAGGTCGGCTCGTCGATTCGCATCCAGGACCTCACCTTGCCCAAGGGTGTCGAGCCGTCTGGCGACCACTCGCTCACGGTGGTGACCACTCGCGCCGGTCGTGTTGCCGTTGCCGCCAAGCCGGCGGTCGGCACCGAGCCAGTAGCGGAGTAGTTCGCCGTGGCGCTTCGGCGCTCACGCGGTGAAGGCCGTCGAGGAGCCGAGAGCGTACTGGTCATCGTCGGTCTCGCCAATCCGGGACTCGAGTACGCCGATTCTCGCCACAACGTCGGCGGTGACGCCGTGCGCCTGGTGTGTGAACGGCGCGCAGCGACGCTCAAGCTCGAAAGTCGCCAGCGGGCCCTTAGTGCCACCATCACGACCCACGAGGGTCCCGTCACGCTCGCGGTACCGACGACGTTCATGAACGAATCGGGCGCGGCGATCGCCCCGCTGCTCAAGCGCACGTCGCTCGCGGACCTCGCGCACTTGGTCATTGCCCACGACGAGCTGGACATGGAGCCGGGTCGACTGCAACTGCGTTTTGGTGGCGGACTCGCCGGTCACAACGGGCTGAGGTCCATCGCCAACGTGTTGGGCACGAACGACTTCGCCCGGCTGCGCATCGGCATTGGTCGTCCAGCGCGTAAAGAGCAAGTCACGGACTACGTCCTCAAGTCCCTCGTCGGCAAGAACCTGAAATCACATAAGGAGCACGTCGCCGCAGCCGCCGACGCTCTCGAGGCGTTGCTCGACACTGGCTTTGATCGAGCACAGCGTCTGGTAAACGGTGCGCGTGACTGACGCGACCGGTCTGCGTCGCGTCCTCGAACTCGTCAGTCCCTCGCTGCGCGCTCAGAACGCCGCGGGAGCGTTCAGCCCCGGTACCTACGCGACGCCGCTCACGGTCGCTTCCTACGCCCTTGAAGTTCCGTTCCTGCTCGTAGTGACCGCGACGTCCACCGAGGCCGAACAGCTCCGTGACGCCACCTCCTCGCTATTGGGTCCCGGCGACGAAGTGGCCCTGTGGCCCGGTTGGGATACGCACCCCCTCGAGCGGGTCAGCCCGGATAGTTCGGTGATGGCCAATCGCGCCCTGCTTCGCTGGCGCCTCGCCGAGGGGACGGCTCCGCACGTAGTGGTCAGTTCGGTGCGATCACTTTCTCAGGTCCTCCCGCCCGAGTCGGTCGCGACGCCACTCGTGGTTCGCCGAGGCGGCGACCTCGACCGCGACAAGTTCGTTGAAGGACTCGGTTCCTTGGGTTACCGGCGCGAGAACCTCGTCGAACACCGCGCCGAATTCGCGGTTCGAGGTGGCATCGTCGACGTGTGGCCCGCCCAGGGATACGAGCCGATTCGACTCGACTTCTTCGGTGACGAACTCGAACGATTGACCGTGTTCGACATCGCGAACCAACGCTCGGTTCGCGATGTCCACGAGGCGGTCATTGCGCCATCACGCGAGTGGGTTCCCGGCGAGGCGTCACGGCTTCGCGGCGAAGAACTCATCGTGAGCCAGCCCTGGGGTCGCGAGATGTTCGACCGACTCGCGACGGGTCAACTCTTTGACGGCATGGAGGGATGGATGTCACTCTTCGTCGAGCGACCAAGAACGTTGCTCGACGAGATCGGTGCGGTAACGGTGCTCGTTGTCGAACCCGATCGCGTGGGCCAGCGTCTGGCCGACTTGCTCGACGAAGAACGCGAACTGACCGACGCGGTGGCGACGACATGGAAGGCGAGTTCTCCCGTCCCTCTTCTGCACACCAACTGGCACGACGTGCTCGAAGGGCGCGCGGACATCAACCTCGAGCCAACGGTCGGTTCTCTCGGTTCTTCGGGTCTCAACCTTGGTTCGCCGCCCGTTGTCCAGGGCGATCCGTCGCGCATCGCCGCGCACGTGCGTTCGTGGTCCACCGTTCGTCGCGGTGTCGTGCTCACTTCGAACGCCGCGGCAGTCGAGCGTATGGCCGAGCAACTTCGTAGCGAGGGTCTCGAGGTGACGACCGATCCCGCCAAGGTGCTCGAGGTTCGTCTGAGCGTGCTCGAGAGTTCGTTACCCGCGGGATTCTCCCTGGACGATCCCGAAGTCGTGGTCTGGAGCGAGAGCGACCTGACGGGGCGTCGGGTCGTGCACCGCGCCGCTCGCACCAGGACGCGCAATGTCGACGGATTCTTCGACGACCTAGCTATTGGCAGTTACGTGGTGCACCGCCAGCACGGTGTCGCGAAGTTCTCGGGTACCACGACGCGCGCCATCAACGGCACGACGCGCGACTACTTGATACTCGAGTTCAAGGACGGCCGCAGCTACTGGCCCACCGAGCAGATCGACGCGCTGACCCCCTACTCGGGCGGGGATGCGCCCGCTCTTTCGCGCATGGGTGGCGCCGAATGGCAAAAGACTCGGGCCAAGGCGCGCGCCGCCGCGTTTCTCGTGGCCCAGGAACTCGTGGACCTCTACCGCCAGCGCAGCGTCGCTAAAGGGCACGCCTTCAGTCCCGACTCGGCCTGGCAGCGCGAAATGGAAGACCTCTTCGCCTTCACGCTCACCACCGACCAGGCCCAGGCGATGGAGGACATCAAGGCCGACATGGAGCTCGAGCGTCCCATGGACCGTCTGATATGTGCGGACGTGGGATTCGGCAAGACCGAGCTCGCCGTGCGCGCCGCCTTTAAGGCCGTCCAGGACAACAAGCAGGTGGCGATCCTCGTACCGACGACACTGCTCGCGAGTCAGCACTTCGCCACCTTCAGCGACCGGTTCGCGGGTTTTCCCGTGAAGGTGGCGATGCTGAGCCGCTTCGTCGATGACGCGGAGACCAAAGTGACGCTCCAGGGCCTGAGAGAGGGCACCATCGACGTGGTCATTGGTACGCACCGTCTGTTGTCGGACACCGTTGCGTTCAAGGATCTCGGCTTGTTGGTCGTGGACGAGGAGCAGCGATTCGGCGTTGGTCACAAAGAAGCAATCAAGGCCAAGTCGCTCGACGTTGACGTGCTCACGTTGAGCGCCAGCCCCATCCCGCGCACCCTGGAGATGGCCTTCGCGGGTATCCGCGACCTTTCAATGGTCACGACGCCGCCCGCGGATCGGCGACCGATCCTCACTCACGTGGGCGAGTACAGCGAACCCGCCGTCGTCGAGGCGATCCGCCGCGAGTTGCTGCGAGAGGGTCAGGTCTTTTACGTGCACAATCGCGTCGCCGATATCGACGAAGTGGCCAAGCGCCTGGGACAGCTCGTGGCGGACGCGCGTATCGCCGTCGCGCACGGGCAGATGGACGAAGGGACGTTAGAGCAGGTGATGGTCGACTTCTGGGAACGTCGCTACGACGTACTCGTGTGCACGACGATCGTCGAATCGGGCATCGACCTGCCTTCGGTGAACACCCTCATCGTCGATCGTGCCGACCGTCTGGGTTTGGGCCAGATGCACCAGTTGCGTGGGCGCGTGGGGCGCAGTGGTCAGCGCGCGTACGCGTACCTCTTTCACCCGACCGACAAGGTACTGAGCGAGACCGCGTACGAACGACTTCGCACGATCGGCGACAACACCGCGCTCGGCAGTGGCTTCAAGATCGCCATGCGCGACCTGGAGATTCGCGGCGCGGGCAACTTGCTCGGTCACGACCAGTCCGGCCCGGTCGCGGCGGTGGGTTACGACCTCTACGTGCAGTTGGTCGCCGAAGCGGTCGCTGACGCCAAGGGCTTCGTCGTGCCCGAAGTGGCGACGGTCAACCTCGATGTTCCCGGCGAAGCCCACTTGCCCAAGAATTACGTGGGGGCCGACGACGCTCGCCTCGAGGCCTACCGACACCTGGCGAACGTGAACACACTGGAGGAACTCGCGGACCTGCGCGACGAGTGGGTCGACCGTTACGGTCCGCTGCCGCCAGCCGCCCAAGGACTGCTCGAACTGGGTGAATTGCGCCTTCGGTGTCTTTTGTTAGGCGTGACGACGCTTTCGGTCCTGCCCGCGAGGGTGGGCGTACGCTCCAAGCCCGTCGTGCGCTTGGCGCCACTCTCCTTGTCGCTCAGCCAGCAGTTGCGTCTTCGCCGGCTTCACGGTTCGCGAGCCTACGACGAGGGCACGAAGGAATTTCGCGCGGAGCTGAGTGAACACGAGGTGTCCTCGGGCGCCTTGCTCGCGTTACTGGACGAGTTGGTTTCCGACTCAGCGGAGCGGTAGTTCACACTCGGTAGCATGGAACGGTGCGTCGTCTCGTCGTTCTCATCGTGCTCGCTCTTCTCGGCGCCGGACTCTACGGCTGGACTAGTTCCACCTCGGCGGTCTCGGTCGCGGGCAGTCAGGTCTCGGATTCGACGTTCCTCGCCGAACTGAGCGCGATCTCTTCGACTCCCACGCTGCAGTGCTACCTCGACGCCCTCAGTCACACCGTCGTCGGGCCCGGTGCCGGCGCGGCGACGGCCAGTGCTTCAAGCGCGGCGACCTGGGCGAATCTTCGCATCGAGGGAATCTCGGTCGCGAATTACGTGTCCACGACGTTCCACTACATCCCCAACGCGGCGGCGCTCGCCGAGGCCAAGACCTCGCTCGAGGCCGAACTCACCGAGGCGGCCAGCTCGGCCCAGTACTCCTGCCCGGGCACCTCAGCCCAGGCCCTCGCGGCGATGCCCACCGAGATGCGCAACGCGCAGATCCGTGGACAAGCGATGTCGACGTACTTGGTGAGCAGGCTGAACACCACGATTCCGCTCACGCTCGCGTCGCTCAGGACGTACTACAAGGCTCACGTCTCTCAGTACGACACGATTTGTATCAGTATCGCCCTGGTCGCTCCCACGCAGGTCAGTGCCTTTAGCGCCGCCGAAGCGAAAGGCGAGTCCGTAGCGGCACTCGCCAAACAGTTCTCCAGCGACGCGTCGGCTAAGAAGGGCGGTGCCTACGGGTGCTTCGCGCCCTCGAGCTCGTCCTTTGACAGCGTGCGCGCCGACGTGGGGACCGCGAAACTCGGCACTTTCGACTCCACGCCCCAGTACGTGAGCCAGAGCGGCAGCGAGTTCGCCCTCTTCGTGGCGCCGACCAAGAAGACCGCGACACCGTTCGACAACGCGGCGAGCGCCGTGTTGTCCGACATCCAGTCGCTGAATTCAACCGCCGCGAATTCTGAAGAGGAGAGCATTCTCGAGGCGACCGCAGTGGGAGTGAATCCCGCGTTCGGTCGCTGGGGCGCGGCGTCGACGACCTCGAGTCCGTCGGTCTTCGCGCCAGCCCTACCGTCCTCGATTGACGCGGTGGATTCCTCGGCGAACCTGACCACGGCGTCCACTTCGAAATATAAGTGAGCCCGCCCACCGTTCGCGTCGTCGGTCTGGGCCCCGGTGATGAGGATTTGCTGACCAGACGAACCATGCGCTTGGTCGTTGAGGCACCCGTGGTGCGCCTGCGCACGCGCGTGCACCCCGCCGCGCTTGAACTGATCGACGTGCTGAGTTACGACCAGTGGTACGAGGAAGCGGCGTCGTTTGAAGAGCTCTACTTGCGTATCGCCGAGGATCTCTCTCGTCTAGCCGCTTCGTCGCCTAACGGCGAGGTGCTCTACGTGGTGCCGGGATCGCCCGTGGTCGCCGAGCACACGGTCGAACTCCTGCGAGCGCGTCACGACGTTGACGTGGTCTGTGAGCCGGCGGTTTCGGTGATCGACGTGGCCTGCGCGGCGCTCGGTGTCGATCCGCTCGCGCGCGGACTGCGCATCGTCGACGCACTCGACTCGATTGAGCCACTGCGTGGACCGGGGCCACTACTCGTGCTCCAGACCTACTCGCCCGAGGTCTTAAGCGTGGTGGCGAGTCGCCTGCAGCCCGACACGCTCGTCACGGTGCTCTTTCACCTGGGTCTCGCGGACCAGCGACTCGTCGAACTTCGGGCGCGTGAGCTGGCGAGCTTTCACGAGGCCGACCACCTCACGTCGTTGTGGATCGACGGAATTCGTGGCCCGGGCGAGGCAATGGAGGACCTCGTGAACTTCACGCGGCGACTGCGCGCGGAGTGTCCCTGGGACCAAGAGCAAACCCACGCTTCTCTCGCGCGCCATTTACTCGAGGAGTCCTACGAGGCCCTCGACGCACTCGAGGCCTTCGCCCGCGCCCAGGATCAAGGCACGCTCGATGACGGGCTCGTGTCCCACTTCGAAGAGGAATTGGGCGACCTGCTCTTTCAGATCGTCTTTCACGCGGAGTTGGGCGACGAAGAGGAGCTGTTCAACTTCGCCACCATCGCTGACGCGCTGCGCGACAAACTGACGTCTCGACACCCACACGTCTTCGGTGACGTGCAAGTAGAAGGTTCCGAGGATGTCGCATCAAGGTGGGAAGTGCTCAAGGCGAGCGAGAAGGGGCGATCCAGTGTCACCGAGGGCGTCGTCACGCAGCTACCGGCGCTCTCGCTCTACGCCACGTTGCTCGCCAAGTCCGAGCTCGTGGGCCGCGTGACGCGAAGTCCCGGGCAGGCCTACGACGCGGCACGTGAGGCCCTCGACGAGCTTCGCGTCGCCACTTCGAACGAGGGTGACGTGGCGAAAGCTGAGCTTGTATCGCTCGCGTGGTCTTCTCTACTCATCGCACTACTTGAGGCGGCGCGCGACGCCCACGTCGACCTCGAAGGCGTCCTACGCGAAAGCGCACTCGCGTTGCTCAGCGAAATACGATTCATTGAGCAAACTCCCAAAAAGTAGTTCCGCGCAGGCTAGTAGCCTGGTTGTTGAACGATGAGGAGAAACGCCATGAGTGCGATCGAAGTTGTCCTAGGACGTCAAATTCTGGATTCGCGTGGGAACCCCACGGTCGAAGCCGAAGTTCATCTCGAGTCGGGAGCGTTCGGCCGCGCTATTTCGCCCAGCGGTGCCTCGACGGGCATTCACGAGGCGGTTGAACTTCGCGACGGTGGCCCCGAGTGGGGGGGCAAGGGAGTGCGTTCGGCGGTGCACAACGTGAACGGCGAGATCAACGACGCCCTCGAGGGCTACGAGGCCAATGACCAGCGCGCCGTGGACTTCGCCATGATCGACCTGGACGGCACCGACAACAAGGCTCGACTGGGGGCCAACGCCATCTTGGCGGTATCGATTGCCACCGCCAAGGCGGCCGCAATGGAGTGCAACCTTCCTCTCTACCAATACCTCGGGGGCGTCAACGCCCACGTGCTACCCGTACCGATGTTCAACGTCATCAACGGAGGAGTGCACGCGAAGAACTCGATCGACTTTCAGGAGTTCATGATCATGCCAATCGGCGCCGCGACCTTCGCCGAGGCGCTGCAGTGGGGATCTGAAACCTATCACGCGTTAAAGGAAGTGTTGAACAAGCGCGGGCTCGCGACGGCGGTGGGCGATGAGGGTGGCTTCGCCCCCGACCTTCCCCACAACGAGACCGCGGTGCAGGTCTTGGTCGAAGCGATTGAGTCCACGGGGCGTAGCCCGGGACGTGACGTGGCGATTGCGCTCGACCCCGCGGCGAGTGAACTCTATCGTGATGGCGCTTACCACCTCGACGGCGAGGGACGTGTGCTCTCGAGTAACGAGATGGTCGACTACTGGACCGATCTCGTGAGTCGTTATCCGATCGTGTCCCTCGAAGACGGCATGGCCGAAGAGGACTGGGATGGCTGGGAGACCTTGACGAGCAAGCTCGGCGAGAAGTTGCAGATCATGGGTGACGATATCTTCGTGACGAACCCGACCATCTTTCAAAAGGGCATCGATCGGCACATCGGAAACTCGATTTTGATCAAGTTGAACCAGATCGGCACGGTCACCGAAACGCTCGACACCGTGCATCTGGCGAACGTCAACCGCTACACGTGCGTGATTTCACACCGTTCAGGCGAGACCGAAGACGTTACCATTGCTGACTTTGCGGTGGCGACGAACGCGGGCCAAATAAAGTCAGGTGCCCCGGCGCGATCGGATCGTGTAGCGAAGTACAATCAATTACTGAGACTTGAAGAGCAACTCGGAGATCAAGCTCGATTTCTTGGTGCAGCGTCTTTGTCGGGGGCAGCGGGTGTCAGTTACTCATAGCGTCACAACGAGAACACACAATCGTTGGATGCTCCCACTTTCCATCGTGACCGCGGCGGTCATGCTGGCGGTGTGGTTCCCCTTGACCGCGCTCTGGCATCAGCAAGGCGAAATCGACGCCACGTCGGCCCAGATCACCTCCATAGCGCGACAGAGTCAGGATTTGAAAGACCAAGCGAGTTCGGTCTCGACGAAGTCCGCCGAGGAGATGCTCGCTCGCTCCCAGTACCAACTCGTCGCGCCAGGCCAGAGTCTCATCCAGGTCCTGCCGGGCGACGGGTCGGGTTACGTCTCTTCGAGCACCGGAGACCCAGGACTGCAGCCCCTCGTCGCACCGCTGTCGGCGACGACGTTGGGCGCGTCGAGCACGGCCACGCACAAGACCGTGCACACCTCGTTGCCGAAGTTCCTTTCGCGCTTCGTGCGCACCCTAGAGTTCTGGCGTTGACCTTTCACGACGCATCTGGCGATGACCTCCTGATCCTCGAAGACCTCGTCGGACGCCCATTGGCGGGTCGATGCGCGGTCGTCGTGCGACGTCTCGACGGCTCGCCGGTGGTGATCGAGAACGAACCGCACCTTCGCGACGGGACCCCGATGCCGACCCTGTACTGGCTGGTGGACAAGGATCTTCACGAGGCGGTGAGCCGACTCGAGAGCGGTGGCGGGGTGCACCGTTTCGAGGAGTTAGTCGACGCGCGAGAACTCCAGCGCGCCCACGACGAGTACGCGAGTCGACGAAGCACCGCGACGGTGCAAAAGCATGCCGCACAGGCTACCGGTGGCGTGGGTGGTACGAGAGTGGGCGTGAAGTGCCTGCACGCGCACCTGGCGAACTATCTCACGGGCGCGCACGATCCCGTCGGTGCACTCGTCGCGCTCGACGTTGGCGTGCCCGAACTGCTCGTGATGGACGTGCGTGGCTGACGTCGTCGCTGCGCTCGATTGCGGCAGCAACTCCACCAGGCTCCTCGTCGCCAACGCGCAGGGTGCGCTGCGCCGCGAGATGCGTATCACTCGCCTGAGTGAAGGCGTTGACGCGACGGCGACCTTGCTCGAGACCGCGATGCAACGCACCTTTGACGTGCTGGGCGACTATCGGCGCTTGATGGACGAGACAAAAGTGGAGCGAGGGTTACTCGTGGCGACCTCAGCGGTGCGCGACGCACGAAACGGAGAACAGTTCCTCGCGCGCGCACAACGCATCGTCGGGGTCGAGGCGAGGATCCTCGACGGCCACGAGGAGGCGACGCTCTCCTATGAGGGTGCGACCATTGGACTTGAACCAGATGCGTGCGCAACGCTGATCGTGGATATCGGTGGAGGGTCGAGTGAGCTGGCGGTGATGGTTGAAGGCGTGCTCGAGAGTTTCTCGATGCAGCTGGGATGCGTACGAATAACCGAACGCGCTCTCGGTAGCGCGGCGGTGGACGCCGCTCATGACGCCGCGGCGCGTTCAATGATCGAAGCCGAAATAGAGCGGGCCTTTTCGCTCCAGCCCGCCTTCGCACGCGTGGCGGGAAACGTGCGGCTCGTGGGACTCGCGGGCACGGTGGCGACGCTCGCCCAACTCGACGCTGGTCTGGTTACCTACCAGCGTGAGCTAGTGCACCATCGCGTGCTCACCCGCGACTGCGTCGAATGGTGGCGAAGCACCCTCGCGGCCGAGTCGGCCCAGGAACGCCTGGGGCACCCGGGCATGGTGAAGGGCCGCGAAGACGTTCTTACCGCGGGCCTGTACGTCCTCGAAGCGGTGATGGACCGTTTTGGCGCGGATGAACTGCTCACGTCAGAAAACGACATCCTTGACGGCATTGCGCAGTCGCTCCTGGCCTGATGTGCGCTGCGCGAGCGTACCTGCAACGATATGTGGGTGAGGACTCGTTCATGGTGACCACGCGCAGCAACATCTATTCGCCAATTTCGCTACACGGTCGACGCGTGGTGCTTCGAACCATGACCGAGAGTGATTACGAGGGTTGGCTCGACGTTCGTGAACGTTGCCACGACTGGCTGCTCAAGTGGGAACCCCGTTCGGCGCACTCGTCTCATCTCGCAGAGGATCAGCGTAGTTTCGTGAGTCGATGCGCCATTCGCGAGCGTGAGCGTCAGATGGGAACGGGTTACGGATTCGGCATCTTCTTCGAAGGTCGCTTCGTGGGTGAAATCACCCTCTCCTCGATCCAGCGCGGTCCACTTCAGTCGGCCTACATCGGCTACTGGATCGATGAAGCGGTCGCCGGCCGGGGCCTCATGCCCGAGGCGGTCGTGACGATGTTGCAGTACGCGTTCGAGTCGTTGCGTCTGCATCGCATTGAGATAAACATCATTCCGAGAAACGCCGCGTCACGTCGGGTCGTCGAGAAGCTCGGTTTGCGGTTCGAAGGCATCGCGGAACGCTACCTCGAGATTGACGGAGCCTGGGAGGATCACGCACGCTACGCGATCACCGCTGAGGAATGGAACGATCGCGCGCCCGAACTCGTCACGGATTGGCTGTTGCCGAGCGCCGACTAGACCGCTTCGAAGTCGCGGTGTCGGTACTCGTGGAGTTCTGCGGTGCGCAGACGCCCCTTTAGCGTGGTCGCCACGCTGAGCCCGCTCAGCGCTCCCTCACGCGGAAGAACGAGCAGGTCGTGGTCCTCGCCTCGGGCAAGTACGAGTCCCTGGAGGCGGCCTTGGCGCGTGGCGTCGCGCACGATTCGTGTTTCGATCCCTGGTTCAAGTTCGATCGCCGGATTCTCGTAGTGCGTTCGCTTCAGGTGACGAAGGTCGCCGAGCATGTTGCGCGACACGCGACTGACTTTCACCGATGAACCCGCCACGTCATCCCACTCGACCGTGACCGGCTTGACCGCGAGGCCCAGTTGATCGGCGAGGTAGAACATCTCCACGTCGTAGGCGAAGCGGTCAATCATGCCGAGCAGGCCCAGCAGGCGCGCGGGTCCGAGGCGAAAGCCCTTACAGCCGCACTGGGTATCACGCACCTGGGTGCCGGCGTAGTGGCGCACGAGACCGTGAAAGATTCCGCCGGCCACGGTGCGAAGCGCAGATTCGTAGTGGATGCGGCCCTCGTTCGTGCGAGAGCCCGGCGCGAGTGGCGCGATCTTCAGGGCTTGGAGGATCTCGGGGAAGTGCGCGGGTCGAATCGCCATGTCGGCGTCAGCGGCGATGACGTTGGTGCCGCGCGCCAGCGCGATGCCCAGACGCACCGCGGCTCCCTTGCCGAGATTGCGGGGTTGCTGGACGAAGAGCCGTTCGGGTAGGTGACCGTAGACGTCGTGGGCGACGTGCAGCGTGTCGTCACTCGAACCGTCGTCGATGACGATGACTTCGGTCGACTCGGTGCGGAGTTGATCGAGCACCGGGCGCAGGCGCTCGTAACCGTTGGCGAGACGTTGCGACTCGTTGTACGCCGGGATGACAATGGAGGTGGTGACGCCTACGACCTCGCTCATGGTCGCGCGGCGCCCTCGAGTCCGAAGGTGAAGATGGGCGCCAGGCTGACGTTCGTCCCGGTGTGCGCCGCGGCGATGATCGTACTGGTGCCCCACGGACCGCTACCCGCGTACATCACCACGTGGTCGACCTGGTGGTCTCCGTCGAGGTTGTAGTAGAAGAGGAGGTCGCCCGGCTGAAGGTGCGTGAGCGGGATGTGGCGCAGGTCGGCCCACTGGGTCTCGGTGGTGCGCGGAATTGTGAAACCTGCTTTCGCCCACGCCCATTGGACGAGTCCCGAGCAGTCGAAGCCGGCGCCGGGCGTCTCGCCACCCCACACGTAGGGCACGCCGATCTGGGTCTTGGCGGCGTTCAGTGCGGCGATGCCCTGGGCGGAACCAGCCGGCGTGCCATAGATCACCGGGGGCAAGGCCGCCTGGATGGCGTCGATGACTTCGTTCGCGGCGACCTGGCCGCCCACCGCTGACGCGGCGGCGACCGCGGCTTCTTCACCGGCGGTGTTCTTCGCTCTGGCGGCGGCGACGCCGACCCGGATCTCGTAGGCGATGATCTCGGTCTTCAACTTCTTCGTGACGACCTCGAGGGTCGCGCGCGTCGCGTTCTCGTTCTCCACGTTCTGGGCGAGTAGGGCCTTGATGACGACGGATTGGTGTTCGGCCCTGGTCCTCTGTGCCGCGACGTCGGCGATCGTCGAGTCGAGGGAGTGCTTCTGTTTGACGTACGCGTCCTTTAGTTGGGTGAGGTTTCCGATGACCTGGTCCTCGTAGACCGTGCGCGCGTCACTGTTGGTGATGTTCTGGTTGAACAACGAAAGGATCTGGGCGTCAGCGGCCCCGTAGACGTAGGCGCGCACGATCGCGGTCACCATCTTCTTGGAAGTAACGGTGATCGCGGCGCGTTTGGTCACTTCTTTCGCTTGCAGGTGCACGATGTTCGAGTCCAATGTGGCGAGCTCGCTCTGGTCGGCGTCGTACTCGTTGGCGGTGATCTCGGAGGTCTTCTCCTGTTGGGACAACTGGGACGACAGCTGGGCGATCTCGGCTTGGGTCTGGGCGATGGTTTGTGCACCCGCCCAGGTGGGAATCGTGAGCCCGAGCACCAGTGCGGCGGCCAGGGCCAGGAGGGGGGTTGATTGAGTCGTGCCCCGTCGACGCACGCGAATCATAAAACCAGCCTAGTTAGTGAACTTAAGAATTAAGGGAGAATGAACGTTCTAGATGCGTTACGGTTACAGCGCGACATTTGCGCGTGGGGGCGTAGCCCAATTGGCAGAGGCAGGGCGCTTAAACCGCCTCCAGTGAGGGTTCGAGTCCCTTCGCCCCTACGCTGTGTCTGCCCGGTCCAATTCTTTAGTAGCGTTGCCCCCGTGGCTAAGAGCGCAACAGGTAAATGGGTAAGTAGGGTCGGTTCGTCGGGCGGGGGCAAGGCGTACAAGAAGACTCGGCCGAGTAACTTCTACGGCATTCTCATAGTGATCGTGGTGCTCGGGCTCGTCGCGACCGCTCTGGCGCGCTACGACTACCAGCACCCCTCCAAGGCCGCCAAAGGGGCCGCGCCTCGGGTTGGCACGACCTGGTTCGGCGCACTCTCAGTCCAAGCGTGCGGCAAGACGCTGCCCTATCTCACGACCGATCCCTCCTACACCGGAGGCTTCAAGGTCGAGACGGATAACGTGATCAAGCTCGACCCGGCTTCTGACGCCGACTCGGGCAGTAACGCAACTCTGGCGCAGTTCGCCAACGAATACCCCGGAATGATCGCGAGCTCGGTGGAACTGGCGATTCCCAACAGCAAGGGAACCGCCAACGCCGCCACCACCTACCGCAATGGCCAGACTTGTCCTTCGACCTCGAAGTACTCGGGTCAGGTCGGCCAGGTGGAATACGCCTACTGGACTTCGCTATCTCAGACCAAGCCCGTGATCACGACCAATCCAGGCTCGATCAAGTTCGCTCAGTACCTGCGAGTGACCTTGGCCTTTGATCCCAAGGGCGTCACTCCGGCACCGCCGTCCCAGACCACGGTGAACGCAATGTCCGCGTCGATCATCTCGAGCGTGAATACCACGACGACGACCGCGAGTACCGCGACCACGACCACCACACTCGCGGGCTCTACGACCACGACCACGGTGCCCACCACGACCACCACCACGAGCGCGACGACGACGACCACGACCGCTAAGGGCTGAACTTGAAGTCGATCATCTTGGTCGGCGGTGAAGGCACTCGACTTCGCCCCCTCACGTACGAGACGCCCAAGCAGATGTTGCCGCTCGTGGGTGTACCGATGATTGAATGCGTCTTTACGACCCTCGCCGAACACGGGGTCACCGACGTCGTGCTTTCACTTGGTTACCTGCCCGACCGATTCATCGAGGCCTATCCGAGCGGCGTGGTCGCGGGGGTGAACGTGAGCTACGCGGTCGAACCCGAGCCCCTCGATACCGCAGGGGCGATTCGCTTCGCCGCGGGCTTCGCTGACTTTGATGAGACGTTCCTCGTTTTAAACGGCGACGTCTTGACCGATCTGGACATCACCAAACTGGTCGCGTTCCATCGAGATCACGGCGCGGAGGCGACGATCGCGCTGCACGAGGTGGAGGACCCGAGTCGCTTTGGGGTCGTGCCAACGACGGCTGACGGTCGGGTGCTCGCTTTCGTCGAAAAGCCGCCGCGCGATAAGGCACCGACCAACCTCATCAACGCGGGAACCTACGTCTTTGAACCCAGCGTGCTCGACCGCATTTCGCCGACGGGCCGGGTCAGTGTTGAGCGCGATACCTTTCCAGCTCTCGCCGCGGACGGGAAGCTCTTTGCCATGGCCGACAATGCCTACTGGCTCGACACCGGCACACCCCGGGCGTTCCTCCAGGCGAACGTTGACCTCATGTTGGGCAAGATCGGTGGTCATGGCGCGAGGGGCGTGGTGGACGGCTCGTGGATGGAAGAGAGTGCGAAGGTCGACGCGAGTGCCCACCTGGTCAACTCGGTGATCGACCGACACTGTGTCATCGAGGCCGACGTCGTGCTCGAGCAGGCCGTACTCTTGCCCGGAGCGGTCATCGAACACGGTGCAATCGTGCGCTCGTCGATCATCGGTCCCAAAGCCGTCATTGGCAGCAACTCGATCTTGGACGCCATCTGCGTGGTCGGGGCCAACGTTCGCGTGGCGTCACGATCACTGTTGTCCGGTGACGTGCGCTTAGGCGCGTAGTTCAGCGAAACAGGTCGTCATTCGCCGAGCGAATGACGTTCTCGCCAATGGAACCTTCGCCGAAGTAGGAGAGGTCCAGGCCCCGCAGGATCGCGAAGGGTGTTCCCATGGCCTTACCGAGCACGAGATTGGCCGCGCCGGCGATCTCGTCGACAATGGCGATCTCGGTCGCCTCGAGGAGCCGCCCGTTGGCGTCGGTGGTGCCGCGTAGGTCCAGTATTGGCCTTATACCGGCCGAACCGATCGCGACGTCGGTCACGCCGTTTCGCCACACGCGTCCGAACGTGTCGGTGATCACCACGGCCACGTCAAGGGAACGTCGGCGCGCGATTTCTGCACGAATGCGCCGGGCGCTTCGATCGGGATCCTTGGGCAACAGCACCGCCGTGCCCTCGGTGGTGTTAGAGAGGTCGATGCCCGCGTTGGCGCTGACGAAGCCGTGACGAGATTCGGTGATGCGCAAGGGGCCTCGGCGTCGAAGCACCCGTCGGGCTTCGCCATCGATCAAGGCGGCCTTGTGCTCTTCGCTTCCGTCGAAGGGGACCACTTGGCCCTCAGACTTAGAAACGACCTTGCTCGTCACGATGACGAGGTCATGGTCTTTAAGTTCAAGCCCCTGAACCTCGATCGCCTCGAGCAAGAGCCTTACGAGGTCGTCGCCTCTTGCAACCACGCCGACACCGTGAATTGGTATCACGCGCAACTCGTTCATTCGAGCACCGTCGTGGCGAGTCGCGACGCATTCAATGGGTCCGCCATGTGCGTCGTGGTGACCTTGACCTTGACGTCGTGGCGCTCGATGGAGGGTGCCTCCTCGCGGTCGGACTCGTCAATGATCAAGGTATCGATCAATCCCTCGTAAAACCTCGCGACGCCCTCGCCAGAGACCTCGTAGCCGTTTTCGCGCAGGAGTCGATCCGCCGGGCCTTTCAGCGCCGCGCCGTTGATGAGTGGCGAAACGGCCACCACGTCTCTTCGTCGAGCACGTAGAAGGTCGCGAATCTCGGGAACCTGAAGGATCGGATCGATTGAAATCAATGGATTAGATGGCGCGATGACGATGCGCTCACAGTTCCGCAGTGCGTCGAGTACCTCGGGCGTTGGCTGCGCGTCTTTCGCGCCCACCACTGAGATAGCGCGAACAACCACGTCGTGACGATGCCGCACGAAATACTCCTGGAAGCTCAAGGTGCCAATTTCGGTGTCAAAAACAGTCTCGATGGGATCGTTGGTCGCCGGCAAAAGCCGAACCCGAACACCCCAATGTGCACAGAGTTCTCGGGTGACGTCAGTCTTGGTTGCGCCCTCGTGCAGGCGTTGGCTGCGGTAGAGGTGCGTGGCGAGATCGCGGTCACCGAGACGAAACCACGAACTGCCGCCTAACTGTTCGAGCTCGTCCATCACTCNNAGGCTGAGTGCGCGCAAGAGCCGCGCCGCGCCCACACCGCCGCTGAGAACAGTTATCACCCCCGAGACCTTAGAGGCGCGTGGGTATCATCGAGAGTTGTGAGTACATCGTCGTCCATACCCGGCTGGCCGGGCAGCCCTTCTTATGTGGTTTTTCGACTCGACGGTGGATCAGTCGCCGTCGTCGAGCAAGGTGGCGACCAGGAGGCCGAGCGGGCCTGGGCGTCGGTCTCGAAGATGGCGGTCGCGCTGGCGATGTGCGTCGAAGTCGACTGGGGCTTGCACAACGTCACCGAGAACTTCGGTCCTCGCGGGGCGACCCTTTCGAATCTGTTGAGCCACTCCAGTGGCCTCGGTCTCGAAGAGGGCGATCCATTCGTGCCGGTCGGTTCTAAGAGGATCTACTCGAACTACGGGATCGATCACGCCGTGAAGGTGGTGGTGAATGAAAGCGACGTCGGCGAGTGGCTTGAGGACCGAGTCTTTCGAGGCTTCGGGATGGATCACACCCATCTCGAGGGCCGGCCCTCGTCGGGCCTCGTTGGACCGACACGCGACCTGGCTCGCCTGGGTGTCGCCTGGTTGCGACCCGACGGCATCGCCAAGGCGACGCGCGACCGGTTCATCAAGCCATTCATACCCGCCCTTGACGGCATCGTGCCGGGCTTTGGTCGCTTCACGCCGTGCCCTTGGGGACTCGGACCCGAAGTGCGAGGCGACAAGCAGCACTGGATGGGCGACTGGCCCGAATCGAGTTTTGGTCACTTTGGTCAGAGCGGTGCGCTGATGTTGCTCAACGCCGACGAGCAAATCGGCGTCGTGGCGACGAGTACGGAGAAGTTCGGTGCGTGGGCGGTGGAGTTATGGCCCCGATGGACCAGCGAGATGCGTTCGTTGGCGCTTGGTTCGTGAGTGAACCCTTCGCGCTGCGAGTGGCACTGGACCTCGACGGTTCATTGGAGTCGCTTGACAATACGATGGACGACCTCGCGGACGCGCTCGATGCGACTGGCGAGCTTTCGTTGGTGCGATTTCGAACCCTGAGTGCGCCGCGCTCGACCAACGAGACCAGGATTGCGTTTCGCCGTCTCTGGGCCCCTTTATGGCGTCGCAGCCTCGGTCCCTCGATTGAGAAGCGGTTACCTGGCGTTGACGTCGTGCACGTCGCGGGCCTCGTGACACCCCCCACCTTGACCGTGCCCCTCATCATTTCGGTTGACGATCTGCGGCTCCTGCGCGGCGAGACGAGCGCGCAGCAACGGATCAAGCAGTTGCGACGGGCCGTCGCTCGTGGTGCGGTGCTCGTGGCATCGAGTCGGGCCGCAAGTCACGAGGTCCAAGGCGTCCTGTCACTACATCGAAATCAGATTGTGGTCGTTCCTCCCGCGGTCCCTTACGTGGCGCCCAACCTTGACGGGGCCGATTTGGTCGTCAACGTCACCGGTCTCAACAAGCCGTTTCTGGAATTAGCGCCCGAACTTCTCGCCTTCACCAATCGAGTGGGTGCCCAGCTCGTCGCGGTCACGAGTGCGGCGGTGGGACAGCGTATTCGTTCCAGTGGCCTACCCATCAGGGTCGTCCCTCGAAGAGACGCTCGCGCCGCCCTCGCGGCGGCGAGAGTGGTGCTGCACATGTCCGACGGCGCCCGCTTCCCCTCGTTCGCTATCGCCGCCCTGTCAGCGGGAGTACCCACGCTCGCTCGCGCCACCGCGATCAATCGTGAACTCCTTTCGGGAGCGGCGACGCTCGTTTCGAACGATCAGGAGTTCCTGGAGACTTTGGACGAGGTTTGGTCCAACGAGGCGCGCCGATCGATCATGATCGCCGCTGGTCACGCGAGGGCGGTTGATTACGAGCCAGCGACCGCGGCGCGAGCGTACGTGAACCTCTACCGAGAAGTAGTGCGAGGCTGGTCCTTATGAAACGCACGGTGAGCGTCAGTGTTGATCAGCTCTATAGACGTCAACCTGGTGGCATTGGTACGTACGTGCGAGGTCTCGTCGAGGGTCTGGCGTCGCTGACGGGTCAGTTCGAGGTGGTTGGCGTCGGTCCACGCGGTCCGGTGAGTGATGAGCTGCGAGGCCTTCCCCTTCGCCTCGCGACCGTGCCCGTTCCGCTCAACGTGCTGACGAGGGTGTGGCCCCTCGTGCCGCTCGGGGTCGCGCGAGAATCGCTCATCGTCCACGCCACCTCGATGGCCGGCCCCTTCGGCGGAGGAGCTCCTGAGGCCGTGCATTCGGTCGCGATGCACGACCTGTTGTGGCGCGACGAACCCCAAATGACGACCCGTCGCGGCATAAGGTTCCACGAGGAGCGCTTGGCGCTCATCGCGCGACGCGAGGACCTGCGGGTCTTTACGACCTCGCCGAATCTCGCCGATCGTCTCGTCACTCTGGGTATCGCGGCCGAAAGAGTTCGCTTCACGCGACTGGGCGTGGACGACGCGGGTGAGCCGGCCGCGAGTGTCGAGGCCGTGGCGGCGCTGCTCGAGGCGCACGGGGTAGTAGGGCCGTACGTGCTGTACGCGGGTACCCGCGAACCGCGCAAGAACATCGCCCGGCTCGTCACGGCGCACGCGCAGGCCCGACTACGCCGCCTCGAACTTGGACCGCTCGTCTTGGTCGGACCCGCCGGGTGGGGCGCCGTGGACACCGGCGACGCGGTCGTTCTCGGTAGCGTCGAGCGTTCGATGCTTCTTGGTCTGTACCGCGACGCCGGGGTCTTTGCGTACGTCGCGCTCGCCGAAGGCTGGGGGTTGCCGCCGGTCGAAGCGCTGCACGCCGGGGCGCGGGTCGTGGCCAGCTCGGCGGTGCCGAGCGTGACGGCGAACTCACAGGTGATCCACGTCGACGCGTTCGAGGAGTCCTCGATCGCCGCAGGATTGCTCGAGGCTCTCGACCAAGGCACGAGCGACGTCGATCGTGAGTCGCGACGTAAGTCTGTCGCCGAGCTCACCTGGCGACAGACGGCGCTCGACCACGTGGCGGGCTGGCAGTGAAGATCGCCCTCGACGTCTCGGCGGTGCCCCCTCGCGTCGCTGGCGCAGGGCGCTACGTCGTCGAACTGGCGCGCCGACTTCCCGCCCACGAACAGGAGTTGACGTTGGTGACGCGCCGCGGCGACGAACCAAGGTGGCAGACATTCTCACCGTCGGCTCGGGTGACGCCCCTCGTGCCTCGCGGGCGCGTCGAGCGCCTCATCTACGAGGCGTGGCGCCTGGGCCAGTCAAAGACTGCTCGTGACTCTGACGTGTGGCACTCACCGCATTACACGATGCCTCATCGTTGTGCGGCGCCCACGGTGGTCACGATCCACGACATGACTTTTTTCACCAATCCCGAATGGCACGAGCGTTCGAAGGTGGCGTTCTTCCGTCGTGCCATCGCGTACTCGGCCACGCACGCCAAAGTGCTCGTGAGCGTGAGTGACTTCACGGCGCGTCAACTCGACGAGATTGTGCCCGTCCACGCTCCCGTGGTGGTGGCACCACACGGCGTGGACCTGGAGGCGTTCGGCGTCGACGGCACGCACGATGGTGACACCCTCGAGCGATTCGGCCTCGCGGCGGACGTCCCGTACATTCTTTTTCTGGGTACCGTCGAACCACGTAAGGGACTCGACGTCTTACTGGAGGCGTTCGAGCAACTTTCCTCGCGGAGCGACGTCGAGCTTTGGATCGCGGGTCAGTCCGGGTGGGCCATGAGCGAATTCGACCAGGCCCTGGTCAATCACCCCGGCGCGGCGCGTATCCGGCGACTCGGCTTCGTCGACGAAACGCTCGTGGCCCCTCTCCTTCGCCATTCGCGTGTCGTGGCCTATCCCTCGCGGGGCGAAGGATTTGGTCTGCCCGTGCTCGAGGCGCTGGCTTGTGGTGCTCTCGTCGTGACGAGCTCGGACACGGTCATGGCTGAGGTCGGCTCGGATGCCGTGTGGCTCGCCCGCCCCGGCGACGGCGCATCGTTGGCCGAACAGCTCGCCCTCGCCCTCGCCCTCGACCAGGACCAGCGCGCGCTGCGCTCGAGGGCCGCGCGAGCCAGGGCCGAGTTGTTCTCGTGGGAACACTCGGTCGCTCAGCACCTCAGGGCCTACGAGATGGCACGAGAGCGATGACGCGGGCACTGATTACCGGAGGCGATGGGTTCGTCGGTGGGCATCTACGTGCGCACTTGATTGGCCAGGGCGACGAGGTGGTCTCGGTAGACCGCGAGTGCGACGTCACCGACTATGACGCGGTACGTGACGTCCTTTCGCTCGTTCGACCTGAGGTGATCTATCATCTCGCCGCCCTTACTCACGTCGGCGAGTCGTGGACCAATCAGAGTGAGTTCATTCGCGTGAACGTCCTTGGCACCAAGAATCTGCTCGACGCGGCGCACCTGATCGTGCCTGACTCGTGCGTGGTCGTCGTCAGCTCCTCGGAGGTGTACGGCATCGTGGCCGAGCAGGACTTGCCGCTTCACGAGTCATTTCGAACCGCACCTTCGAATCCGTATTCATCGAGCAAGCTCGAGGCCGAGCGCTTCGCCAAAGAGGCGTACCGGGCGACGGGCCAACGCGTGGTCATCGCGCGCCCGTTCAATCACGTGGGACCGGGTCAATCGACCCAGTTCGTGGTCCCCGGTCTCGTCAGCCGTCTCTTTGACGCGCTCGACCAAGGACGACTCGAGATCGGCGTGGGTGACTTGACGACGCGAAGGGACTTCAGTGACGTGCGCGACGTCGTACGCGCGTACCGCTTGCTGGGCCTTCGCGCGCAAGGCGGCGAGGTCTATAACGTCGCGTCCGGTCACGACACGGCGATCATCGATATCGCTCAGCAACTTCGCGAGCAGATCGCGCCCGGCGTTCAACTGCGCGTCGATCCCGCACTTCTTCGCCCGGTCGAAGTACCCGTGACTCGTGGCAGCTTCGACAAGCTTCATGAGACGACTGGTTGGGAGCCAGAAATCGCCTTGTCAAGGTCCCTGCACGACGTGGTCGAAGAGTTTCGCCTACGCCGTGGAGAACTTTGAGGAGACTTCGAAGAACCGGATTTCCCTTGTTTTCGTTGGTCCAAGGGCGACCCGTGAGCCAACTAGCCTTGAAGGACTGATGGAATCTCGCGCTCCGGCCATTGTTGCCGTCGTCGTTACCACCGGTCCAGGCCCGGGTCTCGAAGCCACACTGGCTTCGTTGGTGGCACAGGACTACGAGGAACTTAGCCTGCTCGTCGTTGCGAACGGGGAGACTGAGCACGTCCCCGCGCGGGTTGCGGCGGTGGCGCCCCACGCCTTCGTGAGGATCCTCGAGGAGAACCGAGGTTTCGCCGCTGCCTGTAACGAAGCGTCGTTGATGGTGGAGGGTTCGGCCTTTTTCCTCTTCTGTCACGACGACGTACGCCTCGAGCCTGACGCCCTTCAACTGATGGTCGAGGCCGCCTTTCGCACGAACGCGGGCGTCATTTCGCCCAAAGTTGTCGCTTACGAGGACCCCCTCGTGTTGTTGCACGTAGGCCAGACCTGCGACCGATTCGGGGTCGTGCACGAGCGCGTCGAACTAGGAGAGATAGATCACGGTCAGCAGGACCTCGAGCGAGACGTCTTCGTGGCGCCCGGCGGCGTGACCCTTGTTCGTTCGGACCTCTTTGCCACACTTCGTGGCTTTGATCCACTCATCCCCGCCCTCGGCGAGGACCTGGATCTGTGCTGGCGCGCGCAAGTGGCCGGAGCGCGCATTGTCGTAGCTCCGCTCGCCAAGGTTGCCCATCGAGAGACCATCGCGACGGGCGAGCGTCAGGTGAGCGTGGCGGGGACGCGGCGGGCGAGTCGTCAGGACCTCCAACGCCGACACCAGTTGCTGGTCGTGGCGACGGGTTGGGGTGCGCGCTTCACGTTCAGCACGCTTGCGATGCTCCTCTTCATGGACTTCATGGAGTTTTCGCTGTCGCTCGTGGGTGGCGATACGGACCGTGCGGGCGCCATCGTGGGCTCCTGGCGCTGGCTGTTCAACAACCGCAAGAGGATCCGNNGTCGGCGGCGCCTCACGCCTGACGCGATTCTTCTTCACATTGCTACGCGACGGTCTGGACCGGGCGAGGGGAATCCTGCCCGAGCCCGACGCCGAACAGCAAAACGAGGTCGACAACTTGGCGGGCGTTGGCTTTGGCGCGGTCTTTTCTGAAGAGGAGGAGTTCGACGAGATACCCGAGAGTGGCGTTCTCGAACTGCGCAACCGCCCGTCACGGGTCCTAACGTCCTTTCGCGCCCAGGCGGGCTTCGTGTTGGTGGTCGTGGTGCTCTGGTTGATTGGTTCGCGCAACCTCTTCGCGATGCACCTTCCGCTCATTGGACGCCTCGCGCCGCTCGATTCGTGGTGGTCGACGTGGCGCCACTTCTTCGCGTCATGGTCGGCCAATGGCGTCGGTAGCGGCTCGTCGGGCATGCCGGGTTACGGCGTGCTGGGTTTTGCGGGCACCTTCGTGGTGGGGCGGATGGGCGTCCTGCCGCGTCTGGCGCTGGTGGGCGCGGTGCCCGTGGGCGCCGTGGGCGTGGCGCGACTCTTGCGCGGGCGCGTCTCGAATCGCGCGCGAGTCGTCGCGTCGGTCGCCTACCTCGCCTTTCCGCTCGGCGTGAACATGATCGGCGCCGGGCGCATCGACGTGCTGTTCGTGATTGCCGGTCTACCGCTCGTGGTGCGTCGCCTCTTTGAGTTGCTGTGCGTGCCGGGCTTTCGTTCAGGTCCCTACCCCGAACCCGTTCCCTTCGGTCATCGCGGGTGGCGATCGACCGAGGCGGGACAGCGCATGGCCGCCTTCATGCTCGTCGCCCTGATAACCGCCATGGCCCCGGCGACCCTGGTGTTGGTGGTGCTGATCGTGGGCGGAGTCTGGCTAGCTCGGTTCTTTGAGGGCGATGAGTTTCAACGTCGGGTGCGTCCGTGGCGATTGCTCGGTGCACTTCTGTTCAACGTAGCGATCTTTCTGCTGCCCTTGACCATTGATTTCTTCGTCGCGGGCCGCAGGGCGTTCGAGGTCTTTGGGCTCGCGCGCGGGCCCTGGACGGTGCCCTCGTTCGCTGACCTCGTGCGAGGGGCTGATGGAACCTTCGGCGCGAATTGGACCGGCTGGCTCTTGCCGGCGGCAGCGGTCTTCGCGCTGGTGTTGTGTCGAGACCAACGACGCGCGATCGCCACCAAGGCCGCGACCATCGCGACGCTCAGCCTCGTTCTTGCCACCTTGGTGGCTCATCACTGGCTGGGATCGTTCGCGCCCGACCTAGACGTGTTGTTGTCGCTCTACGCGGTGATGATCGCGCTGCTGATTGGCCTCGGGGTGAGCGCCCTCGAGCACGACCTACGCCAGTCCGGATTTGGCTGGCGTCAACTCGTGGCGTCTGCGAGCGTCGCGGTCATCGTGGTGACAATCATCCCTCTGCTCGTTAGTTTTGCGAGCGGTCGCTTCGACCTGCCCACCACGAGCGTCGCTGAGTCGTTGAGCGCCTTGGCGCCGCCCAAGGCGGGTGGGTATCGCGTGCTGTGGCTCGGTGGCCCGTCGGTCTTGCCCGTGCCGGGATGGTCGGTCGAGCCCGGGCTTGAGGCCGCCACCTCGACCAACGGTTTACCTGGTGGTGATTCGCTCTTCGCGTCGCCGGATTCGGGCACGATGGACAAGGTCCTGTCGGCGGTGCACAGTGCCATTGAAGGACGCACCGTGCGCTTAGGGCAACTTCTCGCCTCGGCGGGAATATCGACAATTGTCGTGATGAACGCGTCGGCGCCAGAACTCGCGGGCGTCCAGTCCGTTCCCCTGCACCCGGTGCCCGCGGGGCTCACCTCCGCCCTCGGGCTCCAGACCGACCTGTCACTTGAACTGCAGACGAATTCGGTCGTCGTTTTCGCGAACTCGGCGTATCGCGGTCTCGTATCGGCGAGTGTCGCGGGAAAGACGACGTCGACCCAGTTGCTCGTGAGTGGGACGTCCGCGGTCGCGGTTCCCCCCGCCGCGACGATTCGCGCCGGTGTCGCCCCAGCGAGTGCCTTTGAACTGTTGGTCAACGGGACTGCGCTTCGTCGAACGGTGAGTGACGGCTGGATGCCGACCTACGCGGTGGGCGATCAGAGCACGACTCCGTCGGCCCAGCTCGTGATGCACCGCTTTCCATGGAACGGGATACTCGCGGGCGTCACGTTGGGTATCTGGATCATTGTTTGGTTGGGTTTTGGATTGATCCAGCGCCTCGAGTGGCTCTTTACCGGCCGTCGCCGGCGAGTGGCCGTCGCTCGACACGCGAGGAAGGAAGACCGTGGCTAGCCGATCTCGCCCTCCCCTGCTGGTCGTGCTGGCGCTGCTACTCGTACTGGCGGGTCTCACGACCTTGGTGCGGTCTTCTAATGTCGCTCCCAAAACGAGTTCACTCTCGCTGTCCTCGAACGCGAACTCGACGGCGCTCTACTGCACCGGACTCTCGGGGACCACCGGAAGCACCGTGGGACATTTCACGTTCCTCAACACGACGGACGTCACGCGTCAACTCAATGTGCAGGTGGTCTCTGACAAGGGTGTGACCTCGCTGACTTCGATCAAGCTCGGACCCCACGGCGATAAAGAGGTCGTGCCCCAGAGCGAAGTGAAGGGCAGCAGCTTCGCAGTCGCGGTCCAGGTCAACGGCGGCGGCGTCGTGGGTGAAGAAGTCGCCGACTCGAGTGCCGAAGCCCCGTGCGTCTCTTCGGGGACCACCAACTGGTACGCGAGTGGCTTTGACACGACCGTTGGTTCGACCGCGGGCCTTAGTATCTACAATCCAACCGCCACGCCCGCGGTCTTTAACATCGTGACCTACTCGCCGAGTGGCTACTCTGCCCCCGCCCCCTTTCAGGGCTTGGCCGTGGGAGCCCACGATCAGACCGTGATCAACCTTGGTAGCCAGATTGTGAACACCGCAGACATCGGCGTGCGCGTGCGCGTTCTTCGTGGCTCGATAGTCATCAACGGCGTACAGGAGTCTGGATCGGTGACATCCTTCGCTCAGGGACAGAGGACACTCACGAGGTCAGCGTGGTTTCCCGCGGTGACCACGGTCAATAACGCAAGGTCCCAGATCCGCGTGGTCAATCCGAGCAGTGAAAGCGTCGAAGTCGTCGCCAACGTCATGGTGGCGAATTACACGGTGGCCCCCCAGGATCTCACCATCGCTCCTTACGCGAGCGGTGACATCGTGATCACACCCAATTCGGCGATTCCGGCCGCGGGATACGCGAGCGTGCGCGTGAAGGCGAGTGCCCCGGTGTCGATGTCGCTCGTCACGGGTAGCACCTTGGGTAGCGCGCTCTCGTCGCTTGTGGCGCCCTCGGACGACTTCATCGTCGCGGACTTCACGGGCAAGGGCTTTGACGCCGCGAACGTGACCAACACCTCGTCGCGCACGCTGAAGGTGACGTTCACGACGATCCCGGGTCCGCGCGGGCACAAGCAGACCGGCGAGGTCCAGCTGGCGCCCGAGGCGACCGAACGCGTCTTGAGCGTCTTTGGTGCACTGAGCACCCTGAAGGGTCAGACGCTGCTCGTCACTGGTTCACGCTCGGCACTGCTCGTCTCGCTCACGCTGCCCACCACTCCCGCGGGCGTGGTGGTCGTCTCGCCCCTAGACGGCGGGTAGGGTAGGCGGCTGCCAGGTGGGCGCCGCTGGAACCGGCGCAACGGGCG
>PKZO01000039.1:319-552 GCA_003133125.1 Acidimicrobiaceae bacterium | reverse complement strand
TCTTGTTCACGCAGGATCCTTTCGACCTCGTCGTCGATGATCTGGGAGGTGTGGTCCGAGTAGTCGCGGGTGTGCATGAGGTCCTCACCGAGGAAGACTTGGTTGTTCGAACCCCAGGCCATGGGTCCGATCTCTTTGGACATGCCCCATTCGCGAACCATGCGCCGGGCCAGTTCGGTGTTGCGCTGCAGGTCGTCCGCAGCGCCCGTCGAGAGGTCGCCGTAGACGAGGAG
>PKZO01000039.1:0-245 GCA_003133125.1 Acidimicrobiaceae bacterium | reverse complement strand
CATGAGCACGCGGTCGCGGGCGTTTTCGAAGTCCTCCATGCCGATAGTGATCGAGTTGCGCCGAACGGCGTGCAGGGCCGCTTCGTTGACCAGGTTCGCGAGGTCGGCACCGCTCATGCCCGGCGTTCCGCGGGCGACCATCGCCAAGTTGACGGTGGGATCGAGCGGTTTTTCCTTGGCGTGGACTTGGAGGATGGGTAGTCGTTCGTCGAGGTCGGGCAACGGCACCACGATTTGGCGGTCGA
>PKZO01000055.1 GCA_003133125.1 Acidimicrobiaceae bacterium | reverse complement strand
GCCTCGTCGTACGAAGACCCGGTCGAATTAGAATTCCTGGTGGTCGCCAGGATTCTTTGTGATCATTAGACGCTGTCGCACAGAACACATGATTTTCCAAGCCAGTTCCTCCTTTGCCTTTACCTAGTCCTTAGGGATTCCTTAATTTGAAGTCTGAGACTTCCACAGTGTTAGAAGAAGCCATGGATTGGATCGTTTCTGCCGGGCGTCGGTACGCAACGGCAACAATGGCTGTCGGATTGCTCGCAGTGCTCGCCACGTCAATTGCGGTGACTCACCTCGTGGCGCCCCATGTCGGTACGTTCTCTGATCTCCTGGGGCGACTGGCGAACCTTCGCGACCTCCAATCCACGGGAAACATCTACGTCCCCTTCGACAAGGAAGCCTTTACCTATCCCCCCGGGGCCGTTCTGCTCTTCTGGCCAATCCTTTGGATCGGCCAGTCACTGGTGCCTCTAGTGTGGACGATTTTCAGTCTCGCCGCTTTGGTGGGAACGATCTTTGCTGGCTTGAAGTACCTCCTACACCAAAGCGTCACCTGGAGTCTCGCCGTCGCGTGTTGGATGGCGGTACTTTCCGTCGCACTATTTCCCCCGGTGCTGGAAGATCTCAGTTGGGGCCAAACCGGGACTTTCCTTCTCTTGCTCGTCGCTCTCGACAGTCTGTTGATTCGTGGCAAGACCAAGGGGATCCTCGTTGGCCTTGCGACTGCCTTCAAGATCTACCCAGGTGTCTTTATCATCATCTTTCTCCTGCGACGCCAGTGGCGAGCGGCCATCAACGCGACTGTCACCGCCGTCGCGACGACAGGTCTCGCTTGGATACTGTGGCCCAAGAGCGTGTCCTACTTCTTCTCCAAGGAACTCTTGGGCGGCGGCGAACTCGCACACTTCAGGGGAGGCACGCAAGCAGCGGCGAGCTCGAGTCTCGTTGACTTTCTCTTTCGAGCTCCATTTCGAATTCCTCCCACCACCTTTGAGTCCGTAACCGTCTTCTTGCTGGTCGTGATTGTCGGACTCATGGCCGCTCGAACCCTCTGGCGTCAAGGCTTCGAGCTTTCTTCAACGCTGGTCGCACTCATTGCCAGCGTCGTGGGCGCCCCGATCGCATGGGACCATTACTTCGTCTTCGCCTCGCTCCTTCTTCTCGTCCCCATCGAGATGGGTTGGCATCACGCGCTCAGCCGAACGGCCGTCGCCGCCGCGGCCGTGATGGTCGTGCCCTGGTACCGATTCAGACGACCAGCACCGGGTTCCTGGTGGGTCTCAACGTACGTCTTCGTCAGCCGAAACGCGATACTTTTCGCCGCGCTTTCAATACTGCTTGTGGCGACATTCGAGACTCTCAAAGCAGCCCGTTTCAGAGTCCACGCGACGAGCCTCGTGACACGACCCAAACTCGTCTTCACTACACCCGTCGTCGCACATTTCATCAGAGCCATCGGGCACGGTGGCCGCGAAAAGTTGCGATCGACGACGTCATTCGTGCAGCAGCCTGAGCTGGAGGCCGAACCAGCCAAGGCCTCCGCGCGAGTCGCTCGTCGGCGTGCCAAGAACGAGGATGGTGTACTTAGCGAACCGGCCTGAACCTTCCGAGGCCGGCAACCATCCCTCAAACGATGCCAGCCACGTCAAACTTGATGAGTTCCTCCCTTTCTCACCTCAGTCGCGACGTGGCTGGCGTCGGCCACCTCGAAGAGTCTGGAATCGTTACGCGTGGAAGTAGTGGCCCTCATCAAGGTCGCGAATCAGTCCCACGTGCGTTGGTCGCCAGCCCATAAGTTCTTGTGTGCGCGCACCCGAGGCCGGTCCGTCAATGGCGAGGAATCTCGCGAGCCACGTGAAGTGCTCGCCTGCCTCTTCTGGAGTGATCGACGCCACTGGCACGTCCAGGTGTCGACCGATGACTTCAGCGACGTCGCGGATCGCTACACCTTCTTCGCCGACAGCGTGCAAGGTCGTTCCCGCTTGCGCCTTCTCGAGCGCGAGTCGAAAGAGCGTGGCCGAGTCAAGTCGATGCACCGCGGGCCACCGGTTAAGTCCGTCGCCGATGAAGACAGACGTTCCCTTGTCGCGCGCGATGTTAACGATGGTGGCCATGAACCCGTTGTCGCCGGTGCCGTGATTGGTCGGAGGAAGCCGCACGATCGACGAGCGCACACCGCGCGAGGCGAAGGACAAAACCAGTTCGGCCGTACCCCGTCGAGTGTCCAGTCCGACGCCAGCAAACGCGGGGTCAGCATCGTGGCCGTCGACTTCAGTCGCCACCCGTCCCGGCGTCAACCCGAGGAGTCCGGAGGCGAGAACGAACGGCCGCTCAGAGCCCGCAAGAACATCGCCAAAGGCCTCGACGGCTCGCCGGTCCGCGTCGGCGGCGCCCTGGAAATCACCCGAGAAGGCGAGGTCGTGCTTAAAGGCGAGGTGAATGACGCCGTCGGCGTCGCTCGCGGCGTCGCGAAGAACGTCCAGGTCGTCGAGGGTACCAAGTTGGACCTGGGCACCGGCTAGACGCAGCGCCGCCGCTGACGACTCGGAACGAGCGAGGCCGACGACTTGGTGGCCCGCGCCAATGAGCTCGGGGACGACGGCCGAGCCGATCCATCCAGACGCTCCAGTAACGAAAACCTGCATATGAACTACCTCCAGTTGGTCACTCCAGGAGAAGAATCCCGAAGAAGTGAGTGATGTCACTCACTGACATCACTGTAGCAGGCGGCGCGCTTTGCGTGTCGCATCTTTAGATGGTTCGCTTAAAGACGTTTCCGACGGATCCGAGCGGTTTCCTTCATGCGTGTGGGTAATTCGTGCGCCGTGTCTGGTTCAAGTTCGCCCGACGCGCTCGACGGGGTGCGATCGATTCATCGCAACTGACCACGGGACCGAGTCGCTTTCGGCTGAGTCTTACGAGCCATACGCGCCCGCAGGAACGAGCGAACAACGTGGAAATTGAAAGTGGATTGTCCCTATTTGAACAGTTGACGACTGCGTTGTCATTCTTGAACCGCGTCAGCGTTGCTCGACGGCGAGATACACGAAAGTACGATTGACGACAACGAGTGAAGCGGGCCCATGACATCCAGTACCCACGACGTGACCTCGATGAACGGGTTTTTCGTTGATCTCGCTTCTCCTGGTCGTGATGATTCTGGGCATCATGATGGCCCCTTCCATCGAAAGTTTGACCGGCACGGGCCTGCCAAGTTCTGGGACCGGTGGTTCATCCACCACGCTGTCGATGCCGACGGGCGCTGTCGACATCGTTGCGCAGGCGCAGATTTCAGCCTGCGAAGCCGACTTCTCGTCAGTGGAAACTGCGATCGTGACGTACTACTCGGATAACGGCAAGCCACCTGGAGCGGGCACCACGTGGGCAACCTCAAATCCCAACGGCGCGCCAATCATGCAGTCGTGGCCATCGGGGGCACCGTACTTCACGCTTGTTTGGAGCGGCACGGTACTCACCGTGACTCCCCGATGCGGCCCCGCGTCAACCGACTCGATCGGCACGAAGACACCTCGAACTAGTTGTTACGCCGCCTAAAGAGTTTGACTTACCTTCATCAACTTCGAAGACTTCATTATTCGAATAGGGTTCGCGTTGCTGACGACGTTGCTTTCGAAGTGACGCTCGGAGTGAGCAGAACAAGACTTCTGCGCCGAACTCCAGCACTGCTCCGAACAGCGAAGCGACTCGTCGCTTAAGGCTCACCGAACCTCTTGCGTGTCGTGCAAGTCGTTGGCACGCAACACTCTGGCCTCTTGACATACACTTCCAGCCCCGCGAGATCATCGCCCGCTTCAATAATGAAGTGAATCACAACGTAGGCGTGGCGCCTGGCCGGGTTTGAGTCTGAGCACTGAATTCCTTCGGGATGCTACGACTCGATACTCGCAGTGGCATCGTCAGAAATTTGTGGCCGCGCCGTCATTGCAAAACTCTGGTATGAGCCGCGAGGAACCGCTCGCACTCCTGGGCGGGCAACGGCTTTGAAATCAAGTAACCCTGGCCAAATTCACAACCGACGCTCTTTAGTACTTCCACCTGTTCGGGCTGTTCAATACCTTCAGCGATGCTTCGCATGCCCATTGTCCTTGACATGTGACAAATCTCTTCTACCAGTAGCAGAGTACGCGTGGAAGTGAGTACTTCGGCCGTGAAGGAAATATCAAGCTTCAAATGATTGAAGGGGAACCGACGCAGATACGAAAGCGAAGAAAAGGCCGTGCCGAAATCATCCAGAGCTAGTCCCACCCCGAGTTCGCGTAATTGCATAAGGAATTGGAGGCATTGTTCAGAATCGTCCAGTAGAACCGATTCGGTGAGCTCGAGTATCAAAGTCTCCGGTGCGAGACCCATTTCGGCAATTGTCCGTGAAACGAGCTCGAAGAGACCCGCGTCGAAGAAGTCACTGGCCGACGCGTTTACGCTCAACCACAATGGTGGATCAACTCGAAAACGCTGCTGCCACTCCAATAACTGAAACGCAGCATGGTGCACGCACCATTTGTCAATTTCATTAATGAAGCCGCTTTCCTCGGCCAGAGGGAGGAAGGAACTCGGGTAAATCAGCCCTCGGCGGGGGTGTTGCCAGCGAACGAGTGCCTCAAGTCCGACGACTCGCTCGCTCTCCAATTCAACAATAGGTTGGAAGTAGAGCACGAGCTCGTCGAGCTGCGGAAGTGAATCCAATTCCTCACTTACGACCGGGTGACCCTGAGCGACGTTCAACACCGCGTCACGAAGTTCCTGGATCGCCCGAGTCTTGCGCACCCAGGCAGAACTTCCCGCACGTAGCGATGCGTAGAACGCACCCGGCCGTTCCGAGCCTGACAGCGTCACGATTTTCGCTTCGGGCACTTTCTCTCGAAGCAGCAGGATCGCTTCAGGTGCGTTCATGTCTGGGAGCGTGTAATCAATAATGATGACGTCAGGACGTTGCGCCTCACTGACCTCGATACCTTCCGTTGCCGTTAGGGCCGTACCGACAACGACGAACTGAGGATCTGCACAAAGCAGTTGAACAATGCTCTGAAGGATCATCTCGTGGTCGTCAATTATGACGACCCTTACGGTCTTGGGCTCAACCGACATTATCCAGAACTCGCCGCACGCTCTTCAACAACGTCTTTCGATCGAACGGCTTTTCGACGAGTAGAAACGTCGTACCCAACATCCGCTCAGCTTCGAGCACGGGCAGTGCGTGTCCAGACATGTAGAGCAACTTCACGTCCGGTCGAAGCTTGCGAACCTCCCGGGCAACAGCAGGTCCTTGCATTACCGGCATGACGACGTCTGTGAGAAGTAGGTCAATGGTTCCAGCGTACGTCGAGGCCAGCTCGATGGCTTGCATCCCGCTCGAGGCGGCCAGCACCGTGTAGCCGCTCCTGACCAGGATCCTCCTCGCCACCTCACCCAGTGCTTCTTCGTCGTCGACGACAAGTATTGTCTCTGTTCCTTCCAACGATTCATTGGCGCTAGTGGCGCTGTCCACAGTGGCACTCGCCGATTCGTGGTCAACGGCAGGCAGAAGGATAGTAATAGTCGTCCCAACGCCCTCATCGCTATAGATCTTGGTTTGCCCGCCCGCCTGCTTGACGATCCCGTAAACGGTGGCGAGTCCCAGGCCAGAACCCTCGCCCTTTGGCTTGGTGGTAAAGAACGGCTCGAAGGCGCGGTCCCGGACCTCTTCGGGCATGCCCGTTCCGTTGTCGCTTACTCGAGCAGAAACGTAAAGACCTGTCGGGACACCGACGAGGTCCTCTTCGTCACTCGTAATGGTTCGCATCGAAGTTTTTACCGACAAGGTACCCCCAGCGGGCATTGCGTCACGTGCGTTGATTGCGAGATTGAGCACTACCTGTTCGATCTGACCAGGATCGGCAATCACGATCGCGTCCTCATCACACAAGTCAAAGACGAGTTCCATGTGCTCACCAATCGCGCGACGAAGGATCTGCTCCATCCGCGCGATGGCGTCATTAAGGTCCAGTTCGCGCGGTTGCACGACCTCTCTTCGCGCAAAGGAGAGAAGCTGGTGGGTGAGTTGGCTGGCGCGCTCTGCCGCAACTTGGATCTGGTGGACGTCCTCAATGGTGCCATCCCATTTTTGGTCCAACGTCAATGATGCGCTCGTAGCCAGTTCCTCGCCAACGAAAGATGCGTAGTTCATTATCACCGCAAGGAGATTATTGAAGTCGTGCGCCACTCCCCCAGCAAGTTGCCCAAGGCTTTCCAAACGCTGCGATTGATGCAATTGGGATTCCACTTTCTCACGGTCAACTTCCGCCGCGAGACGCCCCTCCTCGGCGATTACCCGCTGAGACTCGGCGATTTTCATCACCTCTTCCGCATGCCGACTGCGCTCAAGGGCACTCGTCATCGCGTCGAGCGATGTCGATGCTTCCTTGGAACTAACTAGGAGTTGCAACTCAGCGGTCTTCAACGCTGCATCCATATCATCAAATTCGTCCCCTGACGAATCAGCGAAAACTAGTGGTTCGCCGCGACCAAGGTGTCGAGCGTTACGCACGGCCGCCTTGAGGCGTCGTGTGATTTTGCGCGAGAAATAGACGGCTCCCAGCACGCACCCTACGATGCTGAGGAACAAGCCTGCGAGCTCGCCCGCGGTGACCTGATCTTCGAGGGTAGCAATCTGTCCCTTCCTGACGAGTTCCTTCGCATTCTCAAAGGTTTCCAAGCGGGCGATTTGTGATCGCAACTTGTCCATAGTGATCTTTCCAACCTTCAGAGGTCCAAGCAGTTGCGCTCTCGTCGCACCAGAAGCGGCGAGTTCGCGCACTTGGTTGAGTTCGGAAAACTTGGAGGCGACCAGAGTCAAGATCGTGCGAATAGGCGCGTGGGTATCCGAAGCAATCACGGCCGTTCGTAGCGCCAGCTCGTCCTTGAGCCGATGGCTGAGCGCGAAGCTATACGGCTGGAGAAACACTGCATCGCCGGTCAGTGCGTAGCCCCGTACGCTCGTTTCACCATTCAACGCATCCACAAGGACCGCCGCACTAGTGCTATTGACGAGCGATATGGCACGATCGGTGTTCCGTTCGGTTCTTTCACGCGACTGAAGGAAGAGACTTGACACGATGACCAGCACGAGTACCGTAAGGGGCAACAACGCACTTATGAGCGCTTTGGCCCTAACGCTTCCAACAATTCTTTTACGGGCAGGATTTACGATGGCAT